>JAEURA010000115.1 GCA_016789005.1 Anaerolineae bacterium
GGAAGCGGAATGGTTCTACAGCTTCACCGATTTCGGCACGCCGGTCTACGTCCAGACGTGAGGCAGCATCAGTGCTGACCATAAACACAAGAGGCGGTGCGTGTGCGCCGCCCCTTGTGTCGCATTGCTGTTTCGGAAGAAGGACTTTTAGCCGCCGGAACCGCGCCGGATCATCATGGTGTAGACGACGTACACGACGACCGCCAGTACCGCCACGATGACCGCATAGAGCAGCGCATTCCCCAGAAAATCGGTGATCTGGATGGGGGTGGTCCCGGCGGCATTCGCCACCGGCGCAGTCGCGCTGTACGGCGCCAGCAGCGCCACCAGGAACGCGACGATGACCATCACCACCAAGCCGTAACGCAGTAAACGAAGCCGACCCTGAACATCACTCTGGTTGATCACAGGAAGCCTCCTTTATCCGGAACAGAGTCCGGTGCAATAGGTTTCGATTTTATTCTATAACAATTTTGCCTTCATGGTCATTCATTCTGCCGGCGCAGAGTCCACGCCGCTCAATCCCAGCGCCGCCGCATCCGCCTTCATCGCCTCCAGCACGACCTGAATATGCTCATCCAGCGGCACACCGAGCGCCGCCGAGGCTTCCTCGATGTGCGCACGATCCACCGGCGCGGCGAAGAGCTTGTCCTTCCACTTTTTCCTGATCGACTTCGGTTCGACATCGATCACGCTCTTCGACGGGCGGACCAGCGCCACAGCGATGATGAACCCGGTCAGTTCATCGACGGCGTACAGCGTCTTCTCCATCGGAGATTCCGGCTGAATGCCGGTGATCTCCGGCGCGTGCGACAGGATTGCCCGGATGATCTCTTCCGGCACGCCGCGCTGGCGCAGGATGCGCGAGCCGACGACCGGATGTCCTTCGACGGCGACATCAGGATTCTGCTCGTAATCGAAGTCATGCAGCAAGCCGGTGATCCCCCACAGGTCGATGTCGCCCGCAAAGCGCGGCGCATAGGCGCGCATCGCCGATTCCACCGCCAGCATGTGACGGCGCAGCGATTCGCTCTGCGTATACTCGCACACCAGCGTCCAGGCATCCTGTCGTGTGATCATGCTCACGCTCCAAACACGTTGATCGAGAGATAAAGCGGTTCGCCGATCAGCAGCTGCCCGGGGGTCCGCAGCTCGAACAAGCCGGAGAGCAGCCCATTGCTCTGTGGAGCCTGACCCGTGATGGTCAGCGTCACCTGCTCGCCGATCTCGACGCGATCACGGATGACCAGCCGCGCCCCGATGTTGAAGTTCTCGCCGCTCACATAATTGAGCGCAGACAGCCGCTCCCAGGCACAGTCACCGGTATTCCGCAGGGTGATCACGCGCGTGAAACTCGTCCCCGCCTGAATGAACGTGGCATCTGCCGGCTCCTGCGAGACGACGGCGTAGTCGAAGTTACACGCCGAGGCGGTCGCCGTCTGGAATTCCGAGAGGAGCGTCGCCTGAATCAACGTCTGCGTCACATCCAGCGTCGGCGACGGCGTGATCGACGGCGTATAGGTAATTGACGGCGTATAGGTCGCCGAAGGCGTCGGCGTCCGAGTCGGCGGAAGCGTGCGCGAGGGCGTGATCGTCGGCGATGGCGTCGGCGAAGGAGTCAGCGATGGCGTCAGGGTAAATGTCGGGGTTGGTGTCTGCGTGTTCGTCGGCGTCGCGCTCGGCAGCGGGGTTTCGGTGTTCGTCGCCGTCGGGGTCAGAGTCGCTGTATTCGTCGGCGTCGGCGAGTCAGTGCGGGTCGGGCTGGGAGTCAGCGTCGCTGTGTCTGTTGGCGTCGGCGTAAACGTCGGCGTGATGGTCAGAGTCGTCGTAGGGCTGGGCACAGGCGTATCGGTCAGCGTCGGGGTAGGAGTCGCAGAAGACGTAGCCGTCTCGGTCGGCGGCAGCAGCGTCTCGGTCAGCGTGGGTGGAAGGGTTTCCGTCGCCGTCGGAGTCGGGCTGGTCAATCCCAGCAGCCCGCCGATTCCGCCCGGAGCCTGCGCCGCCACCAACAGCGAACCGCCCAGCAGGACGATCAGCAGCAGAATCCAGGGCAGCCAGCGTCCGAATCCCCCGCCGCGCGACTGACCACCGGCGGCGGCGACTTCGGCGGAAGCGCGCACGGCGGGCGTTTCTCCGGTATTCGTCGCCCTGATGCCCAGATCGAGCGTGTCGTGTTCGTCGATATGCTTGCCGGACGGATCCGCCTCCAGCGCCCGTTCGATGCGCTCCAGGTCGGCGATCAGTGCTGCCGCTGTCTGGTAGCGGTCGTCGGGTTGTTTCGCCAGAAGCCGCTGGATGATCTGATCGACCGCCGCCGGCACATCGGCATTGAACGCCCGCGCCGAAGGCACCGGTTCGTTGAGGTGTTTCAGAATGATGGCGAGTGGGGTTTCCGCTTCGTAAGGCAGCGAACCCGTCACCATCTGAAACAGGATGATTCCCAGCGAGTACATGTCGCTGCGCTCGTCACCCTGTTCGCCCAACCCCTGCTCTGGAGCCATGTAGGCGGGTGTGCCAACCATGCCGCCGCTGGCGGTGAACTGCGCGCCGGTGACGATCTTGGCGATGCCGAAGTCGGTCAGGATGACTCGGTTGTCGCGATCCATCATCAGGTTGGCGGGCTTCACATCGCGGTGGATCATCCCCTGATTGTGGGCATAAGCCAGCGCCGACGCCGCTTCTCGCGCGATGCGAATGGCGTCGCGCAGGGACAGGTGCTCGCCGCGCTCGGAAAGCTGATAGAGCATGTCCTTGAGCGTCATGCCCTCGATCAGCTCCATCACCATGTAGTAGCTCTCGCTGGCGGCGTCGTTCTCGAAGTCGTAGACGGCGACGATGTTCGGGTGCTTCAGCCGGGCGATATTGCGGGCTTCCTTCTCGAAACGGCTCTTGAATTCGGGATCATCGGCGAGGAATGGATGCAGCACCTTGATCGCCACAAACCGATCCAGGCTGGGATGATAGGCACGATAGACTTCTGCCATGCCACCACGCCCAAGGCGTTCGATGACTTCGTATTTTCCAAGTTTTCGGGTCGCCACGAGCGAAGAGCGCCTTGTTTCGATTGGTTACGCCGCGTTAGCCGGGTAGTATACCTGAATTGTGGCTGCCCTCCCAACCGGGCAGCCACAATTCAGGCAGAACGATTTACGAATTGTTACAAGACCGCAATCTGGCGTCAGCCGCCGGCAGCCACGCCCTGAATCCCGCCCTCGGTCATCTTGCCGGCGTCAAGCGCGGCGCGAGCGTCCGCCTCGGTCATGTAGCCGAGTTCAACGACGACCTCGATGATGCTCTTGTTTTCCGCCAGCGACTTCTTGGCGACTTCAGCACCCTTCAGGTAGCCGATGATCGGGTTGAGCGCGGTCACCAGGATGGGGTTGCGCGCCAACCAGGCTTCGGCGCGTTCCGGGTTGGCGATCAGCCCGACGACCAGCTTGTCGGTGAAGGCGTTGACCGACCCGATCATGACCTGCATCATCTCATTCAGGTTGTGGGCGATGATCGGCATCATGACGTTGAGTTCGAGCTGACCCGCCTGCCCCGCCATCATCACTGTCAGGTCACAGCCCATCACGTGGAACATCGACTGATTCAGCATCTCCGCCAGCACCGGGTTGACTTTGCCCGGCATGATCGATGATCCCGGCTGCACCGGCGGGCAGGTCATCTCCGCCAAGCCGGTCGTCGGTCCGCTAGAAAGCAGGCGGATGTCGTTAGCGATGCGGATCAAGTCCTGCGCTACCGCGCGCACCGCCCCGCTGAAGAAGACAGCATCGCCCATCGACTGCATCGATTCGAACAGATCGTCGCTCTCGTAAAGCTTCAAGCCGGTGAGAGCGCTCATCTTGGCGACCATCCGGCTGTGATACTCCGGATGCGCGTTCAAGCCGGTTCCGTTCGCCGTGCCGCCGATCCCCATGCGCCGCAGCCCCTCGGCAGCGGCTTCGATCTTCTCGATGCCGCGATACAGCGCCTTCGCCCATGCGCCCACTTCCTGCCCCAGGCGGATCGGCACTGCGTCCTGCAGGTGCGTGCGCCCGCTCTTGACGATGCCGTCCCACTCCTGCGCCTTAGCGGCGAAAGCGTCGGCGCAGCGCCTGAGCGTGGCGATCAACTCATCCAATCGCCACAGTACGCCGAGGCGTATCGCCGTCGGGATGGTGTCGTTGGTGCTCTGTGCCATGTTGACGTGATCGTTGGGGTTGACCGGCTTCTTGGGATCGCTGATGTCTACGCCGAGAATCTGGTTGGCGCGATTGGCGAGGACTTCATTGCAGTTCATGTTGTGCGACGTTCCAGCGCCTGCCTGGAACGGATCGACCACGAACTGATCGGCGTGCTGTCCGCTGAACACTTCTTCCGACGCCTGGATGATAGCATCGGCGACTTTCGGATCAAGCAGCCCCAGCTCCTTGTGGACCTCGGCGGCGGCGCGCTTGATCATGACCATCGACCAGACGAACGCCGGATACGGTCGCAAGCCGCTGACCGGGAAATTCAGGACCGCGCGCTGGGTCTGCGCGCCGTAAAGCGCAGTCGCCGGGACCTTCACCTCGCCGAGCGAGTCTTTTTCAATGCGAAATTCAGCCATGATAGGATGGACCTTTGCACCTCTATAGAAACAAAAAAGCGCTGCCGATTGTAGCGCCTTTACCCTTCATTGTGAAATCCTGCGCGGATTACGCGCCCGCTTCGCTGGTCGCTGCTGGACTCTCGCTCCACAACACGATCGGCGCGCGCGGCGTCCAGTCCAGCCCGGCGGCGTACATCTCCCAGGAAAGGCGGGTCAGCGATGTGCCCTGGCGCAGATTCAACCGGCACGCTTCGCAGTTCAGGATCTCAGTGGACTGGCGGTACTGCCGGTAGCTTCGGGGCAGACCCTGCAGCAGTTCTTCCATTGGGCGGTTGATGACCAGATTGGTGGTGGCGTCGTAGATCTGCCAGTTTCCATCAACCAGCGCCTCCAGCCAGATGTGATCGCCATTTTCGATCAGGATCATTCGCCAGTGCAGCCCCAGCGCTTCGGCGATGTGGGACTGCGCAGCGACGCTCGTGCCGCAGTGGGTGTACGCCTGCGTCGTCGCGTAGTCGAGGATGTCGCTGGGGAAATGGTTGGTCGGACCGTAGGGCGCATGCCGATGCACCAACTGCATGGCATAGACGGCTGCGGTCTCCTGACGACTGCTCGTGCCAAACGCCCGCGCCAGCGCTTCTGCATTCTCATCGAAATAGGCGACGACGCGCGCCATCGCCAGCGCCGGGTCCTGCGCATCGCCGACAATCAGCCGCAGCGGCAGCGGGAACGACCAATCTTCGGCGGGGGCAGGGAGCGTGGTGAGCGGCGGAGGCGGCGGGTTGTCCGTGCGCGCCATTGGTGATGCGGCAATACCGCTGATCGAAAGCAGAAACACCAGCACGAAAGCTGCCCGGACGGGGAAACGACTCATATGCGCCTCAAAAAGAACCGGCTCCCGTGTTTACTACGCACGGGAGCCGGGCAAAAACAGTCCTAGCGCGCAGCGTAGCGACTGGCGACTTCTGCCCAGTTGACGACGTTCCACCAGGCTTCGATGTAGTCGGGACGGCGGTTCTGATACTTCAGGTAATAGGCGTGCTCCCACACATCCAGACCGAGGATCGCCTTGCGACCTTCCATCGCCGGGTTATCCTGGTTCGGCGTGGATTCAATGCTCAGCTTGCCGTCTGCCGCCGCCACCAGCCACGCCCAGCCGCTGCCGAAACGACTCACAGCCGCCGCCTTGAACTGATCCTTGAACGCCTGGAAGGAACCGAAATCACGGGTGATCGCCGCGCCCAGGTCGCCGGCGGGTTCGCCGCCGCCATTCGGACTCATCACCTGCCAGAAGAGGGTATGATTCCAGTGACCGCCGCCGTTGTTGCGCACCGCGCCGCGAATGCTCTCCGGCAGGTTGGCGAGGCTGACCAGCAGCTCTTCCAGGGTCTTGCTTTGAAGGTCGGGGTGCGCTTCAAGCGCCTTGTTCAGATTTGTGACATAAGCATTGTGGTGCTTGGTCCGATGAATGTTCATCGTCAGAGCGTCGACATGCGGCTCGAGCGCATCTTCAGCATACGAAAGATCAGGGAGGGTGAAAGCCATGACCGCTACTCCTTCAGTTCAGTTGTTACCAATCCCTAGGAAGCCTCATTGTAGCACGGGCGCGCCCGCTTTTCACACGTCCGACCGGAAAAACTGGTCTTGAGTACAGGGTCTCATGGAACACTCAGGCTTTTCCCGGTAGACTATGCGGCTGCTCACACCCCCTGTGCACGCGCAGAAAGGCTGCCCCCAATGATCCACGCAGCGTCGCCCCGCGTCTATCTGATGCTGATCATCGGCGTGCTGGCGGCTTCCAGCGGCGCCATCCTGATCACCTATGCCCTTCAGGAGGGCGTCCCGTCCTCGGTGATCGCCGCCGGGCGGCTGAGTATCGCCGCGCTGCTGCTGACCCCTTTCCTCCTGCGGCGTGGGGGCACGGAGGATCCTCGCGCGCAGCTGAGGGCGCTCAGCCGTGCCGACTTACTGCTGGGGGCGGGCGCGGGGTTCTGGCTGGCGATTCACTTCGCCACCTGGATCGCCTCGCTGGAGTTCACCAGCGTGCTGATCAGCGTGGTCATGGTCAGCACCGGTCCGCTGTGGGTCGCCCTGCTGGAATTTCTGCTGCTGCGGGTCCTCCCCCGTCCGCTGGTCATCGTCGGATTGATCGTCGCCATCGGCGGCGGCGTTGTGATCGGGCTGGCGGGCGACCCTGCCGCCGGCGAGGCGAACACGGCATCCACCGGAGCGCTGCTGGCGCTGGCAGGAGCGGTCTCCTTCGCCCTGTATCTGGTGACGGGCAGGCGGGTGCGCGCCAAACTCAGCCTTTTGCCTTACATCTGGCTGGTCTACAGCATCGCGGCGGTCTTCCTGGTGCTGCTGGCAGCCCTGAGTGGAGCGAGCTTCACAGGCTACTCACCTACGGGTTATGTGCTGATCGCCCTGCTGGCGCTCGCGCCGCAGCTGATCGGACACACGTCCTTCAACTATGCGCTGCGCTACCTGAACGCCACCTACATCAGCATCGCCACGCAGATGGAACCGATCTTCAGCGCCATCGCTGCCGCCCTGCTCTTCGGGCAACTCCCACGCGGCTTGCAGATCGTCGGCAGCGCACTGGTCTTGATCGGCGTCCTGCTGGCGACGCTCGGTCAGCGCGCTGCGTCCCCCGCCGGCTCAACTCAGTCTCAGCCCGAGACTCAATAGTGGGGGTCCAGCCAGTTGCGCAATCCCTCGCTGATCAGGTTGCAGGCGAGGATCACCAGCAGGATGGCGAGTCCGGGGAAGGTCGCCAGCCACCACTGGAAGAACTTGGTCCGCCCCAGGGCGATCATCGCACCCCATTCCGGCGTGGGCGGCTGTACTCCTAGACCGAGGAAGCTGAGCGCCGAGACCAGCAGGATGATGCCGCCGACATCCAGCGCCGCCTTGACGATCAGCGGCGTCCAGGCGTTGGGCAGCACATGGCGAAAGAGGATGGACGCTTCCCGCGCGCCCAGGGCACGGGCGGCGACCACATATTCCTGAGCGCGCACCACCAGGATTTGCGAGCGCATCAGGCGGGCGTATTCGGGCCACAGGACGACCGACGCAGCGATGATGGCGTTGGTCAGTCCCGGTCCCAGGAATGCCGAGATCGCCAGCGCCAGCACGACCGAGGGAAACGCCAGAGTCACGTCCGCCGTGCGCATGATCGCCGCATCCAGCGCGCCGCCGAAAAACCCGGCGACCGCCCCAAGCAGGACACCAACCACCACCGAGATGATCACCACCACGAACGACGCCGGCAGCGAGATGCGCGCGCCGTGCACCACCCGGCTGTAGATGTCGCGTCCGAGTTCGTCCGCGCCGAACGGGTGCGCCGCCGACGGAGCATCTAGCCGGTCACGCAGATTCTGGGCGAGCGGGTCGGTCGGCGCGATGACATCGGCGAAGAGCGTCATGAGCAGGAAGGCGACGAGGATCGTCAGTCCGATCCACAGCGAGGGGTACTTGCGCAGGTGCTTGAGGATACGCCGGGACAGCGGAGCCTCGCGGCGAATCGCCCCGACCGAAGATGCAGCGCTCATGCCAGCCGCACTCTGGGATCGAGGACCCCGTACAGAAAATCGACGATCAGGTTGGTGACGATGTAGATCAGCGCAATCAACAGCGTCCCTCCCTGGATGGCGGGATAATCGAGATTCGCCGCCGCCCGCACCAGATACGTCCCCAGTCCGGGCCAGTCGAAGACCGTCTCGGTCATGACCGCGCCCGACAGCAGTCCGGCGAACGCCAGCCCCAGCAGCGTGACCAGCGGGATCAGCGTGTTGCGCAGCGCATGCACGACGACGGCGCGCGGTGGCAGTCCCTTGCTGCGCGCCGTACGCACATATTCGCGGCGCATCTCCTCGATCATCGACGCCCGCACCACACGCAGCACCAGCGCCAGCGTGAAGCCGCCCAGGATGAGCGTGGGAAGCATGAGATGATGCAGGGCGTTGGCGAATGCCGCCCAGTCACCGGCGAACGCTGCGTCGAGTGTGACCAGCCCGGTCACACGAGGCGGAAACGCCATGCGCGGGTCGAGCCGTCCCGGTCCGGGCGCAATACCCAGAAAATAGTAGAAGATGGTGAGGAAGATCAGCCCGGTCCAGAACGGCGGCAGGCTGGCGTTGAGCAGCGACAGCCCCCACGCCGCGCGGTCGATCAGTCCGCCGGCACGGACTCCGGCGATCACCCCCAGGGGGATGCCGATGGCGATGGCGAACACCAGCGAGCTGAGCGCCAGTTCGAGGGTCGCCGGCAGAAACAACTGCAAGTCTTCCAGGACCGGGCGTTTGGTCAGGAAAGAACTGCCGAAATCGCCGTGAAGCATGTTGCCGGCATAGGTGAGGTACTGCTCCCAGACCGGACGGTCCAGCCCCCATTTCTGCACCGCCGCCGCCACGATCTCCGGGTTGTCCATCGCCCGCTCACCGACGATCATGACCAGCGGATCGACCTGGACGATGTTGTAAAGCAGGAACAGCACCAGCGAGATCCCGAACATCATCGGGATCGCGAAGAGCAGCCGGCGGAGGAAGAACTGAAGGATCATCGCAGCCTGGGCTTTCCGCTGCCGACCGGGGCGGCGGTCGTCCCGCCGCCCCGGCGCACCGGCGCTGAGTCGTCGTCTAGCCCTTGCTCAGCGTATAGAACTCCAGGAAATAAACAGGATGGAAGCTGAAACCCTGAACGCTGCTGCGCAGCGCGTAAAGCAGCTGCGGCTGGAACAGCGGCACGAAGACGGCTTCTGTCACGTGCGCCGTCTGATACTGCTGGTAGAGCGCTGTGCGGGCAGTCGCATCCGTTTCGGCAGCCGCCTGCTGAGCAATCGCGGCGATCTCCGGGATGTCCATGCGGATGCGCTTCGACAGCCCGCCGTCGGCGAACGAGAAGTAATCCGACCACATGGTGGCGTCCAGGTAATCCGGCGTCCAGGTCGAGAACAGGAACGGCAGCTCCTGCGCGCGGAACGCGGTCAGGAAGTTGGAGGTCGGCTGCTGGTTGATCTCCAGCGTGATTCCGATCTCGGCGAGATCCGCCTGAATCTTGGCTGCCAGCGTCTCAGCGGGGATGCCGCCCGGCGCACCGGTCCCGATGTACAGCGTCAGGTCGAAGCCGTCAGCATAACCCGCTTCAGCGAGCAGCGCCCGTGCCGCGTCAAGGTCCCGCTCGTAGCGTTGCGCCGGGTCAGACCCCTGCACGCCGATGGGCAGCGGCGACGCCGGGCGATCGGCGTAGCCGAGCAGCAGCCCGTCGATGATGCCGTCGTAATCGACCGCCTGGGCAATCGCCTGGCGCACCTGACGATTGGAGAGCGGCGTGGTGAACGTTGCGGCATCCGGCGACAGCGCCAGATAGGTCAGATTGAGCGTCTGCCCCATTTCCAGCTTGAGATCACCATTCGCCGAGATCTGCTCTGCCAGGTCCTTGTCGACATTTTCGTAGATATCCACGTCGCCGCGTTCGAGAAGCTGAAGGGCGGTGGTGGCGTCGTTGACGTTGCGCAGCGTCACCGCCGGCAGCGCCGCCGGGGCGCGCCAGTAGTTGTCATTGCGCACCATCGTGATCTCGGTCTCCGGCGTCCAGCCCGTCAGGACGAAGGGACCGGAGCCGGCGCTGTTCTGTGACAGCCAGTCGTTCGCCAGATCGCTGGCGTCGGCGTCGGCAGCGTCCGTGCCACCGTTAGCGACCACCACTGCCTTTTCCAGGATGCTCATCGCCGGGGCGGTGACAATCGTGGCGAACGCCGGGGTCGCGGCGGACAGCGTGACGACGACCGTCTGCGCGTCGGGCGTCTCAATGGCAGCGACAGCATCGGCATAGAACGACGGGTTGCCCTTGATGTTCTTCAGGCGCGTCCAGGAGAAACGCACGTCTTCCGAGGTCACCGGGCTGCCGGAGGCAAAGCGGGCGTCGGGGTTAAGCGCGAAGGTATAGGTCAAGCCATCTTCAGAGACGGTGTAGCCTGTCGCCAGGAGCGGCTGAATGGTGACCAGATCATCCGGACGAATCTCCAGAAGGGTCTCATAGGTGGCGTGATGCACTACCAGGTTGGTCGTCTCGAAAGCGCGACCGGGGTCGAGCGTGATCACGTCGTCAAGCTGCGTTGCGACAATCAGCGCGCTCTGAGCATCCTGAGCGCTGATCCCGCCGGCGACTGCCAGACAGAGCAGAAGCGCAAAAACTGCAAACAACCTTTTCATCATGACAATCTCCTGGTTTACGACTCCCACAAATCGCTCTCGGTACGAAGTTCCACGACGCGGTCGTGCAGCGCCTCGAACTCCCGCTCAAAATCGCGCGAGTCGAAGCGCGCCGTCAGCAGCGCCCGCGTCAGCGTCTTGTCGTCGTCCAGCACGGCATAGGCGGCTCCGCGCTGGCGCTCCTTCTCCGGCAGTCTCGCCGCGTCCTCCGAAAGGTCGGCGAATAATCCGGCGTAGGCGCGCTCGTAGTCTCTCAGGCGGCTCTGCATGAGATCGAGCAGCTCGCGATACCGCATGATCGCCTGGCGTGCTTTTTCCAGCGCTTCCGGGTGCACCGCTGGCGTCTGGGGAGCGTCACTATTCGACACTGGAACTTGCCCCTTTATTAGAGTGTATGTCGAGACCGGCTCACATTCAAGCAGCTCATCCCGCCAGCAGCGCCCCCTGCGCCGCACCGCGACCGGGCCAGATTTCGATCTGCGGGGTTTCGCCGGGCAGCATCACTGGGCGCAGCAGATCGGGCAGCGCGCCCTCCTGCCACAGATCCTGCAGGGTGTATTCGACCAGCAGGCGGAAATCTACGTCATTGCGGGCGACCGCGAGCGCCAGGAAATCGCGCGTGTACCACAGCGGGCGTCCGGCGGCATTGGTCGTCATCGCCAGTTGATCGCCGTTAGCCTCGACGTGCGGGATCAGCTTCAGGCTGTCACCGAAGACCACCGAGGCGTTATTCTCCGCCAGCAGAGTGAAGGCGGCGTCCTGTTCGCGCAGGATGGTGAAGAAGTCATCGATGACCGCTGCTTCGCGCTGGGCGAACACGCTGACAAGATCGCGCGCGCCGGCATCGGTCTGAAAGATGCCGATGATCTTGCCCCGCAGGTCGCCGAAGCCGCCGACGCGGTCCGCCGTTCGGACCATCAGGCGGTAGCCATGTACCAGATAATGCCCGGTGAAATCAACCTGCCCTGCGCGCGCCCAGTCCGGCTCAACGCCGATGGCGATGTCTGCGCCGCCCGACGCCACTACGTCGAGCGGGTTCTGTCCGTTGTCCGGCACGGGCACGACGTTGACCTGCCAGCGCGCCGCGAGGGCATTGATCAGCGCCCGGTTGACGTTATCGACGCGCCGCTCGCTCTCCGGGGCATCCGCCGGAAGTGTGCGCAGCCCGGCAACGCGCAGCACTCTTTCGCCCTGCATGCGTGACAGCGCAGTCTGCACCGGCGCGGGGATATCCTGACTGAACTGATCCGGACGCGGCGCTTCACTCCCCACGCCATCCCAGATGCGGAAGGAGTCGCCGGGATAGCCTTCGCCGTTGAAGTGCTTCTGGTGAATCTCATCCAGCTTGCCGCTCAGGAACAGGAATTGCAGCGTCCGGTCCACCAGCTGGCGCAGATTGGCGTCCTGGCGGCGCATGGCGATTGCCAGCGGCTCCGGCGTCACCGGCACATCGACGAAGCGGTGTCTGCCGGGGACCAGACGCCGGGTCAGCCGGGTGCGAGTCTCGACCACCCCATCGATCTGCTGCGTATCGAGCGACGCCAGTGCCTCGTCCAGCGTCAGAAAGGGCTGCACATTGAAGGTGTAACTGACGCGCAGTCGCCAGTCTTCGACGGCGCTCTCGCCGCGCGTCGCGACGATCACGCCGATCTGGCGATCTGCCATGTGTTCCAGCACGGTCGCGCCGTCGCCCTCGCGCACCAGCAGCGACTGCGCCGACGGAAAGTATGCCTGGCTGAACTCGACGCGGCTGTCGAGCGGGCGGGTATGCGGCTGCGCGCCGATCAGCAGGTCGATCACGCCGGTCTCCACCATGTCGATGTTAGTCTGCCGGGTCACCTGATGAAATTCGACGGTGACGCCCCAGGCTTCAGCGAGCGCGCGCGCCAGATCGGCATCGAAGCCGTATTCCTCGCCGCGAATGCTGTATTCGCCGAAGGGCGGCTCGTTGTACAGGATGCCGACGCGCACCTTGCCGTCGCGCAGGATGCGGGCAATGCCCGATTCGGTCGGCGTGACGCTGCTGACCACCACCGGCACATTGGGGACCAGCGTCGGGGGGACCAGAGTCGGTATCGCGCCGTCCTGGGCAAAGGAAATGCCGGTGAAGGCGAAGATCAGCAGGACGGACAGCAAGACAGACAGGCGTGCGTGAGTCACGACAATTACGCTACGCCGGGGTATCTCTCTGGGCGTCCGGGTTGATCGTCCGCCCGCGCGGCTAGGGAAGAGTCCCTGAAGAAGGTTGATTGGCATTTTGGTAAAGTCCGTGTTGGGCGATGAAATCCAGCACCGCGTCGGGGACGAGGTAGCGCACACTCAAACCCGCCTGGACGCGCCTGGAGACCTCGGTTGAGGAGATGCCGAGGCGTGGGAACTTGATTGTGACAATCCGTTCTGACAAGCCCGGAAGGATGTCGTCGTGCATCGCGGGAGTCCATTCGCGCCCCGGTCGATCCAGCACCACAGGGGTACAGGCGCTCACCAGGTCCGCCGGGCGATTCCAGCTTGGTAGATCGTGAAACGAGTCGCTGCCCATCAGAAAATACAGGTCGCTCTCCGGCATGTCCGCCTGAAGCAGGTGCACCATGTCCACCGCATAGTGCGGACCAGGGCGGTCGATGTCAATCCGCGAGATGGCGAAGCTGTCGCGGTTGATTATCGCCTGTTCCAGCATCGGCAGACGAAAAGCGATGGGCGTGCGCACCGCGCCGCGCTTGTGCGGCGGGTCGGCTGCCGGGACGAACAACACCCGCGCCAGACCGAGCGCTTCAGCGGCATACTCCGCCAGAACCAGGTGTCCAAGATGCGGCGGATCGAAAGTGCCGCCCAGAATGCCGACCCGTTCTTTCACCTTAATCCGACCATTCCAGTTCATGCTCGCCGATAAACACCGAGTCGCCTTCCTTCACGCCCGCCCGGCGCAGAGCGTCGGTGACCCCCAGGGTATCCAGCATCCGCTGGAAGCGCAGGATGGCTTCCTCATAGTCCCAGTAGGTCATCGCCGCCGCGCGCTCAATGCGCTTGCCAACCACCCGGAAGACACCCACTTCCATCGTCTCAATGGTGAAGGTGAGCTGTTCTTCGGGCAGATCGTAGACCGGCATCGTCTCGATGATCGGCGGTTGATCCGGCAGCGCATCGTAGACGGCGAACACCCGCTGGATGAGCGCCTGCAAGCCCTGGCGGGTCGCACCGGAGATCGGCAGGACCTCGACATCTTCCGCCTCCAGCGCCTTCTTGAAGGCTTCGAGCCGCCCCTGTGCTTCGGGCAGATCGATTTTGTTGAAGGCGACGATCTGGGGGCGCTCGCGCAGACGTTCGTCGTAGAGCGCCAGCTCCTGGTTGATCTGGTTGTAGTCCGCCAGCGGGTCTTGGCTCGCCCCGTTGATCAGATGAATCAGCAGGCGCGTGCGCTGGACGTGACGCAGGAAAGCATGTCCCAGTCCGACGCCGAGATGCGCCCCTTCGACCAAACCGGGGATATCCGCCACCACCAGATCGCGGTCGTCCATCAGGACCACGCCCAGGTTCGGTTCGAGCGTAGTGAACGGATAATCGGCGATCTTCGGGCGGGCGTTGCTGATCACCGAAAGCAGGGTCGATTTCCCGGCGTTGGGCACGCCGACGATGCCGACATCGGCAATCAGCCGAAGCTCCAGAATCAGCCAGGCTTCTGCGCCAGGTTCGCCCTTTTCGGCGACGCGCGGAGCCTGATTCGACGAGGTAGCGTAGCGCGCGTTGCCCTTGCCGCCGCGACCACCGCGCGCCGCGACCACCGAGTCGCCGGGGCGGACCAGATCGGCGACCACATCACCAGTGGCGACATCGCGCACTACCGTGCCCGGCGGCACATCGACGATTAACCCCTCGGCGCTCGCGCCGGTGCGATTCGACTGACCGCCGCGCTCACCGTGTTCCGCCTTGAAGTGGATTTTGCGGCTGAATGGCGCCAGCGTGTTCAACCCGCGCACCGCGCGCAGGATGACATCGCCGCCACGCCCACCATCGCCGCCGGCGGGTCCGCCGTGCGGCGCATATTTCTCGCGGCGAAAAGCGATGGCGCCATCGCCCCCATCGCCGCTGCGCACGTAGATCTTGACTTGATCGAGCATTGAAAGTGTCAACTTTGCTGCCGGTAGAGCCGCCATTATACACGAATGTCAGGCGACGACGACGCGGAGGTTCGCGAGGATGTGGTGAAGGGGGGCGGAACGCATCCGCCCCCCTTGCCGGCATTACAGATTGACGAAATACGACGCCGCAGCCTTATCGAGCAGGTCTTTGGTCAGCGTCGGCGGTCGGTTGTAGTACGTGGCGATGTCGATCAACTGGTTGATGATGTCGCGCGGGTGCACACAGCGCAGATTGCGGTTGGTCTCGGCATACCACTTTTTGAGCAGGTATTTGAGCGCAGCCTCATCGTAGCCGATGCCCTTCTTCTTGCAGACGTTCTCGAAGATCTCGCGGAACTGGTCATAAGTCGGGTCGGTGAACTCGATCTTGTGGCGGATACGGCGCAGGAACGCCTCGTCCACCAGATCACGCGGGTCAATGTTGGTCGAGAAGACGATCAGCACGAAGAATGGCAGCTCGATCTTGCGACCGGTCGAAAGCGTCAGGAAATCCACGCCTTTTTCCAGCGGCACGATCCAGCGGTTGAGCAGGTCACGCGGGCGAACCTGCTGCCGTCCGAAGTCGTCGATCAGGAACATGCCGCCGTTCGCCTTCGCCTGGAACGGCGCTTCGTAGTATTTGTTGATCGGGTCATACACCAGGTCGAGACCGCTCAGCGTCAGTTCGCCGCCGACCATGATCATCGGACGTCGCACCTTGATCCAGCGGGGATCGCTGGTGATGCCCGTCCCCAGGCGGACCCGCGACATGTCTTCAACCACCTCGTGATTCACGCTGTCGAAGACGCGCACCACCTGCCCGTCCACGTCAAAAGCGTAGGGTATCCACATGTCGTCGCCGAGTACGAGCCGTCCGACCGTTTCCGCGACGGTGGTCTTGCCGTTGCCGGGAGGTCCATACATGAAGACCGAGCGACCGGAATTGATCGCCGCGCCGATGCGCGACATCTGATCTTCAGAAACCGTCAGGTCCGAAAGGACTTCGCGCATCTCCGGCTCATGCACGATCAGCCGGTCGCGGTTCTGCATGCGCATCGCCGTGATGTACTGCTGAAGCGTCACCGGCGCAGCGCCGGCGTACTGCGAACGTTCCAGCGCCTCGCGCGCCTTGGCGATGCCCGCGCCGGTGATCAGCCATTGGTAGCCCGCCTCGCCGACACCTCCGGTTCCTTTGACTTCGGCAAGCTTTTCCTTCTTCAGGAAGTCCATGACCGAATCCAGCACACCGACGTAAGGCAGTCTGACGATGTCGGCGATCTGATGCCCCGCCATGTAGCCGCCAAAGTACAGGACCTTGATGACCAGATCGGCGATGGTGAGCAGATTCAAGCCGGTATCCGCCAGTGAGTTCAGCGGCGGGGGCGACCAGCCTGCGCCGAGAGCGCCGCTGGCAGGCGTTGCGGTCCCCCCCAGACTCTTGATGGGTCCTGTGCCCTGTGGGCTGATTCGTGAAATTGGACGATCAGTCATGACCCCAGCCTTCAGCTTTCGTCTAAATTGCGATCACAAGCACAGCGTGTCATTACCATTCTCCAGACAGTATAGCACGATTGCTGAGTCGCGCCGTCGTGCTTTTGTCCTAGCGCGTGCCGTGCTGTTAAGAGATCTGCAAGTATTGTAAGCACGGACGCGGCGGGTTACATTCAGTTGAGATTTCGTAGTCAACGCTGATGAAGCCCATGCTTGAATCTATTCGCTGGCACGGCGCTGCCAGTTTCGCCATCCTGAACGATGTTCACATCTATATCAATCCTCGCCGGATCGTCCGTCCGGAACGCCCCGCCGACATCATCCTGATCAGCAGCAGCAGCTATGACTGCTGTTCAGCGTCAGACATCGACAAGCTGCGCGGTGAGCAGACGCGGCTGTTCGTCAGCCCCTCAGCGCAGGCGTTAGTCGAAGGCGGGACCATGCTGCGCGCCTGGCAGAGCGCAACGACTGATCGCGCCTGCATCAAAGCCGTCCCCATCTACCGTGCCGACGGCGCGGCGAACGACTCTGGCGATGTCGGCTTCGTCATCTCGACCCGACAGCACGATGTCTACTACGCCGGAAAGACCGAAGCGCTGCCCGATTCTGCCTCCGTCCGCCCGGACATTATCATCCTGCCCATCGGCGCTGAAGGCGGCATGTCCTCGGCGGCGGCGAGCGCCGCCCTCCGGCAGATGCGCCCTCGCTGGGTGATTCCTTACGGCTGGCAGGGTGTCGGACGCGCCGGGCGCGCCGAGGCGCAGGAGTTCGCCGACACACTCGACCCAGCGCAGCAAGCCATCATCCTCGACCCCAATCCGTGACGCTGAGCGTGACAAAACAGAACGCCTCGCACACCGCCGGACGGCTGGTGTGCGAGGCGCTTTGCTTTGATTCGTGGAATTCAACCGGCGAGACAGGGGGCGCGCCCTACGCGGCGCTGTTCAGTGCACCTTTACCTGCACCAGGACCGGATGTCGGATCTTCGAGCGGAATCGGCGTCGTGTAGCTGGCGGGCAGCCCGTCGCGATCATACAGATGCGGACGATGTGTCCCGTTGATGACCGTGTCATCCACCACCACCCGCTCGACATCCTGGCGTCCCGGCGCTTCGTACATCACGTCCAGCAGCCGCGTCTCGATGATCGAGCGCAGACCGCGCGCCCCGGTCCCCCGCTTGAGCGCCAGGTCCGCCGCCGCGCCCAATGCCGATTCAGCAAATTCCAGCTTCAGCCCATCGAGCGCGAGCATCTGCTGATACTGCTTGACGACGGCGTTCTTCGGCTCAGTCAGGATGCGGATCAGCGCATCGCGATCCAGCGGATCGACGCTGACGACAACCGGCATGCGACCGACGAATTCGGGGATCAGCCCGAAGTGGATGAGATCTTCCGGGCTGACATGACGCAGCATGTCCGCCTTGTCGCCCAGCTTCACGGTCGGCGCAGAATCATCCTTCTGTGTCCCCTGGAAGCCGATCACGCCGCGTCCGCCCAGGCGCTTGCCGACGTGTTCCTCAATGCCCGAAAACGTCCCACCGCAGATGAACAGGATGTTGTTGGTATCGATCTGCAGGAACTCCTGATGGGGGTGCTTGCGCCCGCCCTGCGGGGGGACGTTGGCAAGTGTCCCTTCGACGATCTTCAGGAGCGCTTGCTGCACGCCCTCGCCGCTCACATCGCGGGTAATCGACGGATTGTCGGCAGATTTCCGGGCGATCTTGTCGATCTCGTCGATGTAGACGATGCCCTTCTCGGCGCGGGCGATATCGCCATCGGCAGCCTGAATCAGGCGCAGCAGGATGTTTTCGACATCTTCGCCGACGTAGCCCGCTTCGGTCAGCGACGTGGCGTCGGTGATGCAGAATGGCACATCCAGAATGCGCGCCAGCGTGCGCGCCAGGTGGGTTTTGCCGCTGCCCGTTGGTCCGACAATCAGAATGTTGCTCTTGTCCAGCTCCACGCCGTTGGAGATGCCGCCGCTGCGGATGCGCTTGTAGTGGTTGTACACGGCGACGCTCAGGACGCGCTTGGCGTAGTCCTGTCCCACCACGTATTCACTCAGATACGCCATGATCTCTCTGGGCGAAGGCAGAGTCTCCAGCTCGAAGCGCGTCTCTTCACGCTGGTAGTTGGGACCTTCCTCGTACAGGATGCGCTGGCAAAGTTCCACGCAGTTGTCACAGATGAATACGCCATCGGGACCGGCAATCAGCCGGTCCACCTCATCGTGACTGCGGCGGCAGAAGGAACAGCGTTGGTTGCCTGGCGGAAAACTCATTTCTTCCCGTTCATTCCTAGCGGGCTGGGCTTCGTGCTCTCCAGCACCGAGTCGATCAATCCATATTCTACCGCCTGATTCGCGCTCAGGTACAAATCGCGGTCGGTATCGCGTTCGATGACCTCGCGTTCACGCCCGGTATGGAACATCAGTATCGAATTGAGACGTTCCTTCAGGCGCATGATCTCGTTCGCCTGAATGACGATGTCCGACGCCTGCCCCTGCGACCCGCCGAGCGGCTGGTGCATGTGAACGGTGGCATTCGGCAGCGCATAACGCAGCCCCTTCGTGCCGGCGGTCAGGACGACCGTGCCAAAGCTGGCGGTGATGCCAACGGCGGTCGTGCTCACCGGCGCGCTGATCTGCTGCATGGTATCGTAAATCGCCAGCCCGGAATAGATCACGCCGCCCGGTGAGTTAATGAACATCTGGATGTTCTTCTCCGGGTCCTGGCTCTGCAAAAAGAGCAGCTGCGCCACGATCAGATTGGCGATCTGGTCGTTGATCGGCGTGCCGAGCAGGATGATGCGTTCCTTCAACAGCAGCGAATAGATGTCATACGCCCGCTCGCCACGGCTGCCCTGCTCGATAACCATCGGGATGACGTTTTGCGGAATCATCATGTTGCTGTCTCCTCATTCTCGCTTGCATCGGTTTGATCGGATGGGACAGGTTCCACGTCCTGAGCGGCTTCAGCGCCCGCCTGAGGTTCGACGGCACTCGTCGACTCGGCAGCGGGTTCCGTCGGCTCAACGACGGATTCGGGAAGCGGCGGAGCCTCGCCCCGGGCGATGTCCGCCAGGCGTTCAAAAACCAGGTCTTGCAGCAGGTTGCCGCGCACGTTGTCGCGCATCGACTTGTCGGCGAGCAGCGCCGCACGCAGACTCTCGCGCGATTCATCGCCAAACTGCTCTACGAAGCGATCCAGCTCGGCATCGATGGCAGCCTCTGCAACCGTCAGACGTTCGGCGCGGACCAGCGCTTGCAGCACCAGCGTTCGCTTGACCGAATTCGCGCCGGCGTCGCGCCAGTCGGCAAACAGTTCCTCGTCCGTCTTCTGATTGATCTTCAGGTAATCCTGAAGCGTGATGCCGCTGCGCCGCAGTCTTTGATCGAAATCCTGAAGCAGCATATCGACATGGTCGGCGACCATCGCTTCTGGATACGCCAGGGTCGCCCGTTCGACCAGCCCATCGACCGCGCGCCGAGCGTATTCCGACTTGTAGCGGTCGGCAACTGAGCGCTGAAGGTTCTCGCGCATCCGCACCCGCAGTTCGAGCAGCGTGAGCGGATTCTCCTCGTCCTTCGTCACGCGCGCCGCGAACTCATCGTTCAGCGCCGGAAGGGTCTGTGTCTCAACCTTGTTGGTCGTGACGATGAAGTGAACCTTGCGCCCGCGCAGTTCCTCGTCTTCTTCGCTCTCGTCGGCGGCGAATTCCAGCGTGAACTCGCGCGTCTCCGTCGCCGTCACGCCGACCATCGCCTCGCTGAAACCCGGAGCCAGATCATCGGACGTATCCAGGGTGAAGTCCATCTGATGTTCGTGGATGTAGACTTCCTGATCGTCCGACATGTGCTGGTGAATAGCATCATCTTCGTGCTCATGATCAGCATGATCCTGATCTTCGTGTTCATGATCTTCGTGTTCGTGATCATGCGCTTCTGGGTCCGTCTCGCCCTCCGCCTGGTCATCGACGAAGTAACTGTGCAGCGCCAGCGTGAGGCGGTTGCCCATCTCTGCCGGGCGCTGGCTCTCTTCGACGACGGCGTGCTGTTCCTGCAGCGCCTTCATCGAGCGATCCACCTGTTCGTCGTTCACCGTCGGCGGTTCGTAATCCAGTCGCAGTTCGCCGTAATCTCCCAGATCGACCGTCGGTTCCAGCGGCACGGAGTAGATCAGCACCGGCGGCATGGTTTCGGCTTTGATGTCAATCAGCGCGCCGGGACCGTACGGGTTGACCCCGCTCGTCACCAACGCCTGACGATACACATCCTGCGAAAGCAGCTCAACGGCTTCCTCGATGATGCTCGCCTCACCGAGGTAGTTGACCAGGATGCGCAGCGGAGCCTTTCCCTTGCGGAAACCGGGGATATTCACCTTCTTGGACAAGCTGCGGGCGGCTTTCTGTCGCGCATCATCGAAGGTCGCGTTGTCGATGGCGACCGTGAGGCGCGCGGTATGATCAGATTGGAGTTCGGTCGTAACGTTCAAAGGGGATCCCTTGCAGCGCAATTGCAATTGAATGGATGGATTATATCATCCTCAACTTTTCGCTGACCAGAACGAGTCTATTAGAAGCCTGTCAGAATTTCGGCTAGGAGAGACCTGACAAAATGATGGGGCGCGCCGCACGGGGCATCTGCAACTGCTGGTGGGGATGGTGGGACTCGAACCCACACACCGTGAGGTACATGATCCTAAGTCATGCGCGTCTGCCAATTCCGCCACACCCCCGCTAGGACACGGATTATACGGGAAGGCGTCCGCCGCGTCTAGTCAGCTTCGCTGGGGAGGACTGCCGAAGAGTCGCGTTCCTCGTCGAGCGCTTCATCCACCTGAGACAGGATGACCTGGATCATCATCTGGGCGAACTCGAAGACCTCGCGCAGCCGGCGCATACGGTCGATGTAGACTTCGGCAAGGGCGCGATCTTCGGCAGTCATGGAGTCAGAATCCTGCTTCACGCGCCGGATATTCACATCCATCACATCAAGCGCCCGCCCGACATCGCGCAGCTCGCGGCTCTTCAGGATGTTGCTGACGACCTGCCAGAAATCCGTCTCGGCGGCATAGTACTTGCGACGCGGGCTGCTCCCCTTGACCCAGACCTGATGCACCATGCCCAGGTTTTCCAGCGTCCGCATGTTGATGCTGACGTTCGCCTTGGAAATGTCCAGCCTTTCGACCAGATCGTCCAGGCAGAGCGGGCTGTCGCTCATCAGCAGCGCCCCGAACAGCTGCCCGATCACCTTGGAGAAGCCGAAATAATCGGAAAGCTGCCCCAGCCCCGCCAGCATATCGTCGTGGATCGACAGCAGCAGCGGGTTCTGCGTCTGTTTGCCCAAAGGGTTGCCGTTTCCGCTGTCGCGCGCCGCCATGCTGAAAAGCCTTCGCTGGAAAGTGAACACACAGGACCAACGACGGTATTGTACCAAACATTACGCCGCTGCGAACCTTTTCGCCTGACTGTCCTCATTCATAACGCAGCGCATCGATCGGGTTGAGCGATGCCGCCCTGTTCGCCGGGTAGATTCCGAAGAAGACGCCGATGCCAATCGAGATCGCCGTCGCCAGCAGAATGCTTTCCGGCTGCACACGGACGGCAAGCTCCGCCGAAAGCGACGATACCAGCAGAGCGCCGCTCAGGGCGATGCCCACGCCGATACCCCCGCCCAGCAGCGACAGCACCATCGCCTCGATGAGGAACTGCATCAGAATGTCGTTCTTCTGCGCGCCGACTGCCTTGCGCAAACCGATCTCACGGGTGCGCTCGGTGACAGTGACCAGCATGATGTTCATGATGCCGATTCCGCCGACGAGCAGCGATATGCCGGCGATGATGGCGAGGAAGATGGTCAGCAGTCCGGTGATTTGTCCCAGCGATTCCAGAAGATCATCCTGGGTGAAGATCTCGAAAGTGTCCTCATCGCGAAAGCTGATGCCGCGCTCCTCGCGAAGCGTCTGGCGAATCTGCGCCGCTGCCATCGAGATGCTGTCTTCGCCGCGCGCCTGCACCAGCACAGAGGTGATCGGTCGGTCGCCGCGCAGGTCACGCTCGCCGCTCAGTCGGGTGCTGGCGGTGGTGATCGGCACGAAGATCAGGTCGTTCTCATCGCCGGCGAAGGGGTTCGGGCTGCTGGCGTTCTCCATCACCCCGATCACCCGAAAGTTGACATCACCCAGACGGAAGGTCTGCCCGATAGGATAGGTCTCAGGAAACAGGCGGTCCACCACCGTCGTGCCGATCACTGCCACGCGCGCCAGCCCATCCACCTCGGTGCGATCAAAGAAACGTCCCGCGGCGACCGCCCGGCTGCGCATGGTCGGGAATTCATCGGTCACACCGCGCACGCGCCCCTGCGCCTCACGTCCGTTGAAGGCGGCGACGCGCGTCAGATTCAGCTGCGGCATGACGTAGAGTCCGTCTGGGACCCGCAGCGGGTCGTCCAGCGCCTCCACCTCATCGAGCGTCAGCCGGATCGTCACGCCCCGGCTGTCTTCCGCCGGAAAGACGAGAATCAGGTTGGTCCCCAAGCCGAGGAACTGCCCGCGCACAAACGTCTCGACCGCCTGCCCCAGCGACACCAGCACGATCACCGCGGCAACGCCGATGGTGATGCCAAGCATGGTCAGAGACGAGCGCAGTTTGTTGGCTCCCAAGCCGGTCAGGGCGACGCGGACATTCTCACCAAATCCGCCAAACATCGACCCCGCAGCCTTCCGCACAGCTTGAATCGACGAAGATCGGCAGCGGGTCGCCCAGGTAAGTGGGCAGATCACCGCGCAGCAGGTCGAACAGCGACAGCGCCGTCGAGGGGAACTCGCGGATTTCGCTGCTCAGGACCGCCCGCCGCGAATATCCCTGAGGACGCAGCACATCCGCCGCCACGCCGACGGAATCGACCCCCAGGGCATTGCAGATCATCAGCGCCCGGTCGAGGTGAAAGCGCTGCGTCACCAGAATCGCCGCCTCGACCTGGAAAATATCGCGCGCCCGGTAGCAGCTGTCGTAAGTGCGAAATCCGGCATAGTCGAGGACGACGGCGTCCTCCGGCACGCCCAGGCTCAGCGCATAGCGGCGCATGGCTTCCGGCTCGTTATAGGTGGCGATGTGATTGTCGCCGGTCAGCAGCAGAGCGCGCACCTTCCCCGCGTGGTAGAGTTCTGCGCCCATCCGCACCCGGTCGCTGAGCATGGCACTCAACCGTCCATCACCGAGCACCTGCGCCCCGAAGACGATGGCGACCGGGAGCGCCGGCGCATCCGCCAGCGTGCGGATCGCGCCCAGCGCCCGAACCGCGCTGTATAAGCGCGGCAGGATGAGCGCCGCGACCAGCAGCAGCAGAAGCGCCCCCCCGATCTTCAGCAGCCGCGCCGCAATTCGGCGTTTCCGTTTCATCTTTCCCACCTGCCCTTGATCATCCTTCTAGCCTTTCACTCAAACCGCAGCGCGTCGATGGGGCGCATCCGGGCAGCGCGGCTCGCCGGGTACAAGCCGAAGAAGACGCCGATGAAGGAGCTGACGAAGGTCGCCAGGACGACCGCGTCGGTGGTGATCGACAGCCGCAGGTCAGGGACCAGCAGGGCGCCGATGGTGATGATCAGCCAGCCCAGCGCAACTCCCAGCGCCCCGCCCAGCAGCGACAGAATCACGCTCTCGATCAGAAATTGCAGCAGGATGTCGCCGCCCCGCGCTCCGACGGCTTTGCGCAGCCCGATCTCGCGCGTCCGCTCGGTGACCGAGACCAGCATGATGTTCATGATGCCGATCCCGCCGACCAGCAGCGAGATCCCCGCCAGCAGACTCAGGAACACCGTCAGGATGCCGGTGATCGCGCCCAGCGACGAAAGCAGATCCGCCTGATTGATGATGGTGAAGTCCTGCTCACCCTGGAACTGCACGCCGTGCGCGTCGCTCAGGAAGGTTTCGACTTCCTGTGTTGCGCTGTCCATCGACTCTTCGTCGAGCGCCTGAATGTGCAGCACATCGACGCGGTAGCCACCGTCGCGCGTCCGGGTGCTACCCATGCGCGTCTGCGCGGTCAGGATCGGCATGAAGGCGACTTCGTTCTGGTCGCCGATGAAGCCAATTCCGCCCCCCTGCTCTTCCAGCACGCCGATCACCGTGAAGACGCGCTCATTGACCGTCACGGTGCGCCCCACCGGGTCGATCATCTTGTCGCCGAACAAGCGCTCGACGACCGTCGTGCCCAGGACGATCACCCGCGCGGCGCGGTCGTTATCCGCTTCGCTGATCCAGGCGCCGTCGCGGATCGCCCAGCTGCGCACCTCGATGAAATTCGGGGTGACGCCGCTGACGCTCAGCTGGATGGCGTTGCTGCCGGCGGCGACGATGCCGCCGGCCAGGGTTTCCATCGCCAGCGTGCGGATGCTGGGCGCGACCGCCCGGCTGCGCAGGGCTTCGGCTTCTTTAGTCGTCATCGGCTGGATGCCGCGGCGTGTGCTGCTGGTGGGCGGCGACGAAAACACGAAGAGGACGTTTGACCCCAGCGATTGAAATTCCGAGGCGATGTAGTCTTCGACGCCGCGCCCCAGACTGACCAAGCCGATCACCGCGCCTACGCCGATGATGATCCCCAGCGTAGTCAGCGCGGCGCGCAGCCGGTTGATCAACAGACTGCCGATGGCGATTCGCAGCGATTCGAATAGAGTCATCGTCTGGGCAGGCGTCCCCTATCCACGATCAGCTTCAGCCGGCTTTGCTGGCGATGTCCGCGCCATGCAGGGTGTTGTGCAGGATCGTGAAATAGAGCATCTCGCGGATCGTCGCCATGCCGACCGCCGGGTGCGGCATCTGGTAGGCGTCGAGATCACCTTCCGTCCAGCCCGCTAGCGCCTTGAGCATCCGGGCGTTGGCGTCCAGCCAGGTCTCCAGCAGATAAGCGCGCACATCGGTCACACCTTCCGGCATGCGGTAGCCGGTCGGCATGACGGTGGGGACCAGTTCGGCTCGCGCGCCTGCCGCGATCAGGCTGTGATAGGCGGCGGAGAACTCCTCGTAGGAACGCGACGGCGCAGACGGGCGTTCGAACATCTGAATGAGCTGCTCCCCGGACAGCGCCAGCCCTTTGGCAAACGGCTTGACGGCGAGGATCAGATGCTTCAGGTAGTCGGCAGCCGACCACGAGTGATCGCTGCCGGCGAACAGGCGCTCATCGCTCAGTCCGTCGACCGTGCGAACGATATTGTCGCGCACCTGCACGAGGCGTTCCTCAATTTCCGGGATGGAATAGGTCGTCATCATCGCTCCTTCGTCACACGCCGCCGCATCAGGCGGACTCCGTCAGATGCCAGAACCCCGCCGGCGCATCCAGGTTGCCAGTCTGAGGTCCTCCAAATCAGGTGTATTCCTCTTCCTTCCCGCCATAGTAGACCGTCTTCAGCACCGCCTCCATCTCGTCCTCCATCGACGGGCGTTCATTGTGCCCGGCGATCAGCGGCTCGGCGATGGGCGCATCAGCGACGATCTGCCCGTCGCGCAGCATGATCACCCGCTGGGTGTGCCGGGCGATCCAGGAATCGTGAGTCACAAAGACGACGGTGATGCCGCGTTCGCGATTAAGCGTCTGAAAGATTTGCAGCACTTCCGCGCCGCTGCGCGAATCCAGATTGCCCGTCGGCTCGTCGGCGAGGATCATCGCCGGCTCATTGACCAGGGCACGGGCGATGGCGACGCGCTGCTGCTGACCGCCGGAAAGTTCGCTCGGCAGGTGGTTGAGGCGCTGCCCCAGACCGACTGACTCCAGCGCCGCCTTCGCCTTTCTGCTGCGCCCGCCCGCCCCTGCGTAGATCAGCGGCAGCTCCACCTGACGCTGTGCCGTCGTCCGCTTGAGCAGGTTGAAGTTCTGAAAGACGAAGCCGATCTTCTTATTGCGCACCTTCGCCAGATCGGATTCGCTGAGCCGGCTGACATCGACGCCGTCGAGCCGGTACGCGCCGGAGGTCGGCTGATCGAGCGCGCCCAGAATGTTCATCAACGTGCTCTTGCCCGACCCAGACGGACCCATGATCGAGACGAATTCACCCTCATAGATGGTGAGATCGACGCCGCGCAGCGCGTGCACCTCGATGTCGCCCATCGCATAGGTCTTGGTCACGCCCTGGATCTCGATGACCGCTCTGCGCCCCTGAACGTCGACCGGCACATCGTCACGTCTGCCGCCGCGGCGCTTGAACAGACTCACCACCCCGCACTCCTGAAAGTTCCGCCTGCCTGTCGATTAGTTGAACGGATCGAATGTGCCGCGCGGCAGCAGGACGAGGGAATCGCCCTCGCTCACCCCGGCAGTGACCTCACTCTCGATTTCGTTGCGCACGCCCAGGCTCACCCGCACCTCTTCGTAGCGTCCAACCCCACGTTCGACGGTGACGAAGGCGTCGCCCGTCGTGCGGTCGATGCGGATGAAGCGGTTCGGCACGACCAGGACGTCGGACAGCGCGCGCACCGTGATGGTGGCGGTGGCGCTCATGCCGATTCGCACCGCGTCATCGAGGCGGCTCAGGCGGACCCGCACCGGATAGGTCACCAGCCCCGCTGCGCGCAGCGGCGCAACGGCGATCTCGGACACCTCTCCGCCGATCTCCGCGTCGGGCAGCGCATCGAAGCTCAGCGCCGCCGGCTGCCCCACCGCCAGCTCCACCACGTCGGTCTCATCGACCGACAGATCGATGAACAGCGAGTCGAGGTCTACCAGCACTACCGCCGCATCCTGCGCCGGCGGCGGTTCGCCCACCCTGAGGGCGTTCCGCGCGACGATTCCGTCGAACGGCGCGATCAGCGCCAGTCGGTCGCGCGCCGCCCGTGCCTGTTCCAGGGCGTTCTGCGCCTGCAGCAGAGCGATCTCCGCCGCGCGCAGGTTGGACTCTTCCGCGCCGTTGTCCAGCCGGTCGAGCGCCGCCTGCGCCGCGACCAGCGACGCATTCGCCTGCGCGACGCCGCCCTGATCTGGTCCGCCGCCGGCTGCCGCCGCGCTGGCGTCGGCGATCTGCACCGCATATTCCGCCTGTGTCAGCCCAGCCTGGAAATCTGCCGCGTCCGCTCCGGGAATCGAGGGGATCAGCCCGGCAATCCCCTGGTTGATCTGGTCGATGATCTCCTGAGGCACGTCGATGTCGTCAGGGAAAAGCCCGGAGATGTCCGGCGAGAATCCCGGCGTGTTGACGCTGATGTCGCGCTGAAGCTGCGCCTGCCACAGCCGGTTACGGGCGAGTTCGCTCTGCAGGTCGGCGATGGCTTCGGCGTTCGGATTCGTCGATGTGTAGGCGGCGTTGAGCGCGGCGCGGGCGGCATCCACCGCCGCCTGAGCGACCGCCCGATCCGCCTCGCGCGGCGGCGTGGTCAGCGCATCATAGGCGATGCGCTGAAGTTCAAGAGCGATCTCCGCCTCAGCGATGGTCGAGTCCAGATCAGAGGAATCCAGCCGGGCGATCTCCTGCCCGGCGGCAACCGCCTCCCCTTCCGCGACATAGATCGCCGCCACCATCGCCGACCCTTCAAAGAACAGCGGAAGCTGCTGCTCCGCCGAGACCGCGCCGGTCGCGTTGATCGCCACCTGAAGATCGCCGCGCCGCACCGTCGCCGAATCGGTCACGGTCAGCGCCCGCGATTCGAGCCGCGCCTGACGCTGCGACTGGAAGACCAGCGCCCCGGCGAAGATCACCACAAAAGCGACCAATGCAAAAAACGTCAACCGCAGCACCCGCCGCATCAGCCGCCTCCCAGCCCCGGCAGCGCATCGCTGCCCAGATCGACCGCCACCACGTCACCGGCGCGCAGCCCTCCGACGACTTCGCTGGAATCCACCCCCTGCAAGCCGAGCGTCACCGCCGTCTCGACCAGACTCCCGTCGGGCTGCACAAGGTTGACGAACGCCGCGCCGCCCCGCCGGTCAAGCCGGATGTACTGATTGGGCACGACCAGCACATCCTCCTGGCGCTGGGTGACGACCTGTGCCTCGGCGGTCATGCCGAGCCTCACCCGCGAATCGGCAGCCGTCATGACGACCACCACATCA
>JAEURA010000158.1 GCA_016789005.1 Anaerolineae bacterium
CGTCGGACCTGCCCGCGCTGCGCGAGGTCATCGACGAGCACGCCGCTGTACTGCTGCCGCCGCAGGACGTTGCCGCCTGGGCGGAGGCGCTGCAGCGTCTGCGCGATGACGCGGCGCTGCGTTCCAGACTGGCGGCGGAGGCGCGGGCGCGGGTGATGCGTGCCTACACCTGGGAAGCGCGCGCCCGGATGATCCTGTCTGCCATCGGCGACCCCCACCAGGAGGACCCGCTATGACCGCCGAATCGCTGCACGTCGGGCTGCTCACCTCCGACCTCAATCTTCAGCACGGCTGGGCGCGCTACAGCCTGGAAATGGCGAACGCCCTGCGCCGCGCCGGCGTGGACGTGACCCTGATCACAGCGCGCAACAGCCCACCGCTGCCCGGCGTGGAGATTCACCCGATTCTGCCGTCACTTAACCCCATGGACCGGGGATTGCTGCCGCGCCAGTTCTCCGCCTTGCCGCGCGTGCGTGCATTGTTTCAGGACTGCGACCTGATTCATGCGATGGTCGAACCCTACGCTCCGCTGGCGGTGCGCGTCCCCGGCGGGCGGCCGGTTTTCGTCACCGCGCACGGCAGCTACGTGCGCGCCAACCGCATGCGTCAGCCCCCCGCCAGTTGGGTTTATGCGGCGGCGTTTCAGCGCGCTGAGCTGGTCTGCGTCAGCTACTACACCGAAAAAGTGGCGCAGGCGACGCTCTCCCCGGTCTCGACACGGGTGATCGGCAACGGTGTGGATGCCGAGACGTTCAGCCAGGTCTATCACGTTGGCGGCGGGTCCACGCCGACGGTGCTCTTCGTAGGGGCAGTCAAGGCGCGCAAGGGCGTGCTGGAACTGGTGCGGGCGGCGGCGAAGGTGCGCGAACGAGTCCCCGGCGTGTGCTTCCGCATCGTCGGCGCGCTTGACGCCGAACCGGACTATGCCGATCAGGTGCGCCGAGCTGCCGACGAACTGAAGCTGGGCGGCGTGGTCGAATTCGCCGGGCGCATTTCCGACGACGCACTCCTGAAGGCTTATGCCCACGCCGACATCTTCGCGCTGCCGTCGGTCAACATCGGCTGGAAGTTCGAAGGGTTCGGCTTGGCGCTCCTGGAAGCCAGCGCGGCAGGACTGCCCGTGATCGGCTCGCGCGACTGCGGCGCGGAAGACGCCGTCGTCGAAGGAGAAACCGGGCTGCTGGTCGCGCAGACCCATCTGGAGCGCGATCTGGCGGATGCCATCCTTCGTCTGCTGAGCGACCCGGTGGCGGCGGCGCGTATGGGCGCTGCCGGACGAGCGTTCGCTGCGGCGCACACCTGGGATCGGGCGGCGGCGGCGCTGATCGGTGCGTATCGCGAGGCGCTGCGCCGATGATCGAACGGCTGCGGCGGCTGCTGGCGCGCCGCTTCGTGCGTGACACGATGGCGCTGCAAGTAGGCAAGCTCGGCGCTACGATCCTCAGCTTCATCTCGTCGCTCGTCGTCTGGCGGCTGCTTGGTCCAGAGCGTTACGGAGTCTTCGGTCTGGCGGTCTCGTTCCTGGCGCTGTGGCATCTGCTCGATCTTTCGGGGCTGGGCAGCAGCACCGCGTCGCTGCTGGGGACGGCTATCGGCGCGCAGGACGCCGATCAGGCGCGCGATCTGTGCGCCTTTCACCTGCGCACGCTCCTGCTCATCGACCTGGCGTTGATCCTGCTGATCGCCCTCGTCGGGAAGCCGGCGGCGGGCTGGATGCACGGCAGCCCGCAGATCGGCGATCTGGCGGTCTGGCTGGCGCTGGCGGCGGCGGCAGATCGCATCTATGCCCTGATCATCACTGCGCTGCAAGCCCGCCGCTCGATGATCGTCGTGTCCGCCCTGGGCATGATCAATCAGCTGGTGCTGTCGGCGGCTGCCATCATCGCGGCGCTGATCGACCCCCGCCCAGAGGCGCTGACCGTCGCCCGCCTGATCTACAGCGTTCTGACGCTGGGCATGGCGATTGGCGTGTACGCGGCGGTGCGGCGGCGCGGTGATTTCGTCCTGCCCGCCATCGCCGACGTGCTGCGCCGTCTGCCGTCGGTTTCGCGACCCGGATACTGGCGCTATGGTTTCGCCAATGCCATCGACAAGAATCTCGCCGATGTCTTCATCCAGATTCCGGTGCAGATCGTCGGCGTGGTAGGGGGCGAGCGCGCCGTTGGCTATCTCAACCTGGCGATGACCGGCATCCTCAACGTCGGCATCCTGACGTCGGCGATCTTCGAGAACCTCAAGGCGGTTGTGCCGCAGGCGATTGGTCGCAAGGATTACGCCGCGCTGTGGCGGGGGATGCGCGGCGCGCTGATCTCGCTGGCGGTCGGCGGGGGTGTCGTCTATGCAGCATTGGCGCTGGCAGCGCCCGTCGCCGTCCCGCCGCTGCTGGGCGACGAGTGGATCGCCGCTATTCCGGCGCTGATCGCGCTGACGCCGTTCGGGGTGATCAGCGCGGTCGCCGGCGTGTTCGGTCCGCTGTACCGGGCGCTCTTCCTGATGCGCGGGGCGATCTTCGCCAAGCTGGGCGCGCTGCTGATCGTCCTGCTGCCCGGCGGCGCGCTGCTGGCGCTGGTCGCCAGTACAGCCTCTGCCGACACCGCGACGCAGACGGCGGCGGTGGGCGGCGCGCTGCTGATCGACTGCTTGTTCGCCGTCCAGGCGATCCTCACCGCGCGGGTGGCGCTGCCGCCGCTGCGCCGCCTGGCGTTTTCCACTTCTGGAGACTCTCATCATGTCCGACCTGAAACGTCGATTCCGTGAATCGCCGGCAGCGCCGGTCTACCTGTGGCTGGCGAACCGCTATCGCGGACTGCGCCGCCTTTTCGCTTACCCCGACACGGCGTGCGTTGGCGTGGTCGATTACGACGTATACTGGGACGCCAAAGCCGAACAGGGGATGGGCGCACTTTCCCCCTGGCGCAGACGCCGCAGCGAGGTCTTCGCCGCGCTGGTCGAGCAGGGCGACCGGGTCCTCGATCTGGGCGTCGGCGATGGGGCGCTGCTGGAATTCATCATCCAGCGGCGCGGCATCAAAGGTTATGGTCTGGATATTTCACCGAAGGCGGTCGCTTTCTGCAAGGCGCGCGGGCTGAACGTCGAGCTGGGCGATGTGAACCGACCGGTCGGCGATGTGCTGGCGGAGTCTTTCCCCGGCGTGACATTCGATTGGGTGATCCTGTCGGAGATCATCGAACACCTGCCGGACCCGGAGAGCCTGCTGATCAGCTTGAAACCACTCGCCAAAAAGGGCATCATTGTTTCGATCCCCAACACCGGCTTTCATCAGCATCGTCTGCGCCTGCTTTTGGGGCGCTTCCCGTTGCAGTGGGTGGTCACGCCTGGAGAGCATCTGCGCTACTGGACGCGCGCCGATTTTCACTGGTGGGCGCGCCGTTTGGGTTTCGCGGTAGCGCGCGAGGTTCCGTACGAAGGCACGGCGATCCTCAAGGATCTGCTGCCTGGTCTGTTTGCCGCCGCTTTCGTTTTTGCCCTGCATAGTACTCAGGACCAGGCGGGAAAACCCGCCGGCAACCAGCGATAAGCGTTCTTGTGCTCTCACGCCCCCTTCTCCCATGTAGACGCGCGAACAAGCTCGCCTGGGAGAAGGGGGCAAAACCAGCCCAAAAGCGACGCCATTATCCTGAATGCAGGATAGCATCGATCCATTCGATGTGTTCGGAATAATGCGCGTAGGTGTTGCCCGCCACGCGGTTGATGACCGGATCCCCTTCGTCGATCTCCTGCCCGGCGGGGAGATAATGACCGTAGGGCTTCTGCAAGTCGTCCCATGTCATCATCCTAACTTTCTCGGTCAGCAGCCGGTGCGAGTCCTCGACGCGGCGTTTGATCTCACTCCACGCGAGGTCTTTGTGGCGCGCCTGCAAAATCGCATTGATTGTCTCGTAGTCTCCCGACTCCCACAGCGCCTGATCCAAGCCCATGTACTCGTGGCGCGGCTGTTTGTTGAGCAGCACGACGACGCTCCCCACCCACAGCGCGAAATGCATGATGTGATCTTTCGCCGTCCAGCCTGCCGCGTCTTTCGGGACGGTGGCTTGTTCGTCAGTTAACGTCGCCATATAGCCGTTCAGGTAATCCCACGCCCGATCTATCCGATAGAGCAGCGCATCACGGTCTTGCACATCGGTTTTGTCTGGGATGTCGTCAATCCACGGGCGGTGTTCCGCGTAATGCTCATAGCCGTCGCCGATGATGAACTCGATGACAGGTTTGCCGTCGTCGTTTTCCTGCCCGGCGGGGAGGAATCTGCCGCTCGGTCTGTGCATCTCCTCCCACGACATCGCCTCAATCGTCGCCATCATTCGGGCATGGGCGGATTCAAAGCGGCGTATAACCTCTGCAAACGACAAGGTGCGATGACTCTGCTGAATCACGGCGTTGATGCGGTCAATATCGCGGCTTTTCCACGTCTGCGCATCGAGACCCATCGCCTCATGCCGTATTTCTTTGTGGAGCATGGCAGCCACGCCGCCCTCCCACGCAGCAAGGTGCATCACATGGTCTTTGATCGACCATCCCGCGGCGTCCGTCGGAATCGTCAGCTGTGCCGGGGTGAACGTCTTGAGATGGGCGACGAAATCTTCATAGCCCTGCTGCATCCTGGCGATTAAACCGTCTCTGTT
>JAEURA010000185.1 GCA_016789005.1 Anaerolineae bacterium
TGGCGAATTCGACCGCCGTCGGGTTATCCGGCTCCCATCCGGCGCGAATCTTGACAGTGACCGGCACGGAGACAGCATCAACCACCGCCCTGACGACCGCCGTCGCTGTGCAAACGTCGCGCATCAACGCCGCGCCGGCGCCTGTCTTGGCGACTTTGGGCACCCAGCAGCCCATGTTGATATCCACCAGCGCCGCGCCATCGTCGACGACCATGCGCGCCGCTTCCGCCATCATGCCAAGATCTGCGCCGAACAGCTGCACGGAAAACGGATGCTCGCGCGGCTGCCAGTCGAACATGGCGTATGAACGCGGCGTCTTGTAGGACAGGGCGACGCTGCTGAGCAGCTCTGTGGTGACCAGCCCACAGTCACCATAGCGGCGGCACATCATGCGCATGGCATGATTCGTCTGTCCCGCCATCGGGGCGAGGGTGAGCGGCGTCTCGATGGTGACGCCGCCGATATTGAGCGGTTTCAGGAAATGTGCTGTCATGTGATCCGAAATATCAGGCGGTTCGCAGTCCCTATCATCGCAAAAACGGCGAAAAATGCCACCCCGCCGTGATCACGCTTTCGCGAGGGCGGCGCGCAGACTCTTAACCGCCGCCGGCAGATCGCCGCCCGCCGCGCCTGTGAGGGTGATCCAACCCTGATAGTCCGAGGCGCGCAGGGCATTCAGGATCGCGCCCGTATCGAGCCTTGACAGTGACTCGACGGGTAGCACCACGTAGCCGACCTGCCCAGCCAGCGCCTTCAGAGGCTCCTCCGGGCTGCCCCCTTCGTCCGCCAGCGCGCCAAGATCGACGCCGACCAGCACGTCGGGGTGATTGATGCGGCGGACGACCGCGCCCGCCTGCGCCAGGCGGCTGACGAAGCGCGTTTCGACAGCGGGCGCGGTCTGGATGAACAGACGTGTGCCGAGCGCATGGCAGAAATCGGAAAGAGTCCGCAGATGCATGTGCAGCATCTCGGCGTGAAGTTCTCCTGCCGACATCCAGGGTGCGAGATTGGGCATGGTGTAGGCGCCGTAGTGCGGCACGACGACCACACCCGCCGCCTCCAGATCAACGGCGCAGGCGACGTTGCTGCGCAGCCGCTCCAGCGCCCGTTCGCGCTCGTCCACGTCTGGCGAGAGCAGCGCGCCCTGCCTGCCGAAGTGAATCCCGCCGATCTTCACCCCGGTGCGCACCGCCGCCTCCGCCAGGTGCTCGAAGCGCGTCTCCAGATCGCCGCCGGAGATGTCCACGCCTTCGGCTCCCAAAGCGGCGGCGCGCTCAAAGGCGGTGATCAGACTCTCGCTGCCGACTGGGTATGCAGCCGCCAGCAGGCTCTCAGCAATCGCGATCTGCATAGCGTTCACCTCACGAGATGCATCTTCAGTCATGGTCGATGATGTTCAATCGAAGTCGGTGGACAGATCCGGGCGGCGCAGATGCTCAAAGAAACGGGCGATCTGCGCATGGGTTACGCGAGCGGTGGAGAGTTCTGGCAGGGCGTCGGCGCTGAACCAGCCAACATCGCCGGTTTCGATATTGCGCGGGTCGGGCGTGCGTTCGTCGCTCAGCAGCTCGCAGCGGAAGAACGCCTTGTAGGCATGAAAGACGTACGGCGGGTGATCGTGCTTATTGCGATCAAAAAGCGCCAACAGCTTGACCGCCCGCGCTTGATAGCCAGTCTCCTCGTAAATCTCGCGCGCCACTGACTCACCGGCAGACTCGCCGACATCCGCCCAACCGCCCGGCAGCGTCCAGCGACCGTGATCGAGCATTTCCTGCACGAGAAGAATCCTGTCATCGCGAAAGACGACGCCGCGCACGTCGATCTTGGGCGTGGCGTGCCCCCGCCCTTCGCCGAAGAGCACGGTCAGAACATCGATGCTGCCAGCTTCCGCCGCCGCCAGCATTTCCGCGGCAATCTGCCGGACCATCTCGTAGCGGTCGCGGTCGAAGGGCTGCGGCTCGTAGTGCAGACCGGTCTGCGCTATCGACTCCAGGCGCTGCGCCCAGTTCAGCCAGTTCGGTGCGCTCATAGCGGCTCCCTGTTTAAGGTCGAAAAACTGCCCTATACTACACGGCGTCGGTGGCATTCTCCACGCTGGAATGCTTTGGGATGCACTGTCATCCGAAAGCGAGGTCGGCTCTGAGCGGCATGGTCTTTTAGGGATCACCTCTGTCCTGTTGGCGTTCCCGGCTGCACTCGCCAGGAGCGAGGCTTTGCGATTCCTGAATACCGGCTGCTCATGGAGACTCGACCTCATGAAATTCTCTCGATTCGGGCTGCTGCGCCACCCGGATTTCCTCAAACTGTGGTTCGGACAGACGATCTCTGAATTCGGGTCGCGCATCTCGCGCGGCGGCATTCCCCTGATCGCCGTCCTCAACCTGGGCGCGTCACCCACTCAGATGGGCTGGCTGATGGCGGCGGCATCCCTGCCGGTGCTGCTCTTCGGGCTGATCGCCGGGGCATGGGTGGACCGCCTGCCGCGCCGTCCGCTGATGATCGCCCTCGATCTGGTGCGCTTCGTCCTGCTGCTGTTCATCCCACTGGCGGCGTTCACCGGCTGGCTGCGCTTCGAAGTGCTGGCGGTGATCCTGGCGTCGATGAGCCTGATGGGCGTCGTCTTCGACGCGGCGTACCGCGCCTACCTCCCTCAGTTGATCGGATCGGAACATCTGATGGAGGGCAACAGCAAGCTCGCTGTGACCGACTCGCTGGCGGAGATCGGTGGTCCGGCGGTCACTGGACTGCTGGTCCAGGCGGTCGGCGCGCCGCTGGCAGTCATCGCCGACTCGATCACCTTCCTGGTCGGCGCGGGCAGCAAGGCGGCGATTCGCCAGCGCGTCCCCCCGCCTGCTCCGGCGGCGGCAGGCGCATCAATACGCCGTGAAATCGCCGCTGGCTTCCGCCTGATCTGGGGTGATCCGATCCTGCGGGCGCTGGCGGCAGGCGTCGCCGTCCGTACCTTCTTCGGCAGTTTCTTCGCCGCGCTCTACGATTTCTACGTCGTGCGCGAACTGGGCATCAGCCCGGCAGTCCTGGGCTTGCTGATCGCCGGCGGCGGTGTCGGCGCGCTGATCGGGGCGACGATGGTCGAACGCATCGTAAAACGCTTCGGCATCGGGCGGGCTATGATCGGCGGGCTGCTGGTCAGCGCGACCCTCAATTTCGCCATCCCGCTGGCGGGTGCAGTCCCGCACGAATGGTCGCCGATCCTGCTGCTGGCAGCGCAAATCGGCGGGGACGGCGCGCTGATGATCTTCTGGATCAGCGAGATGAGCTTCCGGCAGATGGTCATTCCAGGGCACATGCTGGGGCGCACGCACGCCAGTTTTGAGTTTCTGGCGCATCTGGCGATGCCCGTCGGTGCGCTCATCGCAGGGACCATCGCGGCGGGGGTCGGCGCGCAGTACACCCTGCTGATCGCCATGACCGGAGGTTTCGCGATGGCGCTGTGGCTGGCGCGGTCACCCCTGCGCCATGCGCAGCCGCCTGCAAATGCGCAGGCGACCGGACTGGCTCAGAAGTAGGACCGGCGGGTCTGCGCCCTCAGGTCAGATAATCACGCAGATGTCGGCTGCGGCGTGGGTGTCGCAGCCGGCGCAGCGCCCGACCTTCGATCTGGCGGATGCGCTCGCGGGTGAGACCGAACTTCTGCCCGACTTCTTCCAGGGTGTGGCTTTCGCCGTTCAGCAGACCAAAGCGCAGCTGCAGGATGCGCGCTTCGCGCGGCGTCAGCGTATTGAGCAGGGCGTCGATCTTTTCGCGCAGAATCACCTGAAAAGCGGACTGCGACGGGTTGGGCGCGGCGTCATTTTCGATGAAGTGCCCAAACTCACTCTCTTCGTCATCGCCAACCGGTCGTTCCAGGCTGAGCGGCTGCCAGGAGACGCGCATCATCCAGCGGACCTTGCGCACATCGAGGTGCAGCGCGTCCGCCAGTTCATCCAGCGTCGGCTTACGTCCATTCTGCTGCTCCAGCTGACGCCCGACTCGATACAGCTGGCGGATGCGGTCGCTCATGTGAACAGGAACGCGGATAGTCCGTCCCTGATCGGCGATGGCGCGAGTGACGGTCTGACGAATCCACCAGGTGGCGTAGGTGCTGAAGCGAAAACCCCGGCGGTAATCGAACTTCTCCACCGCCTTCATCAGCCCCAGGTTGCCCTCCTGAATGAGATCGAGGAACGGCACGCCGCGCGAAAGGTAGCGCTTGGCAATCGACACCACCAGCCGGGTGTTGGCTTTAATCAGATGTTCGCGGGCATCGTCACCGTCGGCGACGATGCGGTGCAGCGCCTCGGCGTGAGCGTGATCGGGCTGAGCGCGCAGCTTACGCCTGGCGTCGCGTCCGGCTTCGATGCGTTGAGAAAGGTTGATTTCCTCTTCATTGCTCAACAGCGGGACGCGCGCCATTTCCTTGAGATACAGCCCGACCGTGTCGCTGGATGCCAGCTCTTCCGCCAGCAGTTCGTCATCCGCCCATTCCTCATCCAGGTCGACGACTTCAGCGTCGTCCAGCGCCTCCCAGGCGATCTCTTCATTGCCTTCAAGAAGCGACAGCGCGTCATCGCCGATCTCTTCTAGCTCAAAATCCTCGTCTGCGAAGCGGTCATCGTCGAAAGAGAACGAAGGATCGTATTCCTGATCGAAGTCTTTCAAGGTATCCCCCCGCCCAGTTCCCTGAACAGCTGAATTATACCTGACCCTACACTGGTAAGAAAAGAGTGAAGGCACTCACCAGCCTTCACTCCCGCGAATCCGCATTACCGCTCAAGCAGTTCTTTCAGCTTGGCAAAACGGGGATCGAACTCGTCATCGGCACAGGTGCAGTCACCGTGATTCCAGTTGGTCCCGCAGTTCGGGCACAGCCCTTTGCAGTCCGGACGGCACAGCACGCCATGCGAGTCGGCAATGATCGCTTCGGCGCGGATGAGGGGGGCGAGGTCGACGACGGCGTCTTCATCGATGCCATATTCAGCATCTACTGACCGGGGATACTGATACAACTCCTCGACAGCGATCACGTGATCGACCAGGGTTGCGTCGAGGCAGCGATAACATTCCTCTTCAATGCCCACATGGAGCTGTCCCTGAACTAGAATACCCTCTTTGGTCCGGCTCAGCCGCAGTGGTCCCCGCAAATAGGCGAGATCGACATCCTCGGCGACACGAATCGCCGGGACATCGAAGCTCGTTTCGTGTGAATGTCCGGGACCATCAGCGAGCAGGAAACCAACGTTGAGCTTGAGGACACGGTTCCCGATGTAACCGTTCGCGTATTGCTTCACGCTCCTACCTTCATCACGATAATGCAGGCATTGGATAACAGTACTCTAACTAAATTAAAAAGTATATGAGTTTCGTCAGGGTGTCAAGCCGTCTGATCACCCTATTGCGCGGCGAGATCATCGGTACTTTTGTACAAGATTCACCGCCGGACGCCGCCCCGTTCAGGCAGTCGGCACGAGTTCCGGTGAAAAGACGGGCATGCGCTGCAAGCGCAGCACCGCCGGCAGCGCGACGATGATCAGGATAGCCGCGCCCACCAGGAACGGCAGCTGCGGCGCGGCGGCAAAGAGCACACCACCAAGCAGCGTCCCGCTGATGATCCCCAGGCTGGTCGCCGATTGATAGTAGCCGAGCACCGCGCCGCTGCGTTCCTCGGTTACGCTGGTCGTCGCCAGCGATTGCAGCGAAGGCATCATGATACCCGACGCCGAGGCGAAAAGAAGCAGGGACAGACCGGCGACCACCGGAAAGGCGCTGGCGGCGACGAGCAGAAGCGCGAAGGCGCGCAGCAGCGTCCCGACCAGGATCAGGCGGCGCTCGCCGTAGCGCTCGATCAGCGGCTTGATCCACAGCAGCTGCGTGAGAAGCTGACCGACGCCGATCATCATCAGCAGCGTGCCAACGCCAAGACTCTGCACCTGCGGCGGCTGCCCGGAAAAAATCACCGCCGCGCCGAAGAGCGCAAAGGTCGAGGTCAGCAGCGCCATGCTGAACTGCACGGTATAGGCGGTCACCAGGATCAGCAGCAGCGACGCCTGCCTGAGCGCGTCGCGCAGGCTGAGTGTGCCGGAGCGGCTGAGCGCCGCCATCCGTTCGGCACGACGCTCCGGGGTCAGAGTCTCACGCAGTGCCAGCCGGGTGAGGACGACGGTCAGCGCGGCGACCAAAGCACCGATCCAGAACGGGGCGCGATCATCCGCCAGCGCGCTGAGGTAGCCACCGACCGCCGGACCCATGATCGATCCCACCCCGAACGCCATCCAGACGACGCCAAGCGAGCGCGTCCGCTCCGCGCGCGGGCTGATGTCGGTGATGTACGCCTGCGCAACGATGATATTGCCCCCGGTGATCCCATCGAGGACGCGGGCGAGAAAGAGCTGCCACATGGCGGTGGCGTTCGCCAGGATCAGGAAGCCGATCACCGTCCCCATCTGGCTGACGATCAGCACCGGCAGCCTGCCATAGCGATCCGACAGGCGACCGATGACCGGCGCGGCGATGAACAGCGCGATGAAGTAACTGCCCAGCATCGCCGTGATGTTCTCCGGGGAAGAGTCGAAGTGACGCTGGGCATACAGCGGCAGCGTGGGCAGCACCATGTTTGAGCCGACGAAATTGACCAGAACGATGACAAAGATGGGGACAAGATGGCGTTTCACGAGGGGTCCAGCCCAATCCTGACGTGTTGATGGCGTCCAGTCTACATCGCGCACAGCAGACCAATGCAGACCAGTTTGGATCGCCTTGGACAGCCGACGGTACTAGCGGAGCAGGCACGATTCTGTCAACATTCGCGCATGTGTCGGACCGAATGACGCGCTTTTGTCAAGGAGAACCTGCCATGAGTGATGCACAGAACCCCTTCGCGGCTCGATTCGCCGCGCTGCGCCTCGATTTCGAGAACGTCTACCGCGATTCAACGCTGCACACCCTCGCCGAGGAGATCGCCGAGATGAGCCGCAAGGTCGTCTCGCTGCCCGGAGAGATCGAGCGGGTGCGCAGCCGAGGCTACGTCTTTGCCAGCTATCTGGAACAGAAAGCCGGCGTGCTGGCGCAGCACTGGGAGGCAGCGCGGCGGGAAGCGGGACAATCGCTGGAAGGCGAGGCTTCGAGGCTGCGCAGCGAGATGGAGCGGCTGCGCAAAGCGGTAGACCGCGTTGAAATGCAGAGCGCCAAAGTCGGCGCCCTGGAACGGGATCTGCCCGATCTGGAAAACGAGGTGCGGCTGGTCAAGAACGTGCTGAGCGACGCTCAAAGCCGGGTCAGGGCGTCTTACAGCAGGCTGAGCAGCGATGTCAGTCAGACGCTTTCGCAGCTGTCGAACATCACCTGGATACTCGACCAGCGCGACGAAGCCGCTTTCCCCTTCCTGGCGGAAGAAGGCGTGTTCCTCGCCGCCAAAGCGGAGTGGCAGGCTTCCGGCAGGGGCAAGGATGACCCGGACGGCATCCTCTATCTGACGGATCAACGGCTGGTCTTCGAGCAAAAAGAGACCACCGGCAAGAAGCTCGGCTTGTTCGGCGGCAAGAAGACCCAGGAACTGGAATGGGAGATTCCGCTCCACCAGATCGAGAGCGTAACGGCGGAAAACAAAGGGCTGTTCGGCGGCAAAGACCTGCTGCACTTCACATTCAAGTCTGGCGCACCGTTAGGACAAACGACGGTCGAGGTCAAGGGCGGGGTGCAGTGCAAATTCTGGGCAGCGCAGATCGAGCGCATGACCCAGGGCGATGTGAACGACGAACGCGCCATCCAGCCCGACCCGGAGGTGCTGGAATCGCTGCGCAGCGCGCCGACCGCCTGCCCCTCCTGCGGGGGGACACTGCCGCAGATGGTGGCCAATCAACGGCAGATCGCCTGCGACTACTGCGGCGCGGTGATTCGGGTCTAGAGCCAGGTCTCGCATCTTTTTTACGGTCGAGCCAGCGGCTCGCCCCTACGAGGTGGCGGACGTAGGGGCGACCCGCCGGGTCGACCGCTCGTGCACTTCTTTCGAGATTCTTCTTTGGCGCTGCTCACAGCACGTCCAGCGGGTCGATGTCGATGTACCAGCCCTTACGCGGCTGGATGCCTTCCAGCGCCTTGACCGGATCGGGTCCGCGCAGCAGGAGATGCCAGCGGTAGAGGGTGTTCTCGCGCGTGAAAAAGCAGGGCGCGGGTCCGATCAGTTCGGTCCCGGTCAGGTCTTTCTGCGCCAGGCGGATGCGCAGCCGCATCGCCGCCTGCTCGGCTTCGGCGCGCGCCGTCGACTCGCTGGAGAAGCGGAAGAGGATGCGCACCAGCCGGCGAAACGGCGGGTAGCCCAGGTCGCGCCGGGCGGCGATCTCGTGCGCGTAAAAAGCGGCATAATCATGGCGGGCGGCGGCAGCGATGGCGTCATGCCCCGGATGGTAGGTTTGCAGGATCACCCGCCCACCCAGCAGCCCGCGTCCCGCCCGCCCGGCGACCTGCGTGAGCAGCTGAAAGGTGCGCTCGCCGGCGCGGAAATCGGGCAGCGCCAGTCCGATGTCGGCGCTGATGATGCCGACCAGCGTCACCAGCGGCAGATCTAACCCTTTGGCGATCATCTGCGTGCCGATCATAACATCGACCCGCCGCTGCACGAAGCGCATCCAGATCGCCTCATGTTCGTCATGCGACGTGGCGGTGTCGGCATCCCAGCGGGCGACGCGCGCCTGTGGAAACAGCTTGACCAGCGCGCTTTCGACCTGCTGCGTCCCGGCGCCGAAATAACGGATGCGGTTCGATCCACACTGTGGGCAGGTCTCCGGCTGCGGCACGGCAAAGCCGCAGCGGTGACAGCGCAGCGCCTCTTCCACGCGGTGAAAGGTCAGCGGCGTTTCACAGCGCGGACATGCCGCGACATAGCCGCAGTCGCGGCAGAAGACGTAAGTCGCCTGACCGCGCCGGTTCAGGAACAGGATCGCCTGTTCCCTGTTCGTCAGCACTTCTTTCAGCGCTGCCTGCAGCGCCCCGCTGAAGATGCCCGTGTTGCCCGCCTTGAGTTCGGCGCGCATGTCCACGATCTCAACGGGCGGAAGATCGATCATCAGCCCTTCGTCGGTGTGGTCTTCCGGGCGGTAGTGCGGCAGGACACCTGCCTGCTCGCTGAGTTCCTGGATGTGCGCCCGGTGTCCCATGATCCGGCGCGGCAGTTCCAGCAGGCGAAGATCGCCCCGCGTCGCCCGGAACATCGTCTCCACCGCCGGCGTAGCGCTGCCCAGCAGAAGCACACCGCCGCGCGTGCGCATCAGACGCTCCGCCACATCGCGGGCATGATAGTGCGGGGCGGCGAACGGCGGCGACTGCTTGTAGCTGTTGTCGTGCTCTTCGTCCAGGATCACCAGTCCCAGATCGACCAGCGGGGCGAACAGTGCCGACCGCGCACCAACGATCACCCGCACCAGACCCTCGCGGGCGCGCCGCCAGGTGTCGTAGCGCTCGCCGTCGCTGATGGCACTGTGGATGATGGCGGTCTGCCCCGGAAAACGCGCCGCCACCCGGCGGGCTGTCTGCGGCGTCAGGGCGATCTCCGGGACCAGCAGGATCGCCGACCGTCCGGCTTCAAGGGCGGCTTCGATGGCGCGCAGGTAGATTTCGGTCTTGCCGCTGCCGGTGACGCCGTGCAGCAGAAATCCGGCATAGGCGCCGTCAGCAGCGCTGTCGCGCAGCGCCGCCTGGATGGCGCGCCAGGCATCCTCCTGCTCCGGCGTCAGCATCGGCGGGACGGCAGCGGCGAAGGTCTTGCCCGCCAGCGAGTCGCGCCAGGAGTCGCGCTCGCCCAGGTAGACCAATCCCGCTTCTTCCAGCTTCTTGAGGTCGCCAAGCGCGGCGTCCGCCTGGGCGTAGATCCAGCTGACCTCCACCGTCTGATTCTCGCGCGCGAGAATGTTGAGGATGCGCAGCGGCTTCTCCAGTTTGCGCATCTGGTGCAGCGCCGCCATGACCGCTGTGACATCCACCGCCGTGTTCAGCTTGCCGGCGCGGCTGCGTTTCACCAGGTTCTGGTCGAGCAGCTTTTGCAGGTGGGCGTCATTCGCCCCAGAAAGGCGCAGTGCGGTTCGATCCTCGATGTCCGGCACGTCGGAGACCAGCTCGAGAAGGTTCGCCATCAGTGAGGGGCGTTCCAGGGCGCGCACTTCGCGCAGGATATTCTTGGGGTGCACCGCCAGAGCGGCGGTCTGCACCACGCGCGGGCGCACGCGGGGTGGGGAGAGCGTCGATTCTTTGCGAACAACGCCCGCTTTCGCCAGCGAGTCGGCGGCGGCGCGCCAGTTCTTCCCGGCAAGCGCCAGATTGAGCTGACGCGCCCGCAGCGCGCCGCGTTTTTGCAGCAGAGCCACCAGTTCGCGCTCTTCAGGGGTTTTGATGGCGGCGGCGTCATATTCTGGTTCCAGCGACGCCACCAGCTCGCTGTGACCGGTCAGCCCCGGTGGCAGCCACAGCCACAGACAGGCGCTGAGCGACGCCAGCGACGATGACGCCAGCCAGCGGGAGATTTCGATTTGCAGCGGCGTGACCACCGGCTTGGTGTCGAGCCGGGCGATCACCGGTTTGGTCCTGGCGACCGAGGTCGTTTCACTCACGCCGACGACGATGGCGGGTTCCATCGCCGTGCGGAAATCCACCTGCACCAGATGCCCTGGCTCGATCTGCCCATCAAGCTCCGGCGGCAGGTGGTAATCGAATACGGCATCGACAGGGGTATTGACGACAACCTGAACGTACATATCCCCTATTGTAGCACAGATGGTCGCTTTTCAGCGCCAGGTCAGCGGCACAGCGATGGTCGATCCACCCCCGGCGACCGGCTCCGATCGGAAAATGATGCGCCTGGAACCGTCGCTGAGGTTGACCAGCGCCAGATCGACAAATTCAGCAGGCGGCTGTTCTTCCAGACGGCGTTCCAGCACGGCGGCGCGGTCGCCCAGAACCACCAGGGCGTCAGCGAACTGCCCGCGCGTGATCCGCCGTTCCGCGCCCGATGCCAGATCAAGGGCGTACAGGGCATTGTCATCGCCGCCGGCGATGTAATAAAGCCGCTCGCTCATCGCGCTGAAGGCAAACGCCGGGATGAGGTCGCCGCGCGCTCCGGCGCTGACCGTCAGCGGCGCATCCTCCGGCGCATCCAGTTCCATCAGCACGAGCTGATTATCGCCATCGGGAGAAGTCACGACCGCCGCCAGCCAGCGTCCATCAGGCGCGAAACGCGGCTCAGCGTTGGTCGTGCCGCTGTAGTTGGGAAACACCGCCTGACGCGCGACCGGCACGCTGATGCTCAGGCTTGCCGGTTCCGCCAGCTGGCTGAGCTGAACCGCCGCGATGGCAACAGTGTAGGCGGTCACGCCGTCCGGGACGGTGAAATAGACAGTCTCGCCGTCGGGCGACGAAAACATGACGTTAGTGCGGGCGAAAGTGACGAAACTGCCGGGCTGGGAATCGCTGTCGATCAGCGTCACGCTGCCATCCTCGACGCTGACCGAATAGAGCTGCCAGTGAGTCGTCGTGTCGCCGCGCGTGCAGCGGTGTCCCATCACCAACAGCGGATCGATCCCCACCCGGAGGATCTGCCCGCTGGTGAAGCGGCAGCCATCCTCGGTCGGCAGCAAAGTGGCGAGTTCCCGCTCATTCGCTCCATCCCAGAGGATCACCGCCGCTTCGTCGGCGATCCCTTCGGCGCTGGCATAAAAGCGCAGAAAAGCAGCGTCATTGTCGCCCAGATCGTAGGCGACCACGTCCTCGAACGACGCCACCTGCGCCAGCGAAGTCGAGTCGTAGAGGCGCAGGACGCCATCGGCAAAATCGTTCAGCGCCGCGCCAAAGACGTAATCAAGATAGGCGAAGCGCCCACCCGCCGGCGAATAGCGAAAGGTCCCCATCCCCAGGCAGGCGAGATATTCGATCTCGCCAAGCGCGACCGGCGGCTGCGCGCCGCGCATCATGTAGAGCGTGCCGCGGTCGCCGCCGACGTAGAAGGCGAAGAGCTGCCCATCGGGCGAAGTCGCCCGCTCGCCGCACGCCGCTGCCGGGCGTCCGCTGTCAGGGAATTCCAGGAGCGTGGAGACCGCACCATCCGTGCCGATCAGCGCGATCTGGGCGGACCGCCCGCTCAGGTTGACCACGCCGTCGCCGCCGATCCAGGCGAGGACGCCGCCCAGCAGAACGTCGCTCGGCGCAAGAGTCACGCGCGGGGCATCGGTCGGTGTGGCAAACGGATCAGGTTCTTCGGTGACGGCTTCCGGCTGAAAGTCGGGGGTCGCAGCTTCAGTCGCTTCGGCGGTCGCAGCTTCGGCATCGGTCGGAACGGGCGTGGCGTCCCCGGATTGCGTCAGCTGGCAGCCGGTCAGCAGCGCGAATGAGATCAACACGAGGAGAAGTTTCATGCGCCATCCTCAGTCAAATACCCGGATGAACGGTAGCTGTTCCAGTTTAGCACAGCCCATCCCTCCCTATGATATAATCCGTAAGTCCACCCCATTGTTGTTCAACGTGGGCTTTCCCTGTCGGAAAGGCTTGATGCAGGAAAAGATGACCAAACACCATCCGCGCGCCGCAGAAGGCAAACCGCTCACGCTCAGCGTGATCATCCCCTGTTATAACGAAGTTAGTACGATTGCCGAGATGCTGGAACGAGTCCAGGATGTGGGTCTGGCGCAGCAGATCGTGATCGTCGACGACGGTTCGACTGATGGCACGCGCGATGTCCTGGCGCAGATCGAAGCGGAGCAGTACCCGGATGTCACGATCATCTACCGTGAACAGAACGGTGGCAAAGGCGCGGCGCTGGTCACCGGCTTTCAGCACGCTACCGGCGACATCTTCCTGATTCAGGACGCTGATCTGGAATACGATCCGCGCGACTACCCTATCCTGCTGCGCCCGGTGCAGGAAGGTATCAGTCCCGTCGTCTATGGATCGCGCTTCCTGGGCGGTCCGCGTAAGGCGATGAACTTCTGGAATATGGTCGCCAACAAAGGGCTGACGCTGGTGACAAACATGCTCTACAACGCCATCCTGAGCGACATGGAGACGTGCTACAAGGTCTTTCGCGCTGAAGTGGTGCGCGGCATGAAGATTCACGCGCGGGGCTTCGAGTTCGAACCGGAATTCACCGCCAAGGTGCTGAAGCAGGGTATCCGCATCTACGAAGTGCCGATCTCCTACAACGGGCGCGAATGGACGGAAGGCAAGAAGATCAAGTGGACCGACGCGCCGATTGCGCTGTGGACCCTGGTCAAATACCGCTTCGTGGACTGACGAACAGCACAGAAGGGTGAGGGATGAGGGACGGGTAAGGACGGTGCGCTCTTCTCATCCCTCATTCCTCATTCCTCATTCCTCATCCTTGATAGTACGGGTCCGCCTGCTCCAGTGCCGCATCGAGGATCGCCAGACCTTCCTGAATCTGTTCCTCGGTGATGATCAGCGGCGGCGTGCTGAAGACGTAGTTCCAGCGCACCAGGGTGCTCAGCCCGTGTTCTTTGAAAGTCTTGTTGATCTTCTGCATCGGCTCGGTGAAGGGGGCGTTGAACGGGCTGAGCGGCTCGCGCGTGGTCCGGTTCTTGACCAGCTCGATGACCTGATGCAGCCCCGTGCCGCGCACATCACCGATGACCGGGTGCTTTTCGGCGAGATCCATCAGCCCGCGCCGCAGCACTTTGCCCAGTTCCCGTGACCGTTCGATCAGGTTTTCGCTGCGGTAGACCTCGATGTTGGCGATTGCCGCCGCGCACGCCAGGGTGTGCGCGCTGTAGGTCAGCCCGCCCTGCAGGACATGATCATTGAAGAAAGCGGCGATCTTGTCGGTGACGACCGTCGCGCCCAGCGGGACATAACCGCTGGTCAGCCCCTTCGCCGTGACCAGGATATCCGGCTTGACATCCGCGTAGTGCTCAATGCCGAACCACTCGCCGGTGCGCCCCCAGCCGCTCATCACCTCGTCGACGATCAGCACCATGTCGTAACGATTGACGATCTCCTGGATGCGCGACCAGAAGACCGCCGACGGCTGCATGATGCCGCTGCTGCCGCTGTAACCTTCCAGCAGGATCGCCGCGCACTGCTTCGGACCTTCCTGCAAAACAATCTCTTCGATCAGCTCGGCGACGATCAGGTCGCCCTCTTCCTGGGTGCGCCCGCTGTAGATCGGGCTGCGATAGGCATACGGGTCAGGCAGGCGCACGATCCAGGGCACGCCGGGTTCGATGCCCAGACGGCGCGGGTCGCCGCCGGCGGTAGCAGCGGCGAACGTGCCGCCATGATAAGACTTGTAGCGAGTGAGAATCTTGTCCTTGCCGGTGTACAGCCGGGCGATCTTCATGGCGTTTTCGATGGCGTCCGCGCCGCCCAGCGTGAAGAACGTCTTGGTCAGGTCACCGGGGGTGACTTCGGCGATCATCTCGCCCAGGCGTCCGCGCACTTCGGTGGCGTGGCTGGGCTGCACATAGGTCAGCTTCGCCACCTGATCCTGAATCGCCTTGACGACGTGAGGGTGGCTGTGCCCAATGTTGACGTTGACCAGCTGCGCCGACCAGTCGATATAGCGTTTGCCTTCACTGTCCCACAGATAGACGCCCTCGGCATGGTCGAAGACGATGGGGTTCCAGCTTCCCTGGGCGGACCAGCTGGTCAGGGTATAGTCGCGATTCTGCTGCACAACGGAAGCGGTTGACATAATTTAGCTTCTCCGAAAATGGCTCTATGCCGGGCAATTCTATCCCTGTGCGTCAGACCATGCCATGCCACGTCATCAGCAAGAGAAAGCGCCTTAAAGCGGAATCTCGAAAGAAAACCACGAGTGGGAGACCCGGCGGGTCTCCCCTACGCCCGCCACCTCGTAGGGGCGAGCCGCTGGCTCGACCGTTGAAAAGAGGCGAGACCAGGCTTACGAACTGCCCTCGCCAAGCGGCACCAGGAGCGGTTCGACGGTGGGTTCAGGCGTCGCCGGTTCGGCAAACTGCGGATTCAGCGGCGCGCCGCACTGAAGCAGGAACTCCTCGAACGCCGCCAGCCGTTCTACGTCTGGCGCTTCGCTCTCCTGTTCCAACCCCAAGCCGGTGCGCAGGAGCGGCGTGGCGCGGCGGCAGTCCCCCAGGTTGGCATAAGTCCGCCCGGCGCGCAGGAAATAAAGCGGGTCCTGCGTGCCTGTGTCGATGATGCGCTGATAGCTTTCCGCCGCCGCCTGCTGGTTGCCCAGCCCGATCTGGACGGTCGCCATGTAGTTCAGACAGGGGATATTCTGCGGCGCGGCGACCAGGCAGCGCCCCAGGTAGTCGCTCGCCTTGTTGGGGTCGCCATAGACCTGATACTGGAAATAACCGAGCGCATAGAGTGCGTCCAGGTTGTTCGGGTTGGCTTCGATGACCTGTTCCAGAGTGTCCAGTCCAACATCGTAGTTTTGCAGGCTCCAGTCCGCCCAGGCGCGCTCGACCATGAAGTGCGGCAGGTTCGCCGCGTAGCTGGACGCCGCATCGAAGTCGTCGCGCGCGGCGGCATAGTCGAAATTGACGGCGATGTTCCAAAGCCCGCGCACAAAATGGGCTTCGGCGCTTTCCGGGTCCGCCTGCAAAGCCTGATTGATACGCTCTTCCGCCGCCGCAGTCTGTTCGGCATCCAGATAGGCTTCCGCCATGAATGCCAGCGCCGGAGCATGATCCTCGTCGAGCGAAAGCGCCTGCAAACCGCTGGCGATTGCCTGGGCGAAGAACCCGCTGCGTGACAGCGCCCAGGCGCGAATCGCCCAGGCGTCCGCCGAGAAGGGATTGGCATTGACCGCTTGTTCCGCCGCCGTCAGCGCCTCAGCGTTGCGGCGTTCGACCAGCAGCCCATAAGTGTAACGGTAGTGCGAGCGGATGTCGTTGGGAGCGTTCGCCAGGAGCGCGCCATATTCTGATACCGCCTGATCGATTGACCCTTGCAGCCACAGATTGTCGGCGGCGGCGAGGCGCTGAGTCGGGTCGGTGGTCGGGGGCGGCGTCGGCGCGACCAGTGTGGCGATGCTGCCCCCGGCGTTGGAAATGCCGTCACTGATCGCCTGGCGAATCGGGGGACCGATCTGGTCGGCGTTGACGTAGATCAGATACCCCGCCCCCACCACCAGGGGAGTGAGAATCCACAACCAGAGCCAGCGGGTGGACACCAGGTGCACCCGGCGTTTCTTCGGTTGATAGCGTTTTGGCGTGCGTAGATACATCGTCGATTTCTTTCGCCCGCCGCTAACCGCCGATGGGCGTCGGCGGGATGGCGGTAGGAGGAATCGCCGTCGGCAACGCCCGTCCGCCGTAGCCGGTGCAGTTTTCAGTGATCAGCCGCAGACCCGCCAGCGAGTTGATCAGCACCGGGTTTTCCGGGTCGTCGCTGGTCAGACGGACCCGGTTCACGGCGTCGCTGAGGATGTCCCAGGCTTCCTGACAGTCGCCCAGATAGTAATGCGCCAGCCCGCGCAGATAGTGGCACTCGATCTCCTGATCTTCCAGGGGACGAGACGCCTGAAGTTGGACGCAGGTCTCGAAAGACTCAATCGCGCCTTCGTAGTTGCGCTGCGGATACTGCGTCTGCCCCAGTGCGCGCCAGGCTTCGCTGTATTCCGGACGCAGTCCCAGCGCATCCTCGCAGTAGCCCTGCGCCCGCCGATGCTCACCGACCTGGGTATAGGCTTCGCACAGGCGCAGATAGGCTTTGGCGTTCTGCGGCTGCATGGCGATCACCTGCTCGTAGGTGGCGATGGCGAGCTCGTAGTATTCCTGCCCCTGGGCGGTGTCGGTCACTGCCAGGGCGCGGTACATGCTGGCGAGTTCGAAGTACGGCGCGACCAGGTTGGGGTTCAAGCCCACCGCCTGCTCCAGCTGGTCCAGCGCCTCCTGCCGCCGACCCACCCAGATCAGCGCCAGCGCGTAAACGCGGCGCGCCGACGGGTCGAGCGGGTCCAGGGCGATGGCTTGTTCGGCGTTATCCAGCGCCACATCGTAGCGGTCGATGTTGCGGTAGGCGCTGCTGAGCGCGGTATAGAGCGGGGCGAAGCCGCTGTCCACCTGAATGCCCGCCTGTCCGACCGGGATGGCGTTTGCCGGATCGCCGGACAGATCGAGCGCCCGCGACTTGATAGCATAGCCGCGCGGGTCGCCCGGCGCAGACTGAATCGCCTGGTCGCCGATGCTGATCGCCTCGGCATACAGCGGCGGGTCGTCGACGCCCAGCTCGATCAGGATGCGTCCATATTCATAGAGGTAATCGACGTTGGTTGGCTGCTGCATGACCGCCCGACGAAAATAGTCGCGGGCGGTTTCCAGACTGCCGCGCACAAAATAATCCATGCCGATGGTCGCCAGCTCACTGGCGAACGGGGTCGCGGTCGGCGCCTGCCCCACCATGTCGAGCGCCATCATTTGCAGCTGGCTGAAGTTGCTGTCCACGAAGAACAGAAGCCCACCGATCAGAATGACGAACAGGAGCAGCCAGCGCCAGGTGGCGCGGCGTCGGCGGCGCTGGCTGAAGAACGGCTGCGAATAGTCACGGCGAATCTGCATCTCATCAATCTCCGCCCCAGACGACAAACGCCCGGTGTGGGCGTCTGCGCGGCGTGCGATCAAACTTCATTATATCACCCGCCAGACAGGGAATACATCGGACTCAGGCGCGCGGCTCCTGCTCGTTCGGGCAAACCAGGGATGTGGTTGCATTTTTAGAATAAATGTGCTATATTTATCGAGTCGCCGTCTATCAGATCCCTTCCCATACACCAGACCTCAGAAAGGCTGCAAGATGCAGAAGATCATCCCCAACCTGTGGTTCAACTTCAATGCTGAAGAGGCGGTCAATTTCTACGTCTCGCTGTTCGACAACTCGAAAATCCTCAGTGTTTCGCGCTACGGCGAACACGGTCCGGCTCCCGCAGGGACCGTCCTGACGATGAAGTTCACGCTCGACGGGCAGGAGTTCCTGGCGATCAACGGCGGACCGGAATTCAGGTTCACCGAGGCGGTCTCGTTCCTCGTCAACTGCACCTCACAGGAAGAAGTGGACCGGCTGTGGTCCAAGCTGCTGGAAGCGGGCGGCGAAGAGCAAGCCTGCGGCTGGCTCAAGGATCGCTTCGGCTTGTCGTGGCAGATCATCCCGACGGTACTCGGCGAACTGATGTCCGACCCCGATCCACAAAAGGCGGGGCGGGTCACGATGGCGATGCTTCAGATGAAGAAGATCGACATCGCCGGGCTGCACGCAGCCTACGACGGCTAGAGCCGATTACTGCCCGTCATCCCGCTTTGGTTTCCGACTGTGGCGGCACGACGCTGAAGGGCAGCGGTTCGCTCTCCTGCATCGTGCCGTCGGCAAATATCGCCCGCGCCACCAGGGTGTGGTCACCTGTCTCCAGCGCCCACCAGAATTCCCAGGGGGCGGTGTCCGTCGTCGCCAGCACTGCGCCGTCCAGCAGGTAGACGACCTGCGTCACGCCCGGCGGCGCGCCGACCGTCAGGCGGATGCGCTGAGCAGACTGCGGCAGGAGCGGCGAGATCTCGAACACGGTGTAGGGATCGGGTTCGAGCAGCCGCACCGCGTCCGTGCGGTCGGTCGGCGTCACCGCTGCGCCCTGGGGCGGCGGAGTCAGTCCATTGCGGATTCCCCAATCGCGAGCCTCCTGGGGCAGCACGACGAAAATCCGTGCTTCGCGGCGGTCTTCGGGCGTCGACTCCTGCGCCAGCAGCCCGGTCTCCCGGTCGATTTGAAAGACCTGATAGAAGTCGTCGCTATCCTGCGGTTCCGTGCCTTCGACGAACCATTCCAGGCGGCGGCGCGGGCACTGGGGCGTCGCCAGCTTGCCGCTCAGTGCGCAGATCTCGCGCCGGGTCAGCCCCTCCGGCTGCTGAAAGCGCAGCTCCGGCTGACCGAGCAGCGCTCCGCGCATGAAAGCGTTCCAGATCGGCGCAGCGCCGCTGACGCCGGTCACATCAATCATCGGGGTGTTGTCGGCGTTGCCCACCCACACGCCGACGACCAGGTTCGGCGTATAGCCCACAACCCAGTTATCGCGGAAATCGGTGGTCGTGCCGGTCTTGGCGGCGGCGGCTCTGCCGATGGCGAGGGCGCTGTTCCGCCCGAACGACCGCACCCGCGCCGTATCGTCGCTGAGGATGTCGCTGATCAGCCAGGCGACGCGCGTGTCGATCAGCCGCGCGCTGCCTGTCTCGCCACATGCCGCCGGCGGCGTCCATTCGTAGAGTGTCTCCCCGGCGCGGTCGGTCACCCGCAGGATCAGCGCTGGATCGACCCGGCAGCCTCCGTTTGGGAAGATGCTGTAGGCGGCGGTGAGGTCGAGCAGGCGCACTTCGCCGCCGCCCAGCGTCACCGAGAGATCGAGTTCGGTATTGCGCCCCAGGGTCGCCAGCCCGGCATCGACTCCCAGGTCGATCAGGCTGCTGATGCCGATATCGTTCAGCGTCAGTACCGCCGGGATGTTGAACGATGACGCCAGCGCCTCGCGCACCAGCACCGGACCGTTTTCCACCTGTGCGTAATTCGCCGGCGTGTAGCTTTCCAGGCGTCGGGTGATGAACGGCGTCTCGATGTCCAGCAGCATCGTCGCCGCCGTATAGGGGTGATCACGGTCCGGGTTCATCGCCGCCGCATAGGTGAAGGGCTTAAGGGCGCTGCCCGGTTGGCGGAGCGCCAGCGCGGCGTTGACGGCTCCATCAATGCTCTCGTCGAAGTAATCCGGGCTGCCGAGCAGAGTGAGGACCTGCCCGGTATAGGGATCGAGCGCGACCAGGGCGGCATTGTTGGCGTTCGCCGGAACCTCGGCGGCGCTGGCGGGGTGATTCAGCGCGTCCAGCTGCCGTCCGACGATCTCCTGCGCCTGCCGCGTCCAATCGAGATCGACCGTCGTGATCACTTCCAACCCCTCGCGCGTGATCTGCTCTGGAAATTCGCGCTCCAGCTGACGGATCACCGCCATGACGAAATGCGGCGCTTCGATGGGAAACGGCGCGGCGGCGAACTGAAGCGCCTCACGCGCTGCCGAGTCCGCCTCTTCAGCTGTCAGCGTCCCCGTGCCGACCATCAGGTTCAGGACGACCGCCTGGCGCGCCCTCGCCGCTTCCAGATCGGTCAGCGGATCGTACAGCGCCGGAGCCTGAACCAGCCCCGCCAGCAGGGAGCATTCCGCCAGCGACAGTTCCGGCGCAGATTTGCCAAAGTACGCCCCGGCTGCCGCCTCGATCCCGTATGCCAGATTGCCAAAATAGGATTGGTTGAAGTACAGCGCCAGCACGTCATCCTTGCTGTAGGCGTTCTGAAGCTGCAGAGCGAGGATCATCTCGCGCAGTTTGCGGCGCAGCGAACGTTCGGCGCGCTGCTGTGGATCGAGCAGGAGCATACGCGCCACCTGCTGAGTGATGGTGCTGCCCCCGGCGATCACTTCGCCACCCTGCAGGTTGATCCACAGGGCGCGCACCACGCCGGCAAGATCGACGCCTGGATGGCTGTAGAAATTGGCATCTTCGGTGGCGATAACGGCATTGACGCAGTGCCGGGGAATCGACTCCAGAGGGATAGCGGTGTTCAAGCCGCCGTCCTGACTGTCGGCGATAATCTCGTAGAGCAGCCGCCCCTGGCGGTCATAGATGCGCGTCGAGGGCAGCGCCAACCCGGCGTGAAGCTGATCGATGGACGGCAGATCGCTGAACAACCAGAGGGATAGCGCCCCCAGCCCGATCAGCAGAGCGATGCCGATGGGCAGAACGATGCGCTTCCAGCGTGGTTGACGGCGATAGCCGATGAACAGTCTATGCATAGCCGGATCGTATCACGAACAGGGACGCGCCCGCCCTACGGACACCGGGCGGCAGCGAGGCGCACAGTCTGCGCGTGGATGGCGACGATGTCCTCGACATCCGGCGAATAGCCACCCGCCATCGTCACGGCGACCGGCAGCCCGGCGCTCCGGCACAGATCGAAGATGATTCGATCACGCTCTGCCAAACCCGCCATCGTCACCTTCATGCGCCCGTAGCGGTCGCGCTCGAAGGGATCGGCGCCGGCAAGGTAGATGGCGAGATCGGCTCCGGCGACGGCAATCGCTCGACGCGCCCCTTCTTCGACCGCCATCAGATAGTCGGCGTCGGCTGCACCGTCCGGCAGCTCCACGTCAAGATTGCTCTTCTCCTTGTGAAACGGGAAATTCTTCGCCCCATGGACGGAGAACGTGAAGATGGAAGAATCGCCGCGCAGGATTGCGGCGGTTCCGTTGCCCTGGTGCACATCGCAGTCGAGGATGACCACCCGGCGCGCCCGTCCTTCTGCCTGCACGGCGCGGGCGGCGATGGCGCTGTCGTTGAAGACGCAGTAGCCCTCGCCGTGGTCGCGGAAAGCATGATGAGTTCCTCCGGCGAGATTGACCGCTACACCATCGCTGAGGGCGGCGCGGCAGGCAGCGATAGTCGCCCCGGACGACCGGCGCGACCGCTCGACCATCTCCAGCGTCCAGGGAAAACCGATGCGGCGCACCTCCAGGGGTTCAAGCAGCCCGTGCTGAACCCGGTGCAGGTAATCGGCATCGTGAGCACGCAGAATCTCGGCATCCGTCGCTGCGTCTGGTATGTGCAGGTCGTCGGCGCGCAGGATGCCCTCCGCCAGCAGACGTTCGCGCAGCAGGCGGTATTTCGCCATCGGAAAGCGGTGGTCCGGCGGCAGGGGGAGTACGAACGTATCAGAGTAGAAGGCATGCATGGCGTTCTATCATAGCATTGAGAGAGCATGGGAAAAGCGTTGAGCGCGCGCCGCTTCGATTAGAGTATGCTTGGAATCAATGTGACTCTGCGGCGCGTCCACGACCGCCGCTCCCGGCTCCGACAGGCTGCGAGGTTTGCCCATGCTGCGTCCGTTCGCTGTGATCGCCATTCTTCTGATCGTCGTTTTCGCCGCGCGCTCGCCCCAGACGGCGCGTGCGCAGGCTCCTGGCAACTGTGTGATCGACGCTGTGCTGCTGATCGATACTGGCGGAAGCGCCGCCCCGGAAGACTTCGAGCAGATCAAGGCGTTTGCGGCGGCGGCGGTCGGCGCGCTGCCGATGGGTGGGGTGCGCCTGGGCGTCATCGGCTTCGATGGGTCAGCCCAGACGCGCCTGGGCTTGAGCGGCGACGGCGGCGCGGTCGCCGGAGCCATCAATAGCTTGAGCGTCACCGGCGGCGCAGCGGATTTCCGCACAGGGCTGGACGCCGGCGCAGCGCTGCTCGCTGAGGCGCGCCCGTATGTCACGCGCGCTCTGGTGCTGATCACCGACGGCATCAGCGCATCGGACGCGGCGCGGCGGAGCGAGTTCATTCGTGCCGACAATATCGCCATCATCACGGTCGGCGTCGGCGGGGGGATCAACCGCCGCGAGTTGTTCAACCTGGCAACACCTTCCTATTATTACGGCGGTGAGCAGTACACCGTCTTTCAACCGCGTCTCGACCGGCTGGGTGAAAGCGTCGGAGCGCTGGCGTTCAGCCTGTGCAGCGCCCCGGCAGTGATCGGAGGAACCGTCAGCGGGCGCACCCGCGATGAGCGCGGCTACCAGATCACCCTGCCCTACAGCGGCGTCACCGTCACCCTGCTGACGCCGCAGGGTGAGCCTTTGGCAACGACCGTCACGGATGACAACGGTTTCTACCGTTTCATGGTCGCGCCGGGGGATTACACCACCCGCGTGACTGCTCCGCCAGAAGCACACTTCACGCCGGGCAGCGACGGAACCATCCCGCTGATCCGGGCGCGGTTGGGCGTCAGCAGCACCAGAGCGACCACCCTGCTGCAAATCGGCGACTGACGCGCCGCCCTGTCTGACGAGCCGCCCGCGCCAGCGGCGGTTTGCCTATCATCGCGATTCGGCGTTATGGGTATAATGGATGAACAAATGAAACCCTCAAAAGGACCACCTGGTACGCTATGTCCTTTGCTGATGATACGTTTCAACAGTACGTAGAGCTGCGCACTGGCGGACGCGACGCCAAATCGGCGCTGGAAGCCCTTCGCCTGCGAATCGAACTGCTCGACGCCAACGACAAAGCTGAACTGGTGCGTCGGGTGCGCGCCTGGGAGACGAAACGCACCAGCGGCGGCAGTGGGAAACCGGAAGCTCCCCCCAATGCGCCCTCTAGCGCACCGCCTTCCTCTGCCGGCGCACCGTCATCATCACCGCCGCCTTCTGGCGCGCCGTCCTCTTCCGAGCCGCCTCCGGATACCATCCGACAGCGGCTCGCCCAGGCTGCCAGCCGAAGCAGCACCACGCCGGTCCCAACCCCGGTCACAGAGGATATGGTGCGCTGCCCTCACTGCCGCAAGCCCAACAAGGCGACCGATGTCTTTTGTTTCTCCTGCGGCGAGTTCCTGCGCAAGGATAAGGTAACAAACTTCGACACCGTGCGCTTCGACGACACCGGGTCACTGCCTTCGGCGGACTACTTCGGCGAGGAATCCACGCTGATCCTGGCGATCAGCGGGGTGAAGGATACCCCGCGCTTCAGGATACGCCCTCAGGAATCGCGCCATGAAGTGGTGATCGGGCGCAGCGATGGCGGCACAGTGCGCCCGGATATTGACCTGGCGGCGCACAATGCCAGCGACCTGGGCGTGTCACGTCTGCACGTCGCGCTTCAGCACAACAAGCGCAACAACATCCTCAGCATCTCCGACATGAAGAGCGCCAACGGCACCTACGTCAACGGACAGAAGCTCTACCCGCAGGAAGTGCGCGTGCTGCGTCATGGGGATGAACTGCGCCTGGGGCGGATGGTGCTGCGCGTGTATTTTGAGCACGGCAAAACCGTCGAAAAGAGCGGATAGTCGGCGCGCCGTCCCCTCAACGGCGGCGTACGCGCTAGAGATTGCGAAGCCGGCGCAAACGCTCGACCACCTCCTCGACGATTTTGTCGAAGAGCGCCATCATCAGAGCGTCGTCCACCTGATAGGGTCCGCCGAAATTACCATCGCCCAGGACATCGCGCGGGCTGCTGCCGTCGATCAGCGCGAGGTTGACCGGTGCTTTAAGAGTCTCTGGCGACACCGCCACCCGGTTGAAGGGGAAATTCTCGCCCCAGTTGGCGTGATCGATCTCCAGACCGGCATGAGCGCAGAACTGGTGCGCTGCCTCGCCATGCCACCAGTCGTACCAGTCCACCCAGATTTCGCCGTCCATCTGCAGATCGGTGAGCCGCGCTGGCTGCTGATTGCCGCCGTGTCCGTTGAGGATGAAAAAGCGCCGGAAGCCCTGATGCATCAGGCTTTCGACGATCTCACTGAGGATGGCGTCGAATGTCGCCTTGCTGACGGTGATCGTGCCGGGGAAATCGACGAAAGACTCGCTGACGCCGAAGTTGAGCGACGGGGCGATCAGGACCGGTTCACGCTCCCCGACCGCCAGGGCGATCTTGGATGGGATGAGGATGTCGGTGAGCAGGCTCAGATAGGCATGCTGTTCAGTCGCGCCAGTGATCAGGATGATGCGATCATCCTCCTCCAAATAGCGTTCGACATCCATCCAGTTCAGGTCTTGCAGGCGCATGATCGCTACTCCTCTTTGCGGTCTTCTGGGATGGCGATCCCAGAAGACCTCGGTGCGTCGATGAAGAACTTATAGTATAGCGATGCCGCCTCATCCCATCACAAATTCAGTGAATCGCCAAAGTTCAAGTTTGCCATGAAGGTTGTTTTTTCAGGCACCTCACCCCCTGCCCCTTTCCGCGCGGAGAGGGGCAGGGGGTGAGGTTACGGAATTCGTGATTCACTGAAATTGATCCGAGCCAGCCGCCTATTTCGCGCGTTGCGCCGCCTTCAGCGCTTCCAGCGCCTCGCGCATCTGCTGGTAATGTTCGCGCGTGTGATCCGCCAAGCCCATCATCGACTGGCTGATCGTCGTGAAGATCGGCTTATCGTCCGCCGTCTGCGCCGGAAGCTCGGCGACCTGAGCCGCCGTCGCCAGCGTTTCACGTTTCAGCCCATCGACGAGCGCCGCTATATCAGGATAGAGCGACAGGATCGGCGTGAGCTGAGCGGCGTTGTTGTCGGGCCAGACGATGTGGTCGTCGCCGCCCATGACGCCAAAGTTGAGCATCTGCGAGAAGCGTTCGGTGAAGATCAGATGCGCCAGGTTCTCGTTCACGCTCCAGGACTCCGGCGCGGGGCGCGCAGCGGCATCGGCGGCGCTGACATCCTGCAGCAGCGCATCGAGTTCACCGGCAAGGTCGCCGGCGACCTTGCGCAGATGCTCCGCCAGCGCGGCGACCGACTCCAGGATCGGCGGGCGCGGGCGTTCGCTCAGACGCATCTGCACCTGGTGCAGTTCCGCCCCTCGGTAGAAAGCGACATCCACCGTATCGCCGCCCTTCTTGCCGACCAGCGCTGCCGCCAGATCGCTGTAACTCTTCAGCGGATGCCCGGCAAGACTGGTAATCAGATCACCGCCGCGCAGCCCGGCGTTATGCGCCCCCAAGCCTTCAACCGTGCCGCTGAGCAGCACACCATCGCCGGTCGGAAGCCCCAGGCGCTCCTGCGTCCCCTCTTCCAGAAAGCCGATGTTGATGCCGAGCATCGGGCGGCGCATGATGCGCGCATCCAGCCCGGTGTCCAGAAAATAGACGAGGTTTTCCAGACCATCCCGCCAACCGCGTTCGACGGCTTCGCGGCTCGATTTCCAGGAATCGCCATCGCCCAACCCCTGATGGGTCAGGGTGATTCGACTGCCCGCGCCCTCCGCCGTGATCGTCACCTCGACGGTGGTCGCCGCCGGATCCCCTTCACCCGTCCAGGAGAAGACGACATGGTCCGGAGCTTGCAGCACCGTGTACTGCCCCATCGCGGCATAGCCATTATTCCAGCAGAAGAGATAACGGTTGCCCTGCACGCGGCTGAACAGCGCATAATCGCACAGCCAGCCCCGTAGCAGAATGGGGTTGGTGAACGCAGCATAGACCTGCCTGGGTCCGGCGGCGATCTCGGCGCTGAACTGAAGTGAACTGCTCATCTCTGCCTCCTCACGCAATCATGCCAAAAGTATAACATTTGTTCGCATTCCATACGAACTTCTGGACTTCCAGTCGATATATAATGCTCGCAAGTCGGCGGTGAAGTTCGGAGTGGGCGATTCAATGATGCGGTGGCTGGCAGGGTTCTCGCTGCGACTTGTCGGGATATGCCTGGCGCTGACACTGGCGGCGGTCGCGGCGGCGAGGGTGAATCCGCCTGGGCTGCTATTCACTTTCGAGTCCGAAGTCAGCCGCACGATCCAGGATCGCCGAACCAGCGCCAGCGATCTCTTCCTGATGGACACGGTGCGCCAGATCGCCATCAACGTGACCGATCACCCGGCGCACGACACCAGCGCGGCATGGTCCCCCGATGGGATGCAGATGGCGTTCTACTCCACCCGCGAGCAAGGAATCCGTTCGCTCTATCTCATGACCCTGGATGGGCAGATTCGCCGCGCCGCGCCGGACGCTGTGCGCTATGGTCATATGCCGGCGTGGTCCCCCGACGGGACGCGCATCGCCTACGAGGTCGATGCCGGCACGCAGATCGATCTGCATGTCCTGCACGTCATCGAGCCGCTGACGCCAGGTGTGAACCCCTGGGTGCTGGCGAACGCTCCCGAAGATGATCGTTTCCCCGCATGGTCCCCGGACGGCACAGCGCTGGCATTCGTCTCGTGGCGCGATGGCAGCGCCGACATCTTTCGCGCCCGCGCCGATGGCAGCGACGCGCGCAACCTGACGCACGACCCGGCATGGGATACCAGCCCTTCCTGGTCACCCGACGGGCGCGAGATCGCCTTCTTCTCCGTCCGCAGCCTCTATCGCAACCTGTATCTCATGAACGCCGACGGCAGCGGCGTCCGCCAGATGACCGACTCGCAGGAGATCGTCGCCGGGACTTTCTGGCACGCGCCGGCGTGGTCGCCAGACGGCAAAAATCTGGCGATCCAGATCGCTGTCGAACGGGATCCGGAGATCGCCATCGTGCCGCGCGACGGCGAACAGCCCGTCCAGATCAGGCGCGCCGGCACATCCGACGTGCTGCCGGTGTGGCTGGCGTATGGTGAGCAGTTTGCTTTCATGACCGACCCAGACGGGCAGTACGGCATCTATCGCGCTGACTGGCGAACCGGAGTCATCCAACTGCTCAGCCCGTCAGGACTGCCGGCTTCCTACCCCGCCATGCGCATGAGCCGCTAGCTTGCGCCGCTACAGCGTACTGGGACGCGGAGCCTGGGGCACGCCCGCCCCTTCCTGTTCACCCACCGGTTCCCGCTCGCTGGTGATGATCCCACCGGTCCTCGAAGTCGGGACGAAGAAGAGCATCAGCGGCTTCTCGTAGCGCAGGATGGTCACGATGGCGTCGTAGTGGTGGCTGTGGAAGTGCAGCGACGGCGCATCGTTGAACATGACGTTCGGCGGCAGTTCGGCATTCTCCTTATAGAAGATCATGCGCCCGGCATAGGCATCCCCATTGAAACAGGTGATCACGCAGTCGTGCGGATACCCCGTGACATAGGAGATGATGTACGAGTCGAACGGCTTGCTGATCTGATCCATCGGGAATAACTCCTGAGTTCCAATCTGGTTTACACTATAATGAGGCGCTTGTGAAAAATCTGAATATAATCACTGTTGCAGGTCCATTATATCGACTGTGTGAGGAGAAGAAACATGATCAAAGAATTCCGTGAGTTCATTATGCGGGGGAACGTGCTCGATCTCGCCGTCGGCATCATCATCGGCGGCGCGTTTGGCGCAATCGTCACGTCACTCGTCAACGACATCATCATGCCCCCCATCGGCTTCCTCCTGAGCGGCATTGACTTCTCTGAAATTGCCATCAAGCTGGGCACGACGACGGCTGCCGACGGAACCGTCACAGACGTGGTGATCGGCATCGGTAAGTTCATCAATGCCACTATCTCCTTCCTGATCGTCGCCTTCGTCGTCTTCATGATCGTGCGCGCCTTCAACGAAATGAAACGCCGCAGCGAAAAACCGGCAGCGCCCGCCGCGCCCGCAGGTCCGACGCAGGAGCAGCTGCTGACCGACGCCATCAAGCAGCTCAACGAGACGATCAAGTCGAAGATGTAGTTCCGCCCGGTGGGCGTTTCTGGACTGGTCGGGAGATCTCCACATGCCCCGAACGTGGGGGCAACCACGGTGGACATGATGGAGATCTCCCCCAGAGCGAGGCAGCGTTCAGCGCATCTTCACCAGGGTCGTGACGCGATTGACGCTGAAGACGAGGATGAAGATCGCTGTCGAGGTCAGCACGACGGCTGCGCCCGAGGCGACATTGAGATGCCACGAGAGGTATAAGCCGATCACGCCGGACGCCATGCCCAGTACCGATGACGCCAGGATCATGGTGATCATGCGGTGGGTGAAGATGCGGGCAGTCGCCGCCGGCGTGACCAGCAGCGCCAGCATCAGCGCAATGCCGACGGTCTGTAAGCTGGCGACAATCGTCAGGGCGATCAGCACCAGCAGCAGCAGGCGCAGCGCCTCGCCGGGAAGCCGCAGAGCGCGCAGCAGCCCCGGGTCGAAGCTCTGAGCGACCAGCTCCTTGTAGAACATGAAGACGGCGATCAGCACCACTGCGCCGCTCAGCGCCATCGTCAGCAGGTCGCCATCCTGAACCCCCAGGATATGCCCGAACAGGATATGCGACAGATCGACGCTGTAGCTGCGCACAGTGCTGATGATCAGAATGCCCAGGGCAAACATGCCGGCGAAGACCACACCAATCGCCGTATCTTCGCTCAGCCGCCCCCGACTGGTGAGCAGCCCGATGCCCAGCGCCGACCCCACCCCGGCGATTAAACCGCCGACGAACAGATCGGCGCCGGCGATGTACGCCAGGGCAACTCCCGGCAAAATAGAATGCGCCAGGGCGTCGCCGAAGAACGATAAGCCGCGCACCACCACGAAGCAGCCGATCACCCCGCTGATTCCGCCGACCAGCAGCGCCGCTAGCAGCCCGCGCTGCATGAACTGGTAGGTCATGGGTTCAATGAGAAGCGTGTAGAGGTCCATGCGGTTCAATGCTCGTCGATGACGAAAAATGCGCCGTCCTGAAAGACGCCGACCTGCTTGCCATAGGCGCGGGCGAAGTTTTCGGCGGTGAAGACCTCCCGCGCCGATCCATAGGCGATCAGATGCCTGCGAATCAGCATAACGCGGTCGAAACGGGTCGATGCCAGATTGAGATCGTGGGTGGCGATCAGGATCGTCACCTGCTGCTCGCGCAGTCGGTCCAGCACGTCGAGAATCTCGCGCTCGGCGGTGGCATCGACGGCGCTGAACGGTTCATCCAGCAGCAGCACATCGGCTTCCTGCGCTAGCGCACGGGCGATGAAGACACGCTGACGTTCCCCGCCGCTGAGATCGACGACGGCGCGTTTCCCCTTGTCCGCCATGCCGACACGGCTCAGCGCCGCTTCGACCGCCGCGCGGTCGCGCCGCCCCGGATGATGAAACCAGCCGATCTTGCGCAGCCGCCCCATCATGACGACATCGCGCACCGTCGCCGGGAAATCCCAGTCGACATGGTTCTGCTGCGGCACATAGCCAACCAGCGCGTGACTGGTGCGGCAGTCGCGTTCATGTATGGAAATCTCACCGGCGTTGAAATCGATCAAGCCGACGATGGCTTTGAACAGCGTGCTCTTGCCCGCGCCGTTCGGTCCCAGCACGGCGATGCGCTCGCCGCTGCTGACCGAAAAGGTGACATCTTCAATGGCGCGTGGTGCGGTGGAATAGCCCGCCGAGACACCGCGAACGACCAGCGCGGGCGAGGTTTCGCCTACGCCGGTCTGTGTCACCCCGGAAGGGGCGCTTTGCGACAAAATGCCTGACGCTCCTATCAAGAGGATGCACCCAATGCGCCGACAATCACGCCGGCATTATAGCGCATGAAGTCGAGGTAAGTCCCTGCCGGACCGCCGGCTTCGCTGAGCGAATCCGTGTAGATGCGGGTGATTTGCGCCCCGGTTTCTGCCGAAACCTGGTCCGCCATCACCGAACTCACCGTCGATCCTACGATGATTGCCGGCACGCCTTCCTGACGGATGAGGTCGATCAGCGCCGCCGTCTCCGCTGAGCCTGGCTCGGCAAGCGTGCTGCCGCCGGGGATGACGACCCCGACCACCTCGAAGCCGTAGGCGTTAGCGAAGTAGCCCAGGGAGTCGTGATCCGTCACCAGGATGCGTCGTTCCGCCGGCAGGCTCTCGATGAGCGGATGAATCTCATCGTGCGCCAGCGCGTCAAGAGCATCGATGTAGGCAGCGGCGTTGGCAGCGTAAGCGTCGGCGTTCGCCGGGTCCAGTTCCGCGAGGCTGTCGCGGATGGTCATCGTCCAATAGATGACGTTGTGCGGCTCCCACCACACATGCGGATCGCAGCCGCTTTCGATATGATCGTGGTCAGCGGCAGCCTCGGCTTCGTGACCGTGACCGCCAGAGCAGTCCAGCGCATAGAGCGGACCCAGGGGTTCGACGCCGTGCCCATGTTGGGCATCCTGTTCTGCCTCGTCTCCCTGGTGATCCGCATGAGCGTCACCGCCGTGCAGAATCGTCATCGCTTCGTAATATCCGGCGCAGCGTTCGGCGAATTCCCCTTCCGGCAGCGGCGCGGCAGTCTCCGCAGCGTCGGCGGCAGCGTGTTCCGCTTCGAGGTCGTGATCGTGAGCGCCAAACGGGATGATCGGCACGCACTGCGATGCTTCGACGATATTGACCTCCACCGCCGCATTTTCGATCACCTCCAGCAGCCCCTCTTCAAAGAAGACGCCGTTGACGAAGACGAGGTCAGCATCCGCCAGGCGCGCTACATCGCTAGGAGCGGGAACGAACGTATGCGGGTCGGCGTTGACCGGCATAAGCGCGATCACATCGGCAGCATCGCCGGCGACGTTGGCGACCACATCGGCGAGGATCGTGTGGGTCGCCATCACCTGCAAGCGATTCTCCTGCGCCTGGGCGAAAGGCGAAGACGTGGCAGATACAAGAAACAGGAGCGCAAGAACGAAGGAAATTCTGCGGGTCACCTGGGGTTCTCCATCGGCATAATTGATACTCAGTATCAATTATAGAAGTGAGGACCTGGCGGTGTCAAGAGGAGCGGTTGCCGGCTGTCGCCTAGCGTATTGCGGCAGCGAGCGCAGCGCAGGCTGGACACCCGCCGTCACGCCGGCGAATGGCGTAGCCCGCCATCGGATCTTCGTAGGTATAGACGTTGAAGTCGATGTTCCAGACGATTAACATCTGCACCCGACCGCTCGTCCGTGCCACCTGCACCGCCTCGCCAAGCCACTGCGCGTGTTCGGCGACGCTGGTTCCTGCTGCCCAGGCGAAATTCGGCGGCAGTGTGCCGTAACCCTCCGGCGAGAGATAGCCCACCTCAGTGAAGCACAGTGGGCGGCTGTTGAACTCTGAAGGGACGCGGCTGATCACGCCGCTCAAAAAGTAGGTGGGATGGTCGCCGCGCGGATCTCCGGTGCGCTGTGTCGGCGAGACGATGCCATCATTGTGGTGCAGCCCAACACAGTCCAGGAAATTCTGCGCCCCGGCGAACGCCATCTGTTTGAGGAAGATGTCGTCATTGCAGCCGCCATCGCCGCAGCCTGCCGGACCAAAGAAACCGGTCGGAGCCGGTGCAGCGCTGACCACGATGGTCACCGGGCTGACCGCCTTGATGGCGTTGTAGGAGGCGCGCAGCAGGTCGGTGTAGTTGCCGCCGTGAATGAAGCCCCGGGGCCACTCGCGGTCGATGTTTGGCTCGTTCCAGATTTCGATAGCATCCGCCCCTGCCAGCGCCGCCCCTGCCACGAAGTCGGCAAATGCCGCGTGATAGTTGGGGATGCTGGCGAGCTGTCCACGCTCTCCGACCACCCCCAGCAGGATGCGAAACCCGGCACGGTGCGCGGCATTGACTATCGGCGCGACCGCAGAACCGCGTTCGCCATGATGATAGCGGTGCTGCACCTTCAGCCAGGTCATGCCCGCCTGGCGCATGGTCCCGAAAGCGTCCTCATTGAGGTTCATGACGTGCCCACCCAGGGCGAACGACCCGACCATCGCCACCGGCGGGCGCGTCGGCTCGAGGTGAGTCACAACCAGGCGGCTGGTGTCGATCCAGACGACGAGGTAGAGCGCGTAGATCCAGCCTTCGACGCCGTCCATCAGCCGGACCTGATACCACTCGTTGTTCCAGGCGCGCCCGATCAGGAAAATGTTCTCGCCGCTGGCGACAGCGCGGATGATCGTGGAGGTGTGCGACGGCTCCTGCATCAGATTGACCACCTGCTGGCTGGCGGTGGTGACCGATGCCTCGCCGATAGGCGTAGGAAATGGCGTCGTGGAAGGCGTGGGTGATTCCTGCGGCGTCGCTGATGGCGTGGGTGTCGCCGTCTCCAGGCGGATCGCGGTGATCAGCGGCGTGGGAAACCCTGCCGCACCGATCTGGCGAACCTCGCGCGTCGGGACCGGCGTTGCGGCTTCGGGCGACGGCGTGGCTGAAGCCGCCGGGGGAGTAGTGGTCGCCGCAGCAGACGATGGTGTCGGCGCTACGATGAGGCGCGTGGTCGGCGCAGAAGTCGGCGCGGCAGTGAACGGGGTATCCGTCGCCGTCGAAGAGGTGGGCGGCGAAGTCGGCGATGCCGTAGGCGGAACCGTGGCAGGAAGTGTAGAGGTCGCCATTATCACGGCTGTCGCCTCCACGGTGCTGACCGTGCTGAGGGAAACGATGGCAGCACCGGGGGTGACGGAAGGCAGCACCGCCCGCGTCGGAACAGGCGACTCCTCCGCCGATGTGCAGGCGGCGAGCAGGCTTAGGATGACGACCAGCAGCGTGATGCGAAGGCGATCACGGAATGACACGGTTTTGCAGCATGTCATTGAGGGCTTTGACAAGGCGGCGCAGTTCTCCCTCTAAGTCCTCGGAGATTCCGTCCTGGATTGCGGCTTCGGGCGACGGCGTGGCTGAAGCCGCCGGGGGAGTAGTGGTCGCCGCAGCAGACGATGGTGTCGGCGCTACGATGAGGCGCGTGGTCGGCGCA
>JAEURA010000288.1 GCA_016789005.1 Anaerolineae bacterium
CGCGCCTGACTGCGGCATCGCGCACCAACCCCGAAGCCCTCGCCGAATTCACGGAGCGCTATGGAATCGCCGGCTACACCGACTATCGCGATCTGCTGGCGGACCCGGCGGTAGAGGTGGTGGTGATCGCCACGCCGCATCACCAGCATACCGAGATCGCCGAAGCGGCGGCGCGGGCGGGTAGGCACATCCTGCTGGAAAAGCCAATGGCTCCTTCGCTGGCAGAGTGCGACCGCATCCTGTCGGCGGTTCAGGCGGCAGGCGTCCGGCTGATGCTGGGGCACGTCAACCGCTTCGTCCAGCCGTATCGGGTCGCCAAAGCGCTGATCGAAAGCGGCGAAATGGGCGAGGTCATCCAGGGGACCTCCGCCATGCAGAAGTACTGGTTCGAGCCGAACCGGCGCAGCTGGCATCTGGATCGGGCGCAGGGCGGCGGGGTCTGGCTGACGGTCGGCATTCACCCACTTGACCGGCTGTCCTGGCTGATCGACAGCCCGATCACGGCGGTGAGCGCCCAGTTTGGGACGCACTTCCACGACATGCGCGCCGACGACACGGGCATGGCGTTCCTGCGCTATCAGAGCGGCGCGGTCGGGCTGGTGATCAGCACCGGCTACTCTGTTGGCGCGCCGAAGCACACGACAGAACTCACCTGCACGCGCGGCATGCTCACGATTGACTACACGGCGGGCGTGCAGATCGGGCGGGATGACCGCTGGCATACCGTGCCGGAGTCTGTTCCGACAGGCAGTTGGATGCATGAGGCGCTGGTCGCCGAATGGCGCGCCTTCTTCGACGCCATCGACGCCGGGGAGGAACCGCCCGTCTCCGGCGCGGTCGCCCGGCACATCATGGCGGCAGCCTTCGCGGCAGAGCGATCTTCGGCAGAAGGGCGAGAAATCCGCCTGGACGGGATAGCGCCATGAGCCGCACCCTCGTCCACCGCCGACTGGCTGGTTTCGCAGATCTGAACCTTTCTTCAATCGCCATCGCGTTGGAGGGGACCGCCTGGCGCGCCGGGCTGACGCTGTACTTCTGGTTCTGGGCGGCGGAAGCGGAACGCCGGCAGGTGATCGTGCGGGAGGAGTTCGACGCCTGGACGATTGCCATCGAAAGCGGCAGCCTGATTTTCGAGTCGCCGGCGCTGGATGAAGAACGCATCGCCCTGCCGATACATGACGATGGCTGGCATCTTGTCACCCTCTCGCGCGATCTGTCGGGCGCGCTGCGCTTCGCCCTGGACGACGCCCAGCGCACCCTTCCCTGGTCGATGTCGGATGATGCGGCAGCGCGCCTGGGGCGGCTGATCGTCGGCGGTCACACCGACCCGGCGGGTGGTCACTGGGATCACTCGTTCGGGCGCGGCGGAAGCGGCTTGATCGACGAGTTTCGCGCGGTGACGCCGCCGCTGACCGAAGCGGAGATCGCCGCCCTGCTCCCGCCGCCAGGAAATTCGCCGGTTGCCCGCTTCGACGCTGCTCCGCCGGTGGGCGATGCCCCGCTTGACGTGCGCTTCGACGCAGCGCAAAGCGGCGGCGATCTTCCCATCGCCTTCACCCTGTGGGATTTCGGCGACGGGGCGCGCGGTTCCGGCACGCAGGCGGCGCACCGCTACGACTACGCCGGGGACTATGCGGTGAAGCTCACCCTCATCGATCAGGCGCACCGGCAGTCCAGCGCCGAAGCCCGCCTCACCCTCGGCGGCAGCGCCAATCCGCTGCACTTCGCGCCGGTATTCGTCAACGAGACAGAGGGCTACGCCTGCTACCGCATCCCCAGCATCGTACGCGCCCTCAACGGCGACCTGCTGGCGTTTGCCGAAGCGCGGCTGGAATCGTGCAGCGACTCGACCGGGACGATCCACATCGTGGGCAAACGCAGCGCCGATGACGGCGCGAGCTGGTCGCCGCTTCAGGTTGTCGCAGCGGTTCCGGGGTTCGTCGCCATGAACGCCGCCCCGGTCGTCGACGACGTGCGCGGCACGGGCAGGGTTGTCCTGGTCTTCCGCGCCGCCAGCCACTCCGAATGGGATATCGCGTTCGGAGTCGGCATCAGCCGGGCGATGTGCGTCATCAGCGGCGATCATGGCGCGACCTGGTCCGCCCCGCATGACATCACCGCCCAGGTGCACAAACCGTACAATCCTGCCTTCGCCGCCGATGTTCCTGCCGCCGCGCTGCCCGAAAACCGCGATGAGGATTGGCGCATTCAGACTCCTTCACAGGGGCACGCCATTCAGCTTCGGCGGCGGGCGGCGACGCGCGGGCGGCTGTTCTTCGCGGGCAGCCTGACGCGCGGCGACCGCAGCATCTTCCAATCGGAAAACTATGCCTTCTGGAGCGATGATCTGGGCGAGACCTGGCAGATCGGGGGGATCATCCCGCGCCTGGGCTTGAACGAAGCCATCGCCGCCGAACTGGAAGATGGCGGCGTGATCTTCAACACGCGCGCCTACACGCCGGAAGGCGAGAAACAGGGCTGGCGCGCTGTCACCTACGCCGACTTCGACGAGACCGGCGCGATCCATTTCGGCGAAACGATCCTGGATGAAGCGCTGATCGACCCGGCGGTGCAGGCGACGCTGCTGCGCTGCACCTGGAGCGACCAGACGGCTTATGGCGGCAGGAGCCGTCTGCTCTTCGCCAACCCGGCGCACCTCCGTGCGCGGGTCAATATGACCGTCCGGCTGAGCTACGACGAAGGTCAGACCTGGGCGCACAGCCGGACGCTCGACCAGGGACCCTCTTCCTACAGCGATCTGGTGATGACCCGCGATGGGCAGATCGGTCTGCTCTACGAGCGCGGCAATACCGGCGGCATCCACTTCGCGCGTTTCTCCCTCGACTGGCTTAGCCAGGGCCTCGACGCGCTCGGAAATCCTTCAGAAAGCGACGGGATGCGATGAAACTGGGGACCTATGTGAAGAACGGCGCGGAGCGCTTCGGTCTCGTGCTGAATCACCCGCACAGCGGCGAAGAATGGGTTTTCGAGCCAGGGCTGACGCAGCGCCGGCTGCTGGAATATGCCAGACGCGGCACCTCGCCGTTCGCCGCGACCCGCCCGATCTTCTGGGAGGACGCCGCACCGACCTCCCTGATCGGCTTCCTGGAAGCGGGTGGCGAGGCGATGACGCGCATGAGGCGGATGCAGGACTTTCTGCTGCGCTTCCTGGAGGGAGCCGACACCTTCATCCTGGTCGGCGCGGGGCATCGCCTCGCCGACGTGAAGCTGCGCGCGCCGATCCCCCGTCCGCGCCTGATCCTGGGACTGGTCCAGAACAGCCCGACCGCCTGGCGGCACGTGCCGGAACGCCGGCATCTGAACGTCTTTCCCCAGGGGCATCAGCGCCCACAGGGGACGGTGATCGACCCCGGTGATCCGATTCTGCTGCCCTACGCGGCGGCGATCTCCGGCGGCTGGAACCCGGAACTGGGCGTGATCGTCGGGACCGGCGGGCGCGATATCCCGGTCGCGCAGGCGATGCGCCACGTCGCCGGGCTGACCATCGTCTCGGACGTGACGGTCGATTATTTCCGCCAGGACCTGTTTGCCCAGCCGGAGCCGTACGACTGGTTCGAGGATGCGATGACCTCCTGGGGCGACAAGAAATCAGACTCGCGTTTTCCTATCGGACCCTATCTGGTGACTCTGGATGAGGTCGGCAATCCCTACGATCTGATGATCTACACGCGCCAGTCCGGCATGCTGCGTGACCGTTCGCACACCGGCGCGATGCACATCGGCATCGAGCGCACGATTAGCTGGCTGTCGTCGTTTCGGACGCTGCGTCCGGGCGACATCATCCACATGGGGACGATGGGCTACGACGGATCGCCGTTCCCGGTCGAACCCCTCGCCGGGGATGTCATCGAAAGCGAGATCGAACGGCTCGGGGTGCTGCTCAACCCTGTCGCCTACACCCTTGAACCAGACGACGCGCCGGGGTCTGCAAGCGGCAGGGCGCAACTCCCGCCCGCCGTGCGCGAGCTGGTGGGCACGCCGAACAGCATCATCGAGGACCCCGGCGCGTGGTCGGTGGACAGCGCCCGGCACTTCTGGACGCTGTTCGGCAACGACAGCGCCGCAGAGGCGCGCGAAGGCTTGGCGCGTCGCCCGTATCCCCGCTTCCTGAGCGCGCCAAACACGGCGCTGGCGGCTTCTGCACACCGCCTGATCCTGCCAAAGCGCGTCCGGTCGCTGTCCTTCGGCTGTGAGCTGGCGTGCGTCGTCGGTCGCATCGCCAGCCGCCTGACGCCCGACCAGGCGGTCGAGGCGATCCTCGGCTTCGCCCCGATGGCGGTGATCCGTGACTCGTCCTTCAAGGATGAGGTCGTCGAACCGGCGTCGATGCAGGAGCGCCATCTGCCGGCGGTCTATGCGCGCTGGGCGGATGGCTTCAACATCATCGGCGCGCCAGCGCGGCTGAGCGCAGAGGGCTGGAAGGACCGCCGCTGCCTCATCCACCTCGATGGCTGGGGCGACGCCGAGACCAGCACGCGGGACTATCTTCACGACGCCGTTCAGACGCTCGTCTACATGACGCGCTACATCACGCTCTTTCCGGGCGACGTGATCGCGCTGGGGTCGCTGGGGCGCGAAATCGCCATCCCGGTGGGCAGCCTACCCGCAGCTGGGGTTTCGGGTTACGCCGAAATCGACGGGCTGGGGCGCGCCGAGTTCACGCTGGCGTAGAAAAGGAGGAACCGTGGACGATAATCTGAAAACAAGCATATGGCAGCAGTTTGGCGCAGCCATCGACTATCTCGCGGCGGCACTGAACGCCTGCCCCGATACGCTCTGGACGTTTTCCATGTGGGAACCCGGCAAAGCGCCGCCGGAGCGCTCACAAGTCTGGTACGTCGCCTACCACACTCTGTTCTGGCTCGACCTGTACCTGACCGGCGCTGAAGAAGGGTTTCTGCCGCCAGCCCCGTTCTCGCTGATCGAGCAGGACGACGAAGGACCGATCCCCGAACGCCCCTACGCCAAAGCGGAGCTGCTGGCATACCTTCAGGGCTGTAAGGCGCGGTGCTGCCAGACCATCGAGGCGCTGACCGACGAGACGGCGACGCGGCGATGCGCCTTCGGCTGGGGAGAGTGCAGTTTTCTCGAACTGCTGCTCTACAACATGCGACACGTTCAGGAGCATTCCGCCCAGCTAAACCTGATGCTGGGGCAGAACGGAATCGCTACCGCTGATTACCCTGCCCGGGCTGGCGGGAAAATACCCTGACATTACGTCGGGGGAGATCATCCAGCCAACCCCTGACGGGGGAAGGGCGCTGTACGACGCCGCGTTCTTCCCCCGACAACCCGCCAACCGCCCTACAGCGCCACCAGCGCGGCAAAGTCGGATGATTCCAGCGCCTTGCGCAGCGACGCCCTGGCTTCGGCACTCAGCGGCAGCGACGGCAGGCGCGGTTCGCCAGCGTCGATACCGATCATGCGCAGCACCTCGCGCAGCGCCCCGCCGAAGCCGACCTCGATCATGGCAGCCGTCACCTTGTTCGCCTTGATCTGCATCTCCTGCGCCGCGCCGTGATCGCCGCGCGCCACTGCATCGCGGATGAAGCGGTACGCCCCCGGCATGAAGTTGAGTGTCGAGCCGATAGCGCCGTCTACGCCCATCATAGCGGCATAGACGCATTCCTCATCCATGCCGGAGAAAGTCACCCACCGCCCCTGATTCATGTCCATGATCTGGCGCATCTCGTACATGTTAGGTCCGGTGTACTTCGCGCCAATCAGGTTGGGCACGGTGTCCATCAGTTCACGCATCACCCGCACCGGGTCGATATTCGGGTTGAGGATGTACGAGAAGAACGGCAGGTTTGGCGCGGCAGCGGCGAGCGCCTTGTAGTAGGCGATCACGCTCGCCGCCGAATTGTAGGTGGGCGGCATGATGCTGGCGAAACCGGCGGCTCCATGCTGCGCCGCGTGCTTTGCGAGCGCCTGCGCGTCGGCAAATGCAACTGATGCGACATGGACGATCACCGGGATGCGTCCGCTGATGCGGCGCAGCACAATTTCCGCCATCTGCTGGCGCTCTGGCACCGACATGTAGATGCCTTCGCCGGTCGTGCCGCCGACGTACAACCCGTCAATCCCCTTGCCGAGCAGGTAATCGACCAGCTGCTCCAGCGCCGCCACGTCCACACCGCCACCGGCGTCGCTTGGCGTGACCAGCGCGGGATAGATGCCTTTGAAAACTGTCATTTGCGTCCCTCAGTTCTATAGTGGATATGCCCAGACGCGCCGATGCTGTCGGTGTCTGTGCTGTCTGGCGTTCCCTCCAGGCTGGCGCGGATGGCGTGCAGTTCGCCCTGAATGCCGCGCGCGACGAACAGGGTGTCGCCTCGATAGCTGATGAAATTGAACCCTTTGCGCGCCCATCCAAGCGCCCAGTCGACCGATCCGCTGATGAAGTGCATCCCGACGCCGACGTGATGCGCCTGGCAGGTGGCGATCACCCGTTCCAGCGCGCTCACAAAGATCGGGTGATCGTATTGTTCTGGCACGCCGTGCGAGATCGACAGATCGTGCGGACCAATCATCACGGCATCGACGCCGGGAACCTTCAGCAAATCGGGAAGGTTCGCCACACCCGCCGGGCTTTCCGTCATGATGATCAGAGTGGCGTCGGGGTTATAGGAGTCAAGATAGGCGCGCGTTTGATCATTGGGAAAAACGCCCTCTTCGACCGCCGCCGTCAGCGCTGCGCCCTTGAGCGGGCGATATTTGACCGCGCCGACCAGCGCCTTGACCTGTTCGACCGTCTCGACGTAGGGCGCGATGATGCCATGCGCTCCGGCATCCATCCCCATCGCCGCCTGTGACGCCGAAATCTCCGGGATGCGCAGGAAGGGCGCGACGTTGTGCGCCGCATAAAGCTGAAGCGCCCAGGCGATGGTCTCGCGGTTGTTAGGCGCGTGCTCGCTGTCCAGCCAGACGAAATCCAGTCCCACATCGGCGAAGTACCTGGGAAACCGAGGCTGCCCATAGCCTTCAAGCGCGATCCCGTAGACCCGTTCGCCCGCGTGGAGCTTCTGCCGTAATACTCGCCCTTGCATGTGCTCTCCTGCCTCTCTGCCTCACAGCACCATACGCGGATCGACCGCGTCGCGCACACCGTCGCCGATGAAGTTGACGCACAGGACGGTCAGCACCAGCATGATCGCCGGCGGAACCCACATCCAGGGCAGGTTGCGCAGAATGTCGAGATTGCGCGCCGCTTCCAGCATGTTGCCCCAGCTGGGTGTGGGCGGCGGCACGCCCAGACCGAGAAAGCTCAGCCCGGCTTCCGTCAGAATCGCCGAGCCGATGGCGAAAGTCACCAGCGCCACCAGCGATCCGAACACGTTGGGCAGGATGTGGACGATGATGATGCGGGCGTCGCCATAGCCCAGCGCCCGGCACGCCAGGATGAATTCCTGCTCGCGCAGCGAAAGAATCTGGCTGCGCACGACGCGCGCCGTGCCGGTCCAGCTGAGCGCGCCGATGATGAAGACGATGGTCCAGACGGAGCGCGGCAGCATCGCCGCCAGTGTGAGCATGATGATGATGCTGGGAAAGGTCATGAAGACATCGGTGACGCGCATGATCACCATGTCCACCCAGCCGCGATAGTAGCCGGAAAGCGCGCCGAGGACAGTGCCGATCAGCGTGGAGACCAGCGTCGCACCGAAGCCCACCAGCAGCGAGACCTGCCCGCCGTTCAAGAGGCGGCTCCAGATGTCTCGCCCGACGCGATCCGTGCCGAACCAGTGCTCGGCAGTGGGCGGCGAGGAGCGGGCGCGCAGGTCGATCTGTTCGTACTGGTAGCGCTGGATCAACGGCGCAGCGACGGTCGCCAGGACGAGCACCGCCAGGATGACCAGGGCAACCACCGCCGCACGGTTGCGTATGAACCGGCGCAGGGCGCGTTTGTCGTCGCGCTTGGCGGCGCGCCGGTCCGTCGCGTTCTGCATCTGCACGACGGGCGCTGAAGCGCGCGGGCGCTGCGTTGGCTCAGTCATAGCGAATCCTCGGATCAGCCAGCCCGTAGGCGAGATCGGTCAGCAGGTTCGCCCCCAGGACGACCAGGGCGATCACCAGGTTCATGCCCATGAGCAGCGGCACATCGCGCCCATTAACCGCTTCCAGATAAAGCGTCCCCATGCCGGGCCAGCTGAAGATCGTCTCGGTGAAAACTGCGCCGACCACCAGGGACGGCAGGCTCAAACCCAGGAGCGTGATCACCGGCAGAAGCGCATTAGGGAAGCTGTGCCGCCAGGTGATGCGCCGGTCGCGCAGCCCCTGCCCCCGCGCAGTCCGCACGTAGTCGGCGCGGATCACCTCCAGCATGCTGAAGCGGGTATAGCGCATGAAATTGGCGATCGGCGCGAGGCTGAGCACCAGCGCCGGCAGCACCAGATGATGTATCGTGGTCAGCAGGGTTGGTTCGCGGTCCACCGGGCGCATGCCGCCCGCCGGGAACCAGCCCAGATTGATCGAAAAGATGAAGAGGATGATGATTCCGGCGACGAATGAAGGGATGGAGATGCCGAGGAAGGACGCCCCGGTCAGCAGAAAATCCCAGGCGGAATACTGGCGCAGCGCCGTGAAAACGCCGAGCGCGACGCCTATCGTCGCGCCAATCGCCAGTGCGGTCCCCGCCAGCAGTGTGGTGGCGCTGAGGCGCTGGATGATGGTTGCTCCCACCGGCTGCCCGTTGGTGTAGCGGTAGCCCAGATCGCCCCGCAGGACGTTGAGCAGCCAGTTGCCATAGCGCACGGTCACCGGCTGATCCAACCCGAAGCGAATGCGAATCTCGTCCTTCGCCTCGTCCGTCATGTTCAGCTCCGGGCGGATGAAATAATCGGTGATGTCGCCCGGCGCGATCTCGATCAAGCCGAAGATGATCACGGTGATGGCGAAGAATACCGGGATGCCAATCAGAATGCGGCGCAGGATGTATTTTTGCACGGGCAGCCCTCCCTCGTGAGGTCCAGGGGCGTCTTTTTCCAACGCCCCTGGATTCTCGTCTATCGTACTGCGGGTCTAGCCAGCCACAGACCACAGTTCGGCATGATCCTCATAAGGACCGCCGCCGGGACCGGGGAACCAGTAGAAGTCCTGGAGCTTGCTGGAGGCGACGCCGAAACGAATCGCCGTCCACATATAGCCTTCGGTTGCATTCTCATTCTGGAAGCGGCAGATGTCGGCGATCAATCCTGCATAGGCTGCCGGGTCAGCTTCAACACGCGCCTGGGCGATCATGTCGAGCAGTTCAGGATAGGAAGTGCCGTCCAGCGGCGCGCCATCGGTCGTCGGCTGACCACCCACTTCGTAGAACGGGAAGGGGAAATTCGCCAAGCCAGCGCCAACGCCGCGATAGGAGATCGTCCAGCCGTCGCCGGTATAGAAGTAGCTGTTGTAGGTCGGAACGTCCTGCTTGATCGGGGTGATGGTCACGCCGACATCCGCCAGGAATGCCTGCATCGCTGCCAGCGCGTCGGAATGGAACTGGCTGTCATAGTAGGTGACCACTTCCACCGGCTGGCTGAAATCTGCGCCCGATTCAGCGAGCAGCTGGCGCGCCATATCGGGATTGTAGGCGTAGTCGTTCAGATCTTCCGCCGGCGGGTACATGGTCGGGAACGCGCCGATGCATGGCACGACCTGCGCCGTCCCATTCAGCACCGTTTCGGTGATCGCCTGGCGGTCGATGGCGTAGAGGAACGCCTGACGGACGCGGATATCAGCGAAGCGCGGGTCACGCTCGTTGAAGATCATGTAGTTGGTGACGCCGGAAGGTCCGCTGAACAGCTGATAGTCGGCGTTGCCTTCGAAACCGAGCGCCACGTCACCGCTGGCATACGAGAAGTGAATTTCGCCGGCTTCCAGCGCCAGGATCGCCGACGTCTCATCGGCGAAGTAGCGGTTGATCAGCCGTTCCAGCTTCGGCGCGCCGCGCCAGTAGGTGGGATTCGCCACCACCGCCCAGAACTGATCGCGCTGGAACTCTTCGTGCATGAAGGGACCGGTTCCGATGGCTTCGGTGAAGAACCAGTCGCTGGTCTGATAGTCCGCCGGGTTGAGGTCAGCGAGCGCGTGCTGCGGCAGAATCCACATCAGAATCAGGTTGTAGGGCAGGCGCGGGTTCGGCGAATTCAGATCGAACTCGACTGTCATCTCATCGACGGCGCGCACTTCCTTGACCGAGTCGCGCGAGAGCTGGCTGAAGCCGGGGAAGTTGGTCGCCGCGTCGGGGTTGATCGCCAGGTTGAGCGAGAAGACCACGTCTTCGGCGGTGAAGGGTTCGCCATCGTGCCAGAGCACGCCTTCGCGCAGATTGAACGTCCACACCGTGTTATCGTCGTTAGACGACCAGGACGTGGCGAGCTGCGGTTCCAGCGCGCTGATGTCGGCGTTCCAGCTGACCAGCGGGGACCAGATCTTCGACAGCCAGGTACGCCCTGCCGAGTCCATATAGGGGATGACGCCGGGCGCGCCGCCCGGTCCGATATCGAACGCGCCGATCAGCGTGCCGCTTGCGCCGTCCTGCGCCATGCCGACCATCATCGGCAGCGCCAGGACCACGATGAGCGCCAAGACCAGGAATTTCTTCACCAACTGCATGAGAATGCCTCCATCATCAACAGATTATTCGGTAAGCTGGAACTGAACTGATTGTCTCGCTGCCGCTTTGCACACCTCCTTCTACGCAGGTTGATCGGCGTATCTCGCCTAGCCCTCTTCGCCAACCGGCGCACGGGCTGCCTTCATACGACGCAGGCGATCTTTGATGTCCTCATAGTGACGGCTCAAAGCGCGCCGCACCTGTTCGGCGTCTCCGCTGCGGGCGGCATCGACCACCGCGCCGTGAAGCTGCGCTGTGCGCAGCGGGTTGCTGTCGGCGATATTGACGTGCTGGAGCGCGTTGCGCAGCGTGCTCCAGAAAATGTCTTGCAGCTGAAGCAGGATGTGATTGCCAACCGGGCGGAACAACTCCAGGTGAAACAGGCGGTCAGGCTCGACCAGCGGTTCGCCGCGTTCCGCTTGCAGGTACATCCATGCCACAATGTCGTCCAGCGTGCGCAGGCGTTCCTCTGTCAGGAAAGGCAGCGCCACGTGGACCATGCCGTTTTCCAGCACCTCGCGGACCTGAAGCAGGTCTTCCAGCTCGCTCAGGTCGAAGAGCACGCCGTAGGAGAGGTTCTTGATGATCGGCTGAAGGCTGAAGCCCTTGACGTACAGCCCGCTGCCCCGCCGCACCTCGATGATCCCCAGCGATGCGAGGGACTGCACGGATTCGCGCACCGAGTTGCGGCTGACGCCAAGCTGCTGGCTCAGACTGTTTTCAGACGGGAGCTTATCCCCGGCTTGCAGGTGATTGTCGAGGATATACTGCTTGATCACCTCCTGAATCTGATCATTGATCAGGGGCGTCACGGCGAGTTTCCTAAGCGGCTTTTCCACAATCACAGCCCTAGTCCATCAAAGCAGTATTGAGTCCCAGTATACGCAACTTGTAGGATATGTGCAACAGAACACAAAATCTAATTCCCGGACCGGGCAGGATTCGGAGGTCAAAACGCCTGTCGACCGACCAGCGCCGCCCCGATGATCCCTTCGCGGTTGCGCAGTGCCGCCGCCCGCAGCGGAACCTCGCGCAGGGGCGCATAGACCTGCCGGCGCAGCGCCGCGCGCACCGCCTCCAGATACAGATCACCGATCCGCGCTACCCCGCCGCCGATCACGATCACCGACGGGTTGAGCAGATTCACCGCGCTGGCAAGCCCGTAGCCCAACCACCCGGCGACCGCCTGAATCGCTTCGAGGGCAGCCCGATCGCCCTGTTCGGCGGCAGCGACCACCGCTTCGCCCGTCGACAGCGGCGCATCCGCCCGCGCGTTGTACTCCAGCGCCAGACAGCCGCCGGAAGCATATGCCTCCAGACAGCCATGCCGACCGCAGGGGCACAGCCGCCCGTCGCGGACGACGGCGATGTGTCCCGGCTCGATGCCGGTAGCGCTGCCGCCGCGATAGATGCGCCCATCCACAATGAAGCCGCCGCCGATGCCGGTGCCGACCGTCACTCCCAGCACCGACCGGAAACCCTGTCCCGCACCAAGCAGCGCTTCGGCGAGCGCCGCCGCCTGCCCGTCGTTCTCGACCGCGACCGGCAGCCCAAAGCGTTCGGCGAGCGTCCCACGAATGTCCATCCCCGCCCAACCGGGCAGCGCATCGGTGGCGAAGATGACCCTGCCCCGGTCATCGATGACGCCGCCGGTCGAAACGCCGATCCCCGCCGCCGGGACGGCGCGCAGCGCGCGTTCTATGGCATCGCCGGCGCGGCGCAGCACCGCCTCGCCGCCCTCCTGCGCCTGCGTGGGAAGGCGCTCTTCGTGCATGATTTGTCCGGCGCTGTCCAGGACGCCGACGGCGATCTTGGTGCCGCCGATATCCACACCCACCACCGATTGACTCGCGGCGCTGCGAAAAGAGCGCATCGCGCTGGCGTACTGCTCGGTGATCCAGCGCGGCTTGGTGATCATCGAGCCGACGACCACCGCATATGCCCCGACCTCCAGCAGATGGCGCGCCTGCTCTGGCGCGGCGACGCGCCCTTCGGCAATCACCGGGACCTGAAGCCGCGAGGCAAGCTGGTGCACCAGCGCGTAGTCAGGGTCGGGTCCGCCCTGGCTGTAGGCAGTATAGCCGGAGAGGGTCGAGGCGACGATGTCTGCGCCGGCTTCGGCGGCAGCGAGTCCTTCATCGAGGGTGGCGATATCCGCCATCACCGGGACGTTCAGGGTCTCGTGGATCAGCCGGATGAGTTCAGCAGGGGGGATGCGCCCATCTTCAGGGGCGCGGCGCGTGGCATCAACAGCGACGATGTCCGCGCCGGCTTCGACGACGCTGCGCGCCGCCTCCAGGGTGGGGGTGATGCGAATGCCCAGTCCGCGCCATTCCTGTTTGTCGATGCCGATGATCGGCAGACTGACGACCCGGCGGATGGCGGCGACATCATCCCGCCCGTTGGTGCGGATGCCGACCGCCCCACCGGCGCGCGCAGCCAGCGCCATCTTTGCCATCGCTTCTGGACCGTAGAGCGCATCGATCACGCCTGCCTGACAGGAGACAATCAACCCGCCGCGAAGTCGTTCTATTGCTGGATGCATCCGCCGCCTCCTCTACGCCCTGCTGCATCTAGCGTAACACAGGAGACGGCGGATGCCGAATTGAGGGGTCAGAGGTCAGTCAGCGCGCACGTACTCCAGCGTCCAGGTGACCGTCCAGGTCGCGCCGCCGTCTTCTGTCTGCTCGAAGCGCCACGAGAAACCGTCTTCGGTGATGTTGTCGAAGACTTCACGATACGCCGTCTGGTCCTTGATCGAGCCGTCGTCGTTGATGAAGCGCATCGCGTAACCGATGAACTGATTGTCGGCGTACGAGCCTATCCAGTTGGCGAAACCGCCCGGCGCAGTATCCACCCAGCGCTGTTCCCACTTGCCGCTGTTCTCATTGTACTTGCGCAGGCTCCACGCCTCGAACGGCTCGCCACCAAGGGGACCGAAGAAGTGTTCGAAAATGATGTGCCCGCCCATTTCGTAGGTGTGGACGGTGTGCAGCGGTTCCTCCAGCCATTCGCCGGTCCCGGCATCCATGAGCATACGCGACGTGACGTCCCATTCGCCGATGAACCAGGATAAATCCTGCATATGTTCATTCGGTGGGGGTAGTTCCGTCATCGCGTCCTCCTGTGCCAGGGCAGAAAAGCTAAACAACATCAGCCCGACGACGGCAGTCGTCAACCAGCGCAAACGAACCTGCAGACCATGGAGCATTTCATACTCCTCCTGAGCATTGGTGAGCGTACAGCGATGGCGTTGTCCGTGCGGTTGGTGAGCAGCGAGCTAGCGCACGATGGGGAATTGCAGCTCCGTCACGGTAGCGCGCTGATCGTTCTCCCAGTCGATATAGTGGAAGACCTCGCGTCCCGGTCCGGCGATGGAATAGCCGTGCGCCTCAATCCAGTGCCCCAGATGGACATATGCCTGAGAGAGCGCCAGCCATTCACCGTGATGCACCGTCGACGCCATGAGTTCAACTTCCGGCAGGGTGCGCACGGTCATCTGGCGCGCTGCCGACAGAGACAGTGCTTTCGCTGCCATACTATCCACCGGAAAGCCGACTTCGACATCGACGCATTCCACCTCGAAGCCCTCGTCATGGAACACCGCCAGCAGATTGGCGTTCTCCTTCTGACGGGCGTAGGGATAGGTCTCCGCCAGCAGGGCGACCAATGCATCCAGCGTAGATACCGTCTCACGGATACCGAGGATTGGCTGCGGTTCGATGGATTTGAGCGCCACCTCGTAGTCGGGCAGGCTGCCCTGATGCTCAATCTGACGAAGACGCGCCTCGACCAGCGTCAGCATGTGCGCCGCCTCGTCGATCTGCTGGCGCAGCTCGCCCTGTTTGAGCAGAAGCATGGCGCGGATGTCGGCGGTCGAGAGGTTCTCATGCAGCAGCTCGGCAATGCGATCCAGCGGCAGCCCCATCGTTTTGAACGCCGAAATTCGGTTGACCGCGCCGACCTGCTGGATGGTGTAGTAGCGATAGCCGGTCAGCGGATCGGTGACGTCCGGCTTCAACAGCCCGATGGCGTCCCAATGGCGCAGCGCCTTCACCGAAACCTGACAAATCCGCGAAAACTCCCCGATCTTGAGCATATGCTGCTTGTCTGCCCCGCTTCGAACAACAAACACAGTCTAGACCTTCCCGCAAGGGGCGAGTCAAGTGAGAAATGCATAGAGCCTGTCTGATAATTGCCCTTGGTAGGGGCGCGTCGCGACGCGCCCGCCGTAACCGTGATGACTTTTCAGGCAGTGCGGACGGCTCGCGAGCCGCCCCAACGAGAGCGTTGATGAATTATAAGATACGCTCTACCCGCCACAATAGACGCCATTGATGAGCCTTTGCCATAAGGGAGCCATAATTTCAGATGAGACTCTGCGAAACCCCAGGAGCAAGATGGTATGACGCATGACGCCCGTGAACCGCGCCGCACCCGCCCCGACATCCCCAAAGAATACGGCATCCCGGACGACGAGACGGATATGGTCGAATGGGAGTGGGTGGTGGAACAGCTCACCAGCGCCCGCCACTACTGGCTGATCAGCATCTACCCGGACGGTCGCCCGCACACCGTGCCCTCCTGGGGATCATGGATCGACAACAAGCTTTACTTCAGCGGCGGCGACATGACCCGTCACGCCAAGAATCTGCTGGTCAACCCGACGATGATCGCTCACCTGGAAAGCGGCGACCGGGTCGTGATCGTTTTTGGCCGCGCCGAGCGCGCCAACGATCTGCCGCCGGACCTGCTGGCGCGCATCGAGGCAGACTATGCCGTCAAGTACGGCGCGGGCGAAGGCGCGCAGTTCGCCCTCATCCCGGAAAAAGTGCTCGCCTGGACGACCTATCCCAATACGCCCACGCGCTTCCTCTTTGACTGAACGGGTGCAGACCGGTCTGCCTGACGATTCGCCTACGCGCGGCGGTTTTCATGAAAATTTCAACTGTAATTAACGAAAAATCTGGTAGAATCTGCTGCGTGCATCGTTCGGAAATCAAGGAGGATGCCGTGATGAACTGGTATGAGATGAAGCTCATCAACGAAGCACATTTGGACACTTTCTACGAAGACGCCGATATGGCGCGCCTCGCCGAAGCCGCGCGCGGCAACAAGGGGGCGTCGCTTGGTCTGGAGGATGTCCTCTCCGCGCGGGCGCTGGTCCGGCGAATCGCCGGCAATCCGGCGCAATCTGGCGCTTTGCCGCGTCTGGCGCTTCAACCCGCCCAGCGCTGAGCGACCCACAATTCGGGCGTGCCGCCTGCTCCATGATCCTTCGATGGGATGATGGGGCAGGCGGCTGTTTATATGCTGCGAGCCGCCGCCGCAGGACTCATCGAAACCTCTGCATTACGGGAGAGATTACGAAACCCGTGTTATAATGAAAAAGGTGTATTGCTCGTTGATGGAGGTTGTCATGATGAGCATGTACATGATGAAGCTTCTCGTCAAAGCCCACGTCGAACCCCGTTATGAGGCAGCCGAGATGGACCGTCTGGCGGAGATCGCCCGGGGTGACCGCGCCGAATCGCCCGACGAGGTTATCACGATTAGCGAACGTGAACTCGACACGTGGGAGCGCCGGCACGAGACGCCGCGCATCCACGCCCCGCGGCTGACGCTGCGCCGCGCCCACCGCTGAAGGCTGCGCCTAGAGCCGTTCCAGCGCGCGGGTCAGCACACGCACCGCGCGCAGATATTCATCCAGATCGATCCGCTCCTGCGGCGTGTGGTCAAGCGCCGAGTCGCCTGGTCCATAGGCTGCAATCGGACAGCCCCAGATCCGCCCGACGATGTTCATGTCGCTCGTTCCGGTCTTGTGGACAAACGCCGGGCTGCCGCCTGCGTCGCGGATCGCGCCGCGCAGCGCGCGGGTGAGCGCCGTGTCTTTTTCCGCCACACAGGCGTGTTCCATGCCGAACGCTCGCAGCGCCCCGCCGCCCTGGGACGTTCGCGCCAGCGCGTTCATCTCGTCCGCCAGCGCTGTCGGATCGAGGTCGGGGGGCAGCCGGAAGCCCATCGTCATCTCCGCCCAACCGCGCACCCCGTCCGAACCCGTGTTGACGGCTTGCAGCGCCGCATCCAGCCGCGAAAACACCCTGTCGCGCCCGACGTTGTGCTGATCGACGGCGGCGCGCACCTGCGCCCAGAAGGCGAAGGCATGTTCGGCGGCGGTGTCGGTCTGACCAGCGCTGTGCCCCAGATCGCCCCGCCAGCGCCACTCCAGCAGCAGGCGACCCTTGTACCCCAGCGTGATGCGATCCCAGTTGGACGGCTCGCCGATCAGGCAGAGTGCCGGACGGTAGTGTTCGGCGGCGAAGCGCGCCCCTTTGCTGGTCGGCGCTTCTTCTTCGACTGCGCCGATCACGATCACGCTGGTCTCCGGCGGCAGCGCCGCCCGTGCCGCCGCCGCCGCGAAGGCGCAGAGCGATCCTTTGGCGTCTACTGCGCCGCGTCCGTGCAGGGTGCGCCCTTCGAGATAGACCGGGAGCGCTGCCCCGAACGTGTCGATATGTCCGAGCAGGACGATCTGCCGCGCCGCCGGATCGGTCGAGCCGAAAACCCCGATGGCATTTCCGGCATCGTCGATGAACGCCTGCGCCGCGCCGTATGCCGTCATCCAGTCGACCAGCGCGCCGACCGCTTCCGCCTCGCGCGTCGACGGCGAAGGGATGCCGACCAGATCGCGCAGGAGCGCTTCGACTGCGTCGTCGTCTGCCTGAAGCGCCGGCAGCTCCTGGGGAAGGCGTAGATCAGCCACGCAGCACCGCCTCGATGGCGTCGGCGATGCGCCTCAGCTCATCCCAGGTGATGATCAGCGGGGGGAGCAGGCGCAGGACGGTCTTGCCCGCCGGAAGCGCCAGCACGCCGCGATCCTGAAGCGCCTGCAGAACGGGCGTTACCCGGTCGCGCAGTTCGATGCCGATCATCAAGCCGCGCCCGCGAATCTCGCGCACGCCGGGCAGGTTGCGCGCCCTCAAGTCTTCGAGCAGCCGAGCGCCCAGTTCCGCCGAGCGGGCTGGCAGCGCCTCGTCGCGGATCGTCGTCAGCGCTGCGACCGCCGCCGCGCAGGACAGCGGGTTGCCGCCGAAGGTGCTGCCGTGACTGCCGGCGGGCAGTGTCCCCAGCGCGCCGCGCCAGGCGACCGCACCCATCGGCACGCCGCCGGCGATACCTTTTGCCAGGATGACCGCGTCGGGCACGATTTCCGGAGCGATCTGCCAGCCGAACCACATCCCCGTCCGCCCCAACCCGGTCTGAATTTCGTCCACGACCAGCAGCGCCCCGCGTTCGTCGCACAGGCGGCGCAGCCCGCGCAGATAGTCGGCATCGGCGGGATGGACGCCGCCCTCGCCCTGCACCGGCTCGA
>JAEURA010000326.1 GCA_016789005.1 Anaerolineae bacterium
GTCGCTCACCCTCGATCTGGTCGATGCGCTCGCCGACGAAGGGCGCGCCCCCGCCATCGCCGAAGTCATGCCGCAGACTCAGAACACCTACACCGTCATCTATGGCGAAGAAGACCTGAGCACCCAGGTGACCGGCGTGACGACGACTTACCTGAGCATCAACGACCGCAGCGTCAGCGCCGGGCGGATGTTCAGCGACCAGGAAGTGACCGACGCTGCCCGCGTCGCCGTGATCGGCGTCGGCACTGCCGAGGACCTGTTCGGGACCGTCAGCCCGCTCGGAAAGCAGATTCGCATCCGCTCCATCGCCTTCGAGGTGATCGGCATGCTGGACGAGACGGGCACGAGCGACGATGTGATCATCGTGCCGATCAGCGCCGCCCAGACCCGCCTCAACGCCAACCGCACCCTGACCGGCGAAGCGGTGGTCAACACCCTCCTGTTCAAGGCGGTGAGCAACGACCAGGTCGCACTGGCAATCGAGCAGGCGACGCGCGTCCTGCGCGAGGAACGCGGGATCGCCGACGGAGCGACGGATAACTTCCGCATGTTCTCCGCCAGCACCATCCTCGACACGCTCAGCGGAACCATCGAGACGATCACCCTGTTCCTGGGCGTGCTCGCCGGCATTTCACTGGTCGTCGGCGGCATCGGCGTGATGAACATCATGCTGGTGACGGTCAACGAGCGCACCCGCGAGATCGGGCTGCGCAAGGCGGTGGGCGCGCGGCGTTTCGACATCATCTCGCAGTTTCTCACCGAGGCGGTGGTGATGACCCTGCTGGGCGGCGTCATCGGCATCGCCATCGCCCTGGGCGCAGCGGCGGTGATCACCCGGTTGGTCGAAGATTTTGCCGTCGTCGTGCAGCCGTCCAGCGTGGCGCTGGCGGTCAGCATCTCGTTTCTGATCGGCGTGTCGTTCGGCGTCTTCCCCGCCAACCGCGCCGCGCGTTTTAACCCGATCGACGCCCTGCGCTATGAGTAGCGCGCGGCGCATAGGACATGTAAAGGTTCGGCAATGGACACCCTGCTGACGATTGGCGGTTTCACCCCGCTGCCCTACATCTTCTACAGCGTCATCCAGTCCGCGCGCCAGCGCGGGCAGATCAACTTCTTCGGCGCGCTGCTGGCGCTGGCGGCGGCGCTCATCCCCGTCGGGCTGGTCGGCTGGATGGTCGTCAGCGGCGCGTCCCAGCCGGTCTTCACCGTCGCCGCGCTCGCCAGCGCCGGGGTGGTGCTGCTTTTCAGCCTGTTCCTCATGGTGCGCGACGCCCGCCAGCACACGACCGGCTTGAACCAGTCCTACGGGCTGCTCGGCTTAGGCGTCGGCGTGCTGGTGATCGCCGGCGTGCTGGCGCTGCCGCTGGTCCTCCCGCTGGTCCCCGGCGTCACGGCGGTGAGCGATGCCAGCGACTCCCAGACGCAGACCCCCCTCCTGCCCGCCTTCGCCGCGCCCGCCGCCGGTGACGACACGGCTGCGCAGACCGCCGACACCACGAACATGGCGTTCACACCGCCGGCGGGCTTTGCGCTGCCGGGCGGCGCTGCCTCCGAGACCGCCGCGTCCGATACATCAGCGTCTGAGGCTTCGGCGCAGACGATTGCGCTGCCCGCCGCACCCGCCGGGTTCGCGCCCCCGGCACTGGAAGCGTCCGCCGAGGAGTCGGCGGTGGAGGCATCCGCGACAGAAGCGCCGGCGGCTGAATCCTCTATGGCGGACATGACCGAAGCCAGGCAGGCGCGCTTCACCTACGAAGACTTCGCCACGCAGGTTTTCGCCCGCATCAGCGCCGAATCGACGGCGATCCCGGCGCTGGCAGCGTTCAGCCTGACGGCGGAGACGCCCGAACCGGCGGCAGACGACGAGGGCACAGCCGGAGACGCCGCGGAGACGCCCGCCGCGCCGACCTGGACCTGCGTCGTGACGGTCAATTTCAACCTCAATCTGCGCACTGCGCCGAGCGTCGACGCCGAGCGGCTGCTGACCATCCCGTACACCTCGGTGCTCGCCGCGACGGAGCGGACCGACGACAACTGGTGGCACGTCACCTATGAGGGTATCGAAGGCTGGGTGAGCGGCGAGTATCTGACCGCCGACGCGGCGTGCGCGGGGTAAGGCGAGATCGCGAAACAATCCATACGCGGGGCGGGCGAGCCGCCGGCTCGCCCCTACAAGACATCCATTTGACCTGTGAACCCTGAAGAAAGGACCATTCTCGATGAAAACATCTGCACTGCGCCGAGGGACGCTGGCGCTCAGCCTGATCGCCGCCGCCCTGCTGATCGGGATCATCCCCGTCGGCGCACAGAGCGCAGACCCGGCGCTGATCGCCCTGGTCGCCGGCGCGTTCGAAACCACGCTCGCCCGGTCCAGCATGCACATCCAGTCCCAGACGGCGACCGAGAGCGCCGCCGGACAGGGCGGAGGTTTTCAATCCACCGGCAGCGCCGCCTACGATCTGGCGCAGACCGCCGACGGCTGGAATCTGAGCGGCAGCCGCACCACCTCCAGCGCGACACCAAACGGCGCATTCGAGACGACGACGGCGATCATCCTGCTGGATGGCGTGGTCTACCGCCGCGTTGAGGGCGACGCGGGCTTTGGTCCGCCGACGGGCGGCACAGCGGACAGCGGCGCGGCGGCTCCCACCACGCCGGAAGGCTGGGCAGAAGTCGGCGCGCAGGAGGACGTTCAAAGCGGCGGGCGCGGCGGGATGATCGACGCCGGCGACGCGCTGGGCGTGCTGCTGCTGCCGATCAGCGCGGAAAGCGTGACCAGCATCGCCGAACTCCCAGGCGACACGCTGGAGGGGCAGGCGATGCGCATCTTCCAGGTGACGATTGACCCGCAGGCGGTGATCGAGAGCGGCATGAGCGGGCTGATGGGCGGCGGGTTCGCCGGCGGAGGACCGGGCGCGGGCGGCTTCCCTCCTGGCGCAGAGGGCACGCCGATGCCGCCAGCAGGCGACGCCGGGCAGGCTCCGCCGGCGGATGCCCCCGAAGGCGCGCTCGCCGGCGCGCTGAGCGACGCCGAGATCAGCCTCACTTTCGCCGTCTACATCGGCGTGGAAGATGGGTTGGTCCACCGGGTGTACAGCGTGGTCGATGCGGCGGGCGGCGGGGGCGTGTTCACCACCCGCACCACCTCGGTGACCGATTTTTCAGCGTTCGACGTGCCGGTGACGATCACCGCCCCGGTGATCGGGAGCTAAAGCGGATTCTCGCGTGGGGTTAGCGGGCGAGCTGGCGGGTCGCCCCTGCGAGGTGTAGCGTGTAGGGGTGAGCCGATGGCTCACCCGCTTTCAGATTCTCGTCAGAAACCCGACCGAAAGCTCAGCGGCTCAGGTAGTTGAGCACGATACTGTTGAAGGTCTCCGGCGTGGCGAACATGGCGAAATGCCCGACGTTGGGCATGAGCAGCAGCTCGGCGGTGGGGATCAGCTCCGCCATTTCAAAGTCGTGGGCGGGGTAGATCGCCTCTTCGTCCCAACCGTCGAGGATCAGCGTCGGCACGGTGATGCCCATGAGCTGTTCTTCGGTGAAATTCGGCTCGGTTGCCCACATGTTGCCGATGTTCTCCAGGAAGGCTTCCATGCGTTCCGGGGCGGGCGAAAGCGTCATGTAGTCGGCGAGCGCCTGCTCGATGTAAGCGTTGAAGATGGCGCTGTCGCCGATGTCCGTGCGCACGCCGGCGGGGATGTAATTCGCGCCATAGGCGACCAGCTTCTTCAGGCGCTCCGGGTGATTGATGGCGATGTCCAAGCCGATGATGCCGCCGTCGCTCCAGCCAACCAGATGCGCCGAGTCGATCTCCAGGTAGTCCATCAGCGCCAGCACGTCGGACGCCATCAGCGCGTAGCCGATGGGCGTGTCGGTGACCGTCGAACGCCCGTGACCCCGGCTGTCCACCGCGATGACCTGATAGTGTTCGGCAAAAGCGGCGATCTGATTGGCGAAGTAATCGGCGTTGCCCAGCCCGCCGTGCAGCAGCAGCAGCGGCTCGCCTTCGCCGTAGACGGCGTAGTACATCTCGATGTCGTTGACCGGAGCCATGCCGCTGGCGGTCGGCTCCGGAAGCTCGACCAGCAC
>JAEURA010000038.1 GCA_016789005.1 Anaerolineae bacterium
CATCCGCAGGATCGCCGCTGAGCCGCTGAGCGATCAGCAGGGCGACCAGCGCCAGCGCGATCAGGATCAGCCCCGTCCAGAGGGCGGCGTCCAGGTCGCGCTCGATGACGTTGTAGATGAGCAGCGGCATGGTCTGGGTGCGCCCCTGCAAGCTGCCGGCGAAGAGGATGGTCGCGCCGAACTCGCCGAGCGCCCGCGCCCAGCTCAGGATCAGCCCCGCCGCCAGCGCCCGCCGGGACAGCGGCAGGGTGATGGACCAGAACAGCCGCCATCCCCCCGCGCCATCGACGCGCGCCGCTTCCTCGATCTCGCGCGGGACGCCGCGAAAACCGACCTGCGCCGAGCGCACGTAAAAAGGCGCGGCGACGAACACCTGCGCCATGACGACGGCGGCGGTCGAGAACGGCAGGGCGATGTCCAGCGCGTCGAGCGTCGGTCCAAGCAAGCCGCGCCTGCCGAAGGTGATCAGCAGCGCCAAGCCTGCGACCGCCGGCGGCAGGACGATGGGCAGTTCGATCAGCACGTTCAGCAGGCGCTGGAAGCGGAACTGCCGCCGGGCGAAGAGGTACGCCAGCGGCGTGCCGAAGCAGATCGTCACGAGGGCGGCGGCGGCAGTAGTGACGGCGCTCAGCATCAAAGCGTCGGCGATGGGCGCGCCCGACACGCCGAGGAGGGGCGCATCGGCGAGCGCACGGAAGAGCAGCGCGGCGATGGGCAGAGTCAGGAACAGCAGCCCGATTCCGCCCAGCAGGGAGACGATCAGGCTGAGGGGCGAGGCAGAGCGCACTTTCGGGCGATCCGCCCGCCGAGGTTCAGGCATGTCTGCGAGTCAGTTTCAGCCGCCAAGGATCGGCGCGCCGATGCCGATTCCGCCGCCTTCGCCCTCGCCGACAGCCGGCGGCGCGCAGACCGGCTCCGCCTCGACCGGTGCGCAGTCGGCTTCCGGGGTCGCTTCAGGGTCCAGGGCGCGAACCGGGATGAAATTCCAGCGCGCCAGCGCCGCCTGCCCGGCATCGGACAGGACGAAATTGACGAACTCCCCCGCCAGATCGGGATTCTCAGAATCATGGATCACGGCGATGGGGAAGCTGGCGAGGGTGTTCAGCGCCTCCGGGATGGGGATGGCGATCACGTCTTCCTGAAGATCGGGAGTGACATCGCTCTGGTAGACGATGCCGGCGTCTGCCTCGCCCAGAGCGACTTTCGCCGCAACCTGCCGCACGTTGGTCTCTTCCGAGACGAGATTGCCCAGGACGGCATCCCGATAGGCTGCGCCGTAGGCAGGGTCGGCGGCGAGTCGTTCCAGCAGGGTGTCGGTGTAGTCGCGCACCGGGACGCCTTCTGCCGCCGCGACGAACGCCACATCGTCGTTCGCCAGGTCGTCCAGCGAGGCGATGCCCGCCGGATTGTCCGCAGGGACGATCAGCACCAGCCGGTTATGGGCAAACGTCAGCGGCTCCGAGCCGATGCGCCCGGCATCGACCGCCGCCTGCATCTGGCGGGGGTTGGCGCTGGCGAAGACGTCGGCAGGTGCGCCCTGGGCAAGCTGAGCCGCCAGGTCGGAAGAGCCGGCGAAGTTGAACAGCACTTCGACGCCGGGATGCGCGGCGGAAAAAGCAGCGGCGATCTCCTCGAAGGCGTCGGTCAGCGAGGCGGCGGCGAAGACGACGAGGGTGCGCCGCTCTTCGGCATGTCCGGCGGCGAACAGCGTCAGCAGAGCGAAACCGACCGCCAGGGGACCAATCACGATGCGCGCAGCTTTCATGGGTTTCCTCTCTTCATGCCACGATCATACGCCAGACGCCGGGGTCAGTCCACCGCCGGACCTTTCACAGCATGTCATCTTCGCGCACCTGCGCCAGCCTTGAGCGGGGACGCTGTGGTTCTGGACACCGCGCCCCTTCGGCGTTACGCTTCATAAAGATGAGTATTACGGAGTGAAAGGCTGTCCTCATGTCGTACACATCGTTGATCGTCGAACGTGATGTCGAGATGATGACGCGCGACGGCGTCGTCCTGCGCGCCGACATCTACCGCCCCAACACGCCGGAGCCGGTCCCGGTGCTGCTGGAACGCACCCCCTATGGCAAAGGACTCATGCCGCCGTACCTGCTTTTCGCGCTCATGGCAGCCGAACGCGGCTACGCCGTCGTCATCCAGGACACGCGCGGGCGCTGGGCGTCGGAAGGCGACGGCGCGCCTTTCGTCCACGAGATGCAGGATGGCTATGACGCCGTCGAATGGGCGGCGCACCAGCCCTGGGCGAATGGGCAGGTCGGCATGTTCGGCGTATCCTACATGGGATACACCCAGCTCGCCGCCGCCGTCATGCGCCCGCCGTCGCTGAAGACCATCATCCCGGCGGAAACCTTCTGCGACGCTTTCGGCACGGCGCTGCAGGGCGGAGCGCCCACGCTCGGCGTGACGGTCAGCTGGGGGCTGATCGCCCAGGCGCTTCACGGCATCGTTCGCCTGCCGGACACCCCAGAGAAGGGCGCGCTGTTCGCCGCCTGGGTCGCCGCCTGGGACGGCATGGTGCGCGGGGACACGTTCGAACGGCTGCCGCTCAAGGACATGCCGCTGATCGGGCGCGGCGGAGTCGCCGATTACGTCGGCACGGTGCTGGCGCACCCGACCCATGACGCCTACTGGGAGGCGCTGCGCTGCCCTCACGAGTCGCTGGACCTGCCGATCTTCCACATCGGCGGCTGGTACGACATCTTCATCGCTAACACCCTTTCCGACTATGCCGGCATCCGCGCCGCCGGCAACGCGCAGCAGAAGCTGATCATCGGTCCCTGGGCGCACGGCAATTACGAGTCGGTGGTCGGCGAGGTCGATTTTGGCATCCAGAGCGACGGCATGGCGATCCTGCCGGAAGAGATGCACCTGCGCTGGTTCGACTACTGGCTCAAAGGGACGCCAAACGGCGTCATGGATGAGCCGCCGGTTCGCCTGTTCGTCATGGGCGACAATCAGTGGCGCAGCGAGCAGGAATGGCCCCTCGCCCGCGCGCAGAACACCCGCTACTACCTGCACAGCGGCGGACGCGCCAACACGCTGAACGGCGACGGTGCGCTCTCGCCCGAAGCGCCGTCCGACGAGGCGGTCGATAGCTTCGTCTACGATCCGCGCAACCCCGTCCCGACGCGGGGCGGCGCGCTGTGCTGCGGCGAGGCGGCGCTGCCCTCCGGCGCATACGATCAGCGCGCCATCGAAGCCCGCCCCGACGTGCTGGTCTATTCGACGCCGCCGCTCGAACGCGACCTGGAAGTGACGGGTCCGCTGGAAGTTCACCTGTGGGCGGCGACCACCGCGCCGGACACCGACTTCACCGCCAAGCTGGTGGACGTGGGTCCATGCGGTTACGCCCGCAACCTGACCGACGGAATCGTCCGCGCCCGCCACCACCGCTCGCTCGACCGCGCCGAATTCATCACCCCCGGTGAGGTCTATGAGTACGTCATCGACCTGGCGGCGACCTGCAACGTCTTCAAAGCCGGACACAGGATTCGCGTCGAGATCTCCAGCAGCAACTTCCCGCGCTTCGACCGCAACGCCAACAGCGGTCTGCCGCTCGGCGAAGACACGGCGCTGCGCCCGGCGCTGCAAACGATCTGGCACGACGCGGCGCACCCGTCGCACATCATCCTGCCGGTCATCCCTCGCTGAGGCGTGCCGCGCATCTTCTCAACGGGCGAGCCGGCGGCTCGCCCCTACGAGGTGGCGGGCGTAGGGGAGACCCAGCGGGTCTCCCGCGCATGGATATCTTTCAAGATTCCACTTCTTAGCCATGCCGCGCTGAGAAGACACTTGTTATGTCCTAATAACAGATGGTGACTTTCGGCACTGGATTAGGATTAAGAGTCGCCTTATGCTGTATTACGAGACACGTGACGAAGACGGCGCTTCTGCCGCCTTCGTCGTCGCGCTGAACGGCGTGGCTGGTCTATAGGCGTACTTCGTCATAGCACGGGGCGTCGTCCGGTTCAGCGGATGCCGCCTTTTTTGTTTCCGGTTGCGCGCCGCACGCGCGGTGCAGCGATCCCCCGCCTCCTGTAGAGTGCTTTTTTCCCCACGCAAGGAAGACGATAATGAAGTTTTCGCTTCGCCTCCTGCTCTTGATCGGCTTGCTGCTGTGCGTCTCCCCGACGGCGGCGCAGGAAGAACCGTATTTTCCCACGACGGAATGGCGCACTTCGACGCCGGAAGCCCAGGGCATGGACTCCGCCGAGGTGGCAGCCCTGTTCGAGACCTTCTCGGCGGACTACTACAACCTGGACAGCCTGCTGGTGGTGCGCCACGGCGTGATCGTGGCGGAAGCCTACGCGCCGCCCTTCGCCCAGGAGGACAAACACCAGCTCGCCTCCGCCTCCAAGAGCGTGACCGCCACGCTGATCGGCGTCCTGCTCCAGCAGGGCACGCTGGAGAGCCTCGATCTGCCGCTGCTCGGCTTCTTCCCGGAAGTGACGCCGCAAAATCTCGACGCCAACAAAGAGGCGATCACCCTCCGCCACATGCTGACCTTCACCTCCGGTCTGGACTGCAACGAACTCACGCAGGCGAATGCGACCACGAGGGCGCTGATCAACAGTGAGGACTGGCGCCAGTTCACCCTCGACCTGCCGGTGAAATTCGCGCCGGGCAGGACCTTCCAGTACTGCAACGCCAGCACCTACCTGCTGTCCGCCGTGATCAGCGAGCTGACCGGCATGTCGGCGGCAGAATACGCCGCCGAGCATCTGTTCGCGCCGCTGGGCATCACCGACACCGCCTGGACGGCGAGTCCTCAGGGCGTGAGCATCGGATTCGCTGAACTCTATTTGAACACCCGCGACCTGGCGAAGATCGGCATCCTCTACCTGAACGGCGGCATGTGGGAAGGCGAGCAGATCATCCCGGCGGACTTCGCCCAGGCAGCCCTCAGCACTCAGGTCGAGCCGGGCTGGCCCAACACCGGCTACGGCTATCAGTGGTGGACTTTCCTGCCGAACGGAGCCGCGATTGCCGTCGGCTTCGCCGGGCAGTACGTCCTGATCGATCCGGCGAAGGACCTGGTGGTCGTCATGACCGGAGCCGTCAATGAGGCTTCACGCTTCCCGCTCCAGTATCTGCCGCTGGCGTTCACGGTGATGTCGCTCAGCGCCGCCGAGGAGGCGCTGCCGGAAGACGCGGCAGCCTACGACGGGCTGGAAGCGGTGCTCACCCGCATCGAAAACCCGGTGGCAGCCGCCCCGCCGCTGCCGCCGCCGATAGCCGAGATGCTGCTCGGCAAGATCGTCTACCTGGGCGCGCCGCTGCCCATCGAGATCCCGATGGGGGACCGGATGGAGACCGACCCGCACGTCACGGCAAACGTCATGCGCTGGGACTTCAGCGATCCGGATGTGGCGATGCTGACCCTGGTGCTGGACACCCAGCGCGAGTGGCAAATCCCCATCAGCCTCAACGGCGTGTATCTCGTCTCCGAAGGTCCGATGGGTCCGCTGGGGGCGCGCGGCGAATGGCGCACCGCCGACGAGTTCACCTTCTTCATCAAGTACGTGGGCGGCGAGAAGCTGCTGCGCATGGACTGCCGGTTCTTCCCCGGCGGCATCCAGGTGCGCACCACCGAATACGCGGCCGGCGTCGCGCACTTCGTGCCGGGCGTGATCGTCGCGCCGCAGTAAGCAGCGCTTTGCAGGTCCAGCATTCGTCCCCTCTCCCCGCTTGCGGGCGTGGGAGAGGGGATTCCTGGTTCACCTTTGTAACCCTGACCTCACCCTAAATCCCTCTCCAAAGGAGAGGGACTTGCCGAAACACACGTGGTGTTCTACTCCCCTTCTCCATGTGGAGAAGGGGTCGGGGGATGAGGTCTGGGAGAAACCACCCAATCCGGTAGAACGTGGGGGATACAAGGGGTGAGGGAATCTGCTACCGCAGATAGCGGCTGGTCAGCGAATGGTCGGCGCTCAGTATCTGTCTCGGAGTCCCTTCGAAGATGACGCGCCCGCCTTTGTTTCCGCCTTCCGGTCCCATGTCGATGATCCAGTCGGCGCTGCGGATCACCTCCAGGTTGTGTTCGATGACGATCACCGTGTTGCCGGCATCGACCAGACGGTTGAGGATCGCCACCAGATGCGCGATATCCGACATATGCAGCCCGGTCGTCGGCTCGTCCAGGACGTAGATGCTGCCCTTCTTGTGCAGCTCGCTGGCGAGCTTGATGCGCTGGCACTCCCCGCCCGAAAGGGTGCTGAGCGGCTGCCCCAGTCCGAGGTAGCCCAGCCCAACGTCGCTCATGGCTTGCAGCCGTTTGACGATCTCCTTCACGCTGAAGAAGGCGAGGGCTTCGTCGACGCGCATCGCCAGGACATCGCTGATCGATCTGCCGTCCAGCGTGTAGGCGAGGACCTCCTCCTTGAAGCGCTTCCCGCCGCAGACCTCGCAGGGGGTCTTCACTTCGTCCAGGAACGCCACGTTGGTGTAGACCACGCCCAACCCCTGGCAGTTCTCGCACGCCCCCTTGGAGTTGAAGCTGAACAGCGACGGGCTGACCTTGTTGGCGCTGGCGAAGGCTTTGCGAACGTCGTCCATGATCCCGGTGTAGGTCGCCGGGTTGGAGCGGCTGGACACGCCGACCGGGGTTTGATCGATCACGATGGCGTCGGGGTGCTGGCGCAGAAAGACGTGGTTGATCAGCGAACTCTTCCCCGACCCCGCCACGCCCGTCACCACCGTCAGCACGCCTTTGGGAATATCGACGGTGACGTTCTGCAGGTTGTTCAGCCGGGCGCCGCTGATCGTCAGCGCTCCTTTCGGCGCGCGGAAACCCTCCTTGATGCTCAGCGTCCGCTTCATGTGCCGCCCGGTGATCGTCTCCGAGTCCAGCAGCCCGGCGAAGCTCCCTTCGTAGACGATCTGCCCGCCGCCGCTGCCCGCCAGCGGACCGACATCGACCACGTGGTCGGCGGCGCGGATCACGTCCGGGTCATGTTCGACCACGATCACCGTGTTGCCCTTGTCGCGCAGCTTTTGCAGCAGCTCGTTCATCCGGTGGACATCGCGGGGATGCAAGCCAACGCTCGGCTCATCGAAGATGTACATCACATCCATCAGGCTGCCGCTCAGGTGCTTGACCATCTTCACACGCTGCGATTCGCCGCCGGAAAGGGTGTCCGTCTCGCGGTTCAGGCTCAGGTACTCCAGACCGATGTCGATCAAATGCTGCAAGCGCTCGGTCAGCGTCGCCACCATCGGCGCGGCGACCGGGTCGTCGATCTGCCGGATGACTTCGATCAGCTCGTCCACTTCCATCGCCGCCATCTCGGCGATGTTCAGCCCGTTGATCCGGCTGCTCAGCGCCGCCTGGCTCAGCCGCGCCCCATGACACAGCGGACAGGGAGCCATCGTGATGAACGGGGCGACGGCTTTCTGGGTGCGCTCTGACATGCCGGAGACATCGCGGGTGATGAACTTGCGGGTGAACTTGCTGACCACGCCTTCAAACGTCAGGTTGAACGGCTTGCCGGCGACTTCGGTCTTCACCTTGTACGGCTCGCTGTACAGCAGGAGCCGCATCTCCTCGTCGCTGTATTCCGCCAGCTTCCTGTCGTTGTCGAACAGCCCCGACTGCGTGCAGATGCTCCAGTCCCAGCTGCCGACGGCGTAATCGCCGAAGAGGATCGCCCCCTCGTTCAGCGACTTCGACGGGTCCAGGAAGCGCTCCAGGTCCACGCCGATCTTGCGCCCGACGCCGCTGCATTCGGGACACATGCCGTTGGGATCGTTGAACGAGAACAGGTTGTAATTGCCGATGTGCGGCTGCCCCACGCGCGAGAACAGCAGCCGAAGGACCGTGAAAATGTCGGTGATCGTGCCCAGCGTGGAGTGGACGCCGCCGCCCAACCGTTTCTGATCGACCACCACCGCCATGCTCAGGTTTTCAATCGAATCGGCGTCCGGCTGAGAATAACGCGGCAGGAAGGTCCGCACGAACATGCTGAAGTTTTCGTAGAGCAGCCGCTGAGCCTCGGTGGCGATGGTGTCGAAGACGATGGAGGATTTGCCGGAGCCGGAAACGCCTGTGAAGATGGTGATCTTGCGCTTGGGGATGCGCAGAGATACGTTCTTGAGGTTGTTCTCGCGCGCGCCGCGAATTTCGATGTATTCCTGGGTCATCCGCCTCTCCATGTTCAACTTGGGTCAGGAAACGGATAGGTCAGTTTAGCAAATTTAGAACAAAATGTCAACATTCGAAGTCGATTATTCGCTCATAAGCAGCCAGAACGTATCGTAGGGGCGCATCGCGATGCGCCCAAATGCCTGGTTCACCCACAAGCGGTTCACGAACATGGCGGGCGGTTCACGAACACGGTGGGCGGTTCACAAACACGGTGGGCGGTTCACAAACATGGTGGGTGGTTCACGAACACGGTGGGCGGTTCACGAACACGGTGGGCGGTTCACGAACACGGCGGGCGGTTCACGAACCGCCCCTACAGACCCATCTTGTCTGTTGTGATCCCAATGGGATATTGGATGCGTTTGCCCTGCGAACCCCCGGCGTGAGGGGCGCGTTTGCCGAATTCGTGCCATAATGGCGAACATGAAGACTCTGTGCCTGATCTTCCCGCTTCTCCTACTGTTCGCGGCGTGCACCGACGCCGCGCCAGCCACCCTGCCGACCCTGGCGGCGCTGCCCTCGGCGACCCTGGCGGCGGCGACCGCTCGCCCGACGGAGCCGGTTTCGCCGGCGACGACCGCCATTCCAACCCGGATCGCCGCCCTGCCGACCGAATCGCCCACCGACGCGCCGACGCAGACGCACACCCCGCCGCCCAGCGAGACGCCGGCGCATTCAGCCACGCCAACGCGCAGCGCAACACCCTCGCCAACGCACAGCGCAACGCCTTCGGCGACCCACAGCGCGACGCCGACCGGCACGCCGCTGCCGACGTTCACCCCCAGCCTGACGATCACCAACACCATCACGCCGACGCCTTCGCCCAGCTTCACCCCGTCGCCGGAACTGGGGCTGCTCGGCGATCTGGTCGCGCTCAGCAGCCGCGCCACCATCCTGCCGCCGGAACAGCTCTACAACCCACCGACCCTGACCGCCCTGTATCTTGCCGGGCAGTCGCTTCCGGCGACCCTGGGCGCGGCGACTTCGGCGGCGCTGCTGCCGACCGTCCCGCCTCAAACCCTCGCCTGCCCGCTGCCGCTGCCCGCCGCCGTGAGCAGCGCGCTGACGGCAGACCCCGGCTTCGCAGCGCTGATGGGCTGCCCGCTGGTCGGCGCGCCCTTCCCCGGCGCGGTCGCCGCGCAGGCGTTCGAGCGCGGATCGATGATCTACGTGCAGGGACCGCCCAACGTCATCTACGTGCTGACCCTCGATGGGCGCTTCCGCCGCTACGACGATACCTGGGCTGCCGGTTCAGACCCGGAAAGCGGCGGCGAATCCCCGCCTTTGGGGTTGATCGAACCCAAGCGCGGCTTCGGCAAGGTCTGGCGCACCTTCCCGGACGTTCGGGCGCTGCTGGGCTGGGCGATCAACGAAGAGGTGGGCGCGACCAGTTCGGCGCTGCCCTTCGAGCGGGGACGGGCGATCAACGTGCCGCAGCGGGGCGAGTTCTTCCTGCTGGCGGAAGACCCCGGCGGTCTC
>JAEURA010000057.1 GCA_016789005.1 Anaerolineae bacterium
GATGGCTACATGGTGCTGACCGGCGGAGCTATCACTACCATTCAGAACGGCAACCTCAACGGCGAACGAATCCCGCTGTGGTATCAGACGGATGCTCAGATCTCTCCAGGGAACAGCGGCGGGTTGGCGGTCAATTCCGAAGGACGCATGGTCGGCATTCCTACAGCGGTGCGTTCTGAAGAACGGACATTGGGACGCCTGGGAGGGATTCTCACCGCTACCGCCATCCAAAGCGCACTGTACACGGCGGTCGCCGCCGTGCCGACGCTGACCGCTCCTCAGCTTGAAGCTACTTCTAGTGCTCCGAACGTGCCGCCGCCAGATCTGCCGACTGGGCAGACACAGCTGGTCATCGACCTGACCAATGTTGAGCACAATGTGACCCAGGATGGCGCCGTCGGCATGCTGGCACATGCCAGTGTCCGCGCCATCGGCTACCGTGGCGTGCCGCTCCGCGCAGCTATCTTCCTGTCGTGGGAGGATGGCGCTCCAATGCTTGCCAGTACCCGCACCGCCGCCAGCAATCGCACAACGGAAGGGCAGCTCACCAGTCAGCAGATTTTGACCCCAGGCTTCGACGATACCGTATACGACGATGCCTGGTTCTTCATCCCCTACTCCCTCTTCCCGGAAGGGGAAACAGGGTCGCGCGGCGCCTACGTCGAAGCGCAGATCGGCGTCGACGGGCAGGAGTTCAGCGCCATCAGCGACCGCGCCACTTTCAACTACACCTTCCCGAATGCCCAGCTGGTCGTCAATCTGCTGCGCATTGAGCACAACGCAGTACAGGACAACGCTCAGGGCATGCGGGTCTACGGCTACGTCAATGCCGTCGGCTATCGGGGTATGCCGATTCGCGTGGCGCTGTTCCTGTACTGGGGCGATGGCACGCCAATCTCTGGCGCAAATGCCCCGACCGATTTCCAGACGACCGACGGCGCGCTGACCGTGCAGGATGTCGTCAACCCGTCGTACGATGATTCTGAATGGTCCGAATTCTGGTTCTTTGTGCCCTATGATTACTTACCAGGCGGGCTGACCGGGGTTCAGGACGCTTACGCTCAGCTTGAGTTGGGGGTGGACGGTGAACCGTTCTCGACCTGGAGCTTCACCGAGTCCTTCGAGCTGAATTACAACTGATGTAGAGCGCCGCTGATTCCGACTGCAGATGCCCATATTGGGACATCTGCGGTTGGAATCTGGGCTTACGGGCGATGCGCCGCCAGCTCGCCGGTGGCGCGCTTGTCTCGAAGAATTTTCAGCGCCGCCTGCTGAGCCGTCGAGCGGGGGTCAATGTCGCCAGCGATCTGCCCATCGACCAGGGTGACCAGCCGATCCATTTCAGACGCCACAGACATGTCGTGTGTGACGACGATCACGGTCGTATTGAATTCCTGCTGCACCTGTCGGAGCATCTTCATCACCGCATCGCTGGCTTCGCTGTCCAGGTTGCCGGTCGGTTCATCACACAGCAGCAGCGGCGGCTGATTTACCAGCGCGCGGGCAATCGCCACACGCTGCTGCTGTCCTCCAGAAAGCTGAGTCGGGCGGTGGTGCAGCCGATCTGCCAACCCCAGCATCCCCAGCAGCTCCCGCGCTCGCCGCTGCGGATTCGTTCGCTGCTTACGCGCAAACTGCCCCGGCAGCGCCACGTTTTCCAGGGCTGTCAAGGTCGGAATCAGGTTGAAAAACTGAAAGACAAACCCGATCTTCTCGTTGCGCACGCGCGTCAGTTGAGCCTCGCTCATGCGGGTGATGTCTACGCCGTCAATGGCGATCCGCCCTGCGGTCGGCGCATCGAGTCCACCGATCAAACCCAGCAGCGTCGACTTGCCGCTTCCCGAAGGACCCACCACGCCGAGGAATTCCCCCTGGCGAACTGCTAGAGAGACGCCGCGGAGCGCATGTACGACCACTTCACCCATGCGCAGCTCTTTGCGGACGTTCTCGGCTTCCAGGACGAATCCGCCATTGGAATTCTCGGTGCGCTTCGCGCTCATTCCATCCTCTTTCTACGCTCCACCAGATGCCGGAACAGGCATCAGTGCGACTTATTTACGGATGCTCTCTGACGAGATTGTACGTGCAAAACGCTGTTCAGGTTGCTGCCGACTTCGTACAGGTCGTCAGCGTAGGTCTGGCGTCAGCCAGGCGAGTAGAAGTGATGTCAGAAATCCGTGATAGACTGATTCGTATGTCAGCACAACGTCAGACTCCTCGTTCACAGCGCCGTCCACCGCCTTCTGGTGCCCCGACATCGCCCGCCCGTCGGAAAACTGCCCGCTGGAGTGGACAGACCTTCGTCCTGCTCCTGGTCATGTTCGGCGCAGGGTTGACTTTCCTCGCGGTTGCCGTCTTTGCGCTGATCCTTCTGGCGACGCCTGCGCGCATCCAGGACGGCGTGGCAGTCGCGGGGTTGAACCTGGGCGGTCTGACCACGAGTGCCGCGCGCGAACGTCTGCAAGCTTCCCTTCCTGCCCAGCAAATCCTGCTGACGGATGGTGCGCGTCAGTGGGCAGTCTCGGCGCTGGAACTCGGCGTCGGCATCGACCTGGAGAGCACGCTGAAGCAGGCTGCCGATTCCCCTGAGAACACCTTGCTCCCGCCGGTCTATACCATCGACCTGGTGCGTGCCCAGACCGCTTTCCTGGCGCTCGCCGCGCAGGTGGACATTCAGGCACAACCCGGCGTCGATGGTCGGGTCATGGATGCGCCGGTCATGCTGGAACGCCTCAGGGTCGATGTCGCCGGTGAAATCGCCGATGGCGCGATGGAGCTAAACATGATTGCCATCCCTGCCCCCGTGCCGAAGACGACACATGTCGTTGAAGCCGGGCAGGAACTTGCCCTCATCGCCCGACAATACGGCGTCGGCGTACAGGACATTCTCGACTACAACAACATCGCCGATCCTGATCTGATCTATCCAGGGCAGGTGCTGACCATACCTGCCGAAGGCGACTACATCCCCGCCAACCCGCCACCTCCGCCGACGAATATCGGCAAAGCCATCGTCGTTGCCACCGGTGAGCAGCGCATTTATGCCTACCAGGACGGGCAGATGGTGCGGACTCATCTGGTCTCGACCGGGACGATGGTCACCCCCACCGTGATGGGCGACTACAGCGTTTACGTGAAATATCGTGCGACCGACATGTCTGGTCCAGGATATTATCTGCCTCAGGTACCGTACACCATGTATTTCTTCCAGGGCTATGGTATTCACGGCACCTATTGGCATAACAGCTTCGGACGTCCCATGAGTCATGGGTGCGTCAACCTGCCTGTCGATGAGGCAGAGTGGTTCTTCAGTTTTGCCGAGGTTGGGACCCCGGTTCGGGTGATCTAGCAGCGTCAACATCACGGATGAGACCGGCGCGTACCAGATAGCGAATGATCTGTTGCGCGTTCTCTTCCGGCGAGCGCGTCACAGTATCCAGGACAATCTCGGCATTCTCTGGCGGCTCGTAAGGATCATCGATGCCGGTGAAGTTTTTGATCTCGCCTCGGCGCGCTTTGGCATACATCCCCTTGATGTCGCGCTGCTCGCACACTGCCAGCGGGGTATCGACGAAGATCTCGACGAAGTGTCCTTCGCCCACCATGTTTCGCACATCAGCGCGCGTTGATCGATACGGGCTGATGGCGGCACAAATGGCAGCACCGCCGTGCCGGACGATTTCCGCCGCCACGAACCCGATTCGCCGGATGTTGGTATCCCGATCTTCCTTGCTGAATCCCAGCCCCTTGGACAGGTGCGTACGAACGACGTCGCCATCCAGGACAGTGCACTGGCGTCCATATTCCAGCAGCATGACGGTCAGCACTTCGGCGATGGTCGATTTACCAGCGCCGCTCAGCCCGGTGAACCACAGACACACTCCTTGCCGGTGGCGCGGCGGATAACTCTCTGCCAGCACCTCAGCGACCTCTGGACGGGTGAACCATTCTGGCAGGAGGCGTCCCTTGTTCAGATAGTCTTCCCGCACCTGCGTGCCCGACAGCCTGGAAACCTTCGCGCCCTTGGACAAGCGCGTCTCCTCTTCATATCGTCCCTCTTCCGAAAGATAGACGAACTCCTGGAACGGGATCATCCTGACGCCCAGCTCATCCTGATGCGCGCGCACCAGCTCCTGCGCATCATATGGACCGTAGAACGGCATGCCCTGTGCGTTATTGCCAGGTCCGGCGTGATCGCGCCCCACAATGAAGTGGTTCGCGCCATAGTTGCGCCGGATGATGGCGTGCCACAGCGCCTCCCGGGGTCCGCCCATGCGCATGGCTAACGGAAGCAGTGCCAGCACGGCGCGGTCTGGATCAAAATAGTTCTCGGTCAGTGCCCGATACGTGCGCACACGGGTGAAGTGATCGACATCACCCGGTTTGGTCATCCCAACCGACGGGTGCAGCAGCAGCACCCCGTCATGATCAAGGATGGCGCGACGGGTCAGTTCCTCATGGACGCGGTGCAGTGGATTACGTGTCTGAAAAGCGACGATGTTGTTCCGACTCATAAGTGACAAGCGTGTTCGTACTTCCGCCGGCGACAAACGCAGCGGCTTGAAGTCGTAATGCGCTGGCAGATGCAAGACCTCCAGGGGACCCGAAATATTCCAGCGACCCCAGCGATGCATCTCGGCAACCGTCGGATGCCGAACATCCGAGCTTCCGAACACACGTATGGCAGTATCTTCAAGATCCCAGGCGTATTTCTCTTCGACCTTCATGATCGCCAGCAGATCGTTCTTCTCGTCGCGTAGGGCGATCTCGTCACCGACGTGAACGTCGACCGTCTCAGGGATTGTCAGCGTGACGGGCATCGGAAACAGCGTTCCATCGGCAAGGCGCATCTCGTTCACAACGCGTCGGAAGTCCGCTTCGCCCATGAAACGATCCAGCGGAGAAAAACCTCCAACCGTGAGAAGTTCCAGATCACAGATTGCCCGCTGCGAAAGCTGGATCGACCGCAACAGCGTGGCATATTGTCTCCGATCATTGAGCGCATCGGCTTCGATCAGGAGATTGATCAGCTTCCCCCCAAACGGGGGGATCAGTGATGAAGTGGCGGGTTCGGTCACGTGGTTCACCCCAGTATCGTCACTAGAGAGATGAAAGGATTTCGGCAATCTGCACTTCTCGCCCTTCCTCAGCCGATCGATAGCAGGCATCGAGGACCACAGACCGGTCAAATCCATCGCGTCCGCGATGATCCGCCCAGTCTCCCGACTTGACAACGTCCACGAAGCGGCTGACTACGCCCAGATGTCCCAGGCTGGGTGGGCACTTCGGGTGAATCTCGGCTGGCGCACCTGCGACATCGCGATAGATCGTCAGGGTGTCGTCGCTGGTATAGTTGACGACGTTGATCGCCGCGCCGCCCTCCGTCCCATACAGGCGCACACCGAACAGGTCGTTGACTTCTCGGAACATCGCCCAGCTCGCATCAAGGTTGAGCGTCACGCCGCCTTCCAGGCGAAGGAACGCCGTCGCAAAGTCCTCGACATCCATGCCGGACTTCGAGCCGGCGACTGCGTCACCGCGGCTGCCCCGTCCGCGCGCACCAAACTCCGCATAGGCGGCGGCGCTCGCCGAGATCACGCGCAGTTCGCCTAGCAGATGCATCGCCATGTCGAGCATATGCACACCCAGGTCGATGAATGGTCCGCCGCCTGCCTGCTCCTTCGATGTGAACCAGCCTCCCAAGCCGGGGATACCGTCACGGCGCAGCCAGTACGATTTGGCGTGATAAACTGTCCCCAATCCACCTTCTTCAATGTGCCTGCGCAGCAGCCGCACATCGCCGCGCTGGCGGTGGTTGAATGCAACCATCAGGGCGCGATTGTTGCGTTCAGCGGCGTCGACCATCATCTTCGCCTCAGCAGCCGTGCGCGCCAGCGGTTTCTCGCACATCACATGTTTCCCGGAATCAAGTGCGGCGATGGTCATTGGGGCGTGAAGGTAGTTCGGCGTTGCGACACTGATTACATCGATATCATCGCGCGCCAGCAGTTCCCGGTAGTCCGCATATTGGTCAGCCACGCTGTGCTTGGCAGCGATCCGCTCGCTCGCCGCAGAAGTGGCATCGGAGACGGCGACGACTTCTAGCCCCAGCTGCTTATAGGAAAGCAGATGCTGTTCACCCGCCCAGCCCGCCCCGATCACGGCGGCTCTCATTGGTTTGCTGGTCATTTTTCCCTGATTTCAGTTACACTGTGGGTCCGTCCAAGTCGGGCGTCAGTATAGCGGATAGCGCTACCGAACATAAGGATCATGTCCCACCGCTGTTCGCCGATCACGGGGATACATATGGAATACCGAAAACGAACACGTAGGATTGAAGCAGGCGGATGCGCTTCTGCGCGTCCGTAGGGATGGCATTCTTGCCGTCCGCCGAAATCATACGAATTTGAATTCGTTTATCCATGAGTCGGGGCATGCCAGTTCTCAAGAGAGGAAAAGGCGTGAAAACGCTTCAGGTGCGCACCGCCGATGTCGATCTGGTACTTTACGAATGGGAGGGAGCAGAACCCACCCTGCTCTTCCTGCATGCTACCGGCTTCCATGGGCGAATCTGGGATCAGGTCATCAAGCGCCTGGGCGATGTGCATTGCTTCGCCGTCGATCAGCGGGGACACGGTCGAAGCGGCAAACCCGCTGCCGCCCCCGAATGGAGTACTTTCGCCGCCGATGTCGTCGCCCTGATCGATCATTTCGGGTGGACCGGCGTACTCGGGGTCGGTCATTCCATTGGTGGACACGCTTTGACGGCAGCAGCGGCAGCCCGCCCTGCCGCCTTCCAGCGCCTGCTGCTGATCGACCCGGTCATCTTGCCCGAAGCTTATTACACTGGCATCGTCGGAGGAGAACACTTCACGGCAAAGCGAAAAGCGGAGTGGTCAACCCCGGACGAGATGTTCGAGCGCTTCCGAACGCGACCCCCGTTCGACCGCTGGGACCAGGCAGTCCTGCGCGACTACGTGACACATGGGCTGGAGCCAAATCCGGCGGGTGGCGGCTGCATTCTCGCCTGTGATCCGGCTTTTGAAGCCGCCATCTATGCCTACGGCTTCGCCGCGAACATCTATCCGCTGCTGGACCGCGTGCTGATGCCGGTGACGGTCATGCGCGCCCGCGTTTCCGGGGATGCCAGCGCCAGCAATTTCAGTGCATCCCCCACCATGCCGGATTTGGCAGCGCGGCTGCCGCAGGGACAGGATATCTACCTGCCGCAGCATACCCATTTCATTCCGATGGAAGCACCAGCACTTATTGCGGAGAGTCTCGGCGCCATGATCAGCGCTGCGCGTTCATGATCGCCTCGAACGCCATGTTGACTTCTGCCATTTTGGCGGTGTATTTATCCACTTCATCCGGGTGGAGGTCCGGGTGATAAGCGCGCGCCATACGCCGGTAAGCCTGCTTGACCTCATCCATAGACGCAGTCTGAGGCACACCGAGGACCGCATAGTGCCGCGCTGCATTGTGATTCGGTCGCGGGCTGCGCGCAGCCTGTTCTGATCGCTGCCAGCGTTCCTCGCTGGCGGCTGATCCGTAGTGCCGCTGAAACTCCTCCCAGGGAGTCCAGCCTGCATTCTCTTCTTCAGAGGCACTGCTGCGGCGTGCACCGCTAAACGACCAGTTGCGCCAGGAGTAGTCGAACGCCGCTTCGTCGTCTCCTGAACGCTGCTTCCAGAATGCTCCTTCGCCAAACAGCGCCACCGCGAAGTCGCCGTCAATGTCGCGGGTTGCGGCATGAAGCCGTTCAGGACGCAGCGAGTGGACCTCGACGGAATCGCCATATTCGACGCCACGAGGGCTGCCGCCCCAGCGCCATTCCATATGCAGCGGACGTATGGTGACCTCGCGTCCATCACACCAGTAGGCGTAGACGCGCCCCATCGTCAGCGTATGCAGCGCTGACATCCACTGAGGTGGGTTCACCTCATCTGCATGATCCGGCACCATGCGCCCGTCAACGATGAAAAGCGTGTGAATCCGCTTGCGTGTATTCGCTTCGTAGCGCTGGCGAATTTCGGAAAGGCGTATCGAGCGGTTGACGATGCAGATAGCGACCTTGGCGTGATCAGCAAGGGTGATCAACAGATCGTTGTCGCCATTTCCTCTCTGGTGACACACGAAACGGTCGGAGAGGCTGAACTGTGCTGCCAGATAATCCAGAACAAATTGCTTCATGCCGTAGTGCTGTCCACTCCAGGACTCAGTGCCGGAAGAAGCGCGGGGGACGTGCAGCCCTTGATGCTGACGACCGTATGCGTCACCATGGTGCAAGGGTGCATCCGCTAGACGAATGGGCGTGTCACTCAGCGGGAAAAGATAACCTGATCAGGGCGGTTTTTCAACCAGCCTCGCTGATCATTGTACAGCAAAAACCGAACTATTCGATCAGACGAGAACCCTATTGAAGTATGCCTCGCATGCGTGTACACTTCCTCATGCCATATGTCCAGGGGAGTCCGCGTCAAGCGGGCTGAGAGGGTGCGTAGAGCCGCACCGACCCTTTTACCTGATCCGGGTCATGCCGGCGGAGGGAGTTGATGGATACAGTCATCCACCACACCCCGTACAGGGGTTTTTTGATCCCCTCACATTGGCACAACTGTCCATCCATTCTGGGAGGTGTGCTGTGCGCACTATGCTGCTTCTAGCGTGGCTCATTGTCGGAAGTGTTTTCGTCCCGGTCAGCGCGCAGGACTCAACCGTCCGGCTGGTGACCCACGACAGCTTCAATGTCAGCGAAGGCGTGCTGGCGGCGTTCGAGCAGGAGAGCGGCTTGACGGTGGAGATCCTGCGCCTGGGTGACGCCGGCACGATGGTCAATCAATCCATTCTCAGCCGTGAAAACCCTCTCGGAGATGTCCTGTACGGGGTTGATAACACTTTCCTCTCAAGGGCGCTGGACGCAGATCTCTTCATCCCTTACGAGTCGCCGTTGTTGGAACGGGTCGATTCGTCGTTTTCCGTCCCTGGCAGCCCGGTTGTCCCGGTCGATTTCGGCGATGTCTGTCTGAACTACGATGTCGCTGCTTTCGAAGCCAGTGGGCTGCCCCTTCCTACCTCTCTTGCCGACCTGGTGCATCCGGAATACGCCAGGGCTTTGGTCGTCCAGAATCCGGCGACTTCGTCGCCCGGTCTGGCATTCCTTCTGGCGACGGTTGCGGTTTTTGGTGAGGATGGAGACTACACATACCTCGACTACTGGAGCGACCTGGTCGCCAACGAAGTAGTGATCGCCGACGACTGGACCGATGCCTACTACGGGCAGTTCAGCGGCAGCGCCGGCAGTGCCGGTGACTATCCGTTGGTTGTGAGTTATGCCAGCAGTCCGCCGGCAGAGGTGTTCTTCGCCGATCCTCCGGTGAATGCGGCTCCGACCGGCGCAGTGACGGCACCGGAGATGTGTTTCCGTCAGATCGAATATGCGGGCGTGCTGGCGAATGCCGCCAATGTCGAAGGCGCTCAGCGCTTCATCGATTTCATGCTCAGCCGCTCGTTTCAGGAAGACCTCCCCTTGCAGATGTTCGTCTTTCCGGTGAGCTTGGACGCCGCGCTGCCGGATGTATTTCAGCAGTACGCAGTCGTCCCCGAAGAGCCGGTCATCATGTCATTCGATGCGATCGCGGCAGGGCGTGATCGCTGGATTGCCGAATGGACTGAACTGGTGCTTCGTTGATTGCACATTTTCGCCGCATATCGGGAGGGTTGGTGCTGCTTGGGCTGCCAGTCTTCCTTTTCCTGACGGCATTCTACGTCTATCCCATCCTGTCGCTCTTCGCCGCAAGCCTTGCGCCAGAGGGGCGGCTCGACTTGAGCGGCGCTGCCGCACTGGTCGACTCGCCTTACTACCTGAGACTGCTGGGTTTTACGGTGGCGCAGGCGGCGCTTTCAACGCTGCTAACGCTGGCGTTGGCGCTCCCTTCCGCCTATGTTTTCGCGCGTTTCGACTTCGGTGGCAAGCGTCTGCTGCTGGCACTGGCAACCCTTCCTTTCGTCCTGCCGACGGTGGTGGTCGCGGCGGCGTTTTCGGCGCTCATCGGAGAATCAGGGCTGCTCAACGAGGCACTCATGGGTACACTCAGTCTCGTCGAGCCGCCCATCCGCCTTGAACGCACACTGGCGATCATCCTGATCGTTCATGTCTTCTACAACTACTCCGTCGCGCTCCGTCTGATCGCCAGCTTCTGGGCATCCCAGAGTCCGTCGATCGAGGAGGCTGGGCGCACGCTCGGCGCGCATGGCTGGCGGCTGTGGTGGCATGTGCGGCTTCCCATACTCCGACCGGCGATTCTGGGGGCAGCGCTGCTGGTCTTCATCTTCTGTTTCACCAGTTTCGGCGTCGTCCTCATCCTGGGCGAACCTCGTTTCGCCACCCTGGAAGTTGAGATCTACCGGCAGGCGACAAGTCTGTTCAACCTGCCCCTGGCGGCGGCGCTCTCCATCATTCAGATGGGGCTGATGTACCTCCTGATGATCGTCTACGCCGGGATTCAGCGCCAGGTGGTCGTCGAACTGCGCTCGCCCCAACAGGCGCGCACCCCGCAGCGCCCGGCGGAACGCGCCGCGCTGGCTGCCAGCCTGCTGGTGATGTTCACGCTCCTGTTCGCCCCACTCCTGGCGCTGATCGTCCGAGCCTTCACGCTGGGCGGAGGATTCACGCTGCGCTATTTTGCCGCCCTGAACAGCAATCCGCGTGGATCGATCCTCTTCACGCCGCCCATGACCGCCGTCGGGAATTCGCTCGTCTTCGCCATCGCCACCATGCTCCTGGGACTGCTGCTCGGCACTGCTGCCGCTTACGCCCTGCGGCGCGGCAGGCTGGCCCGCTGGCTTGATCCGCTGCTCATGCTGCCGCTGGCAACCAGCGCCGTGACTCTGGGGTTCGGATTCATCATCGCGCTGGACGAACCGCCGCTCAACCTGCGCAGCAGCGTTGTGCTCATTCCGATTGCCCATACCCTGGTCGCGCTTCCCTTCGTAATTCGCAGTGTCTTGCCGGCGCTGCGCGCCATTCCGCCAGCCCTTCCCGATGCAGCCCGCGTCCTCGGTGCGCACGGCTGGTCCTTGTGGCGTAGAGTTGAGCTGCCGCTGATCGCGCGAGGGCTGATCGTCGGCGCGGTCTTCGCCTTCACCGTCAGTATGGGCGAGTTCGGCGCATCACTCTTCATCGCTCGTCCCGACACACCAACAGTCCCCGTCGTCATCTTCCGGCTCCTCGGTCAGCCAGGTGCGCTGAACTACGGACAGGCGCTCGCGCTGAGCGTCATCCTCATGGGCGTATGCGCGCTGGCGTTCATCCTCATTGAGCGCTCCCGTTCCCTCGGCGCTGGAGATTTCTGATGCAAGCACAAACCGAAGAAGTTGCATATCTTCAGGTGAGGGGCATTACCAAACGCTTCGGAGGGCGCGCTGTTCTCAGCGGCATCGATCTGGCGGTCGACTCCGGCGAGATCATCTGCCTCCTCGGTCCGAGCGGCTGCGGCAAGACAACGCTCCTGCGCGTCATCGCAGGGCTGGAAGCACCAGAGGAAGGCGGCGTCTTCCTGAGCGGCGCGTCCGTAGCCGATCAACCCGTTCACCAGCGTGGCTTCGGATTGATGTTTCAGGATCACGCCTTGTTCCCGCATCTCAGCATCGCCGATAACATTACCTTTGGCTTAAAGATGCGCGGCGCATCCGCTGAAGAACAGCGCGCACGGGTTGTGGAGCTTCTGGAACTGATCGATCTGGCGGGCTATGAACGACGTGACCCGGCGACGCTCTCCGGGGGTGAAAAGCAGCGCGTGGCGCTGGCGCGCAGCCTCGCCCCCAGCCCGTCGCTGCTCATGCTCGATGAACCGCTCGGCGCTCTGGACGGCATCCTGCGTCAGCGTTTGATGGCGGATCTGCGCCGCATCATCAAGCAAATCGGACTGACGGCGATCTACGTGACGCATGATCGTCAGGAAGCGTTTGCCACAGCCGATCGCATCGCCGTCATGAACGCCGGTCGAATCGAGCAGGTCGCCGCACCGCAGGATCTCTACCGTCGCCCGGCGACCGCCTTTGCTGCCCAGTTCATCGGGCTGCGCAACGTCTTTCCGGTGATTTCTATGCGTGACGGTCGGGCGGCGACAATCGCCGGTGAGTTTGCAGTGCAGACCATTCCCGATGCGATCCTGATCCATCCTGGCGGCATCCGTCTGTCAGAGGCGACGCGCCAGTGTGGGCAGGTACTGCCTGGAAAGATCGGCGATATGACCTTTGCCGGCAGCACTTATCAGGTGCAGGTGACGCTCACCAGCGGCGTTTCGCTCTGGCTTGAACTCTCATCCTACAGCGCGCCTCCGCCTCAGGTGGGAGCAGAAGTCAGCATAGAAATCGAGCCGGATGCGGTCATCCCGATGGGGACGCCGCAATAAACGACGATAGGTACTGATCGAACGCGCCCGCATTGCAGGCATCGATGTAGCGCAGCAGTTCTGCCCCGGCAATCGGGTAGTCAGGATAGCACGAGGTCGGATATGCACCACGCGGCGCATGAACAAGGATGGTCGCACCCGGTTCGGGCAGCAGCACGCCGTCGGTGCTGCGTTCGACCTGCTCGACGATGCGCTCGACCGTGACGATCACCGTTTTTGCGACGCAGGCAAGCTCAAAATCGACGCCCAGGTTATTGTTCAGCTTGACCGCACCATAGCGATCCCCTTCCAGAGCGTGCAGGACTGCGACATCGCAGCGCATGGCGGGGAATGCCATCAACTCCTCGCCAGAGTACGGATCGACGACCATCTTCACGTCCGGGCGCAGCCTGGGGAGATCTGTCCCGATCCAAGCCGTTGAGGGCATGAAGCCAACTCCCGCCATTGCCGCGCGCAGCCCGGCGGCAAAACTGGCTTCTGTCTCTTCGACAACGCGCAGTTTTCCGGCGTTCGCCCATTCGGTGAACATCGGCGCAAATCCAAACGTTTCCAAGCCGAAGTAGACACTGCGCACCATCTCGACGCAGCCCGCTCCAACCAGGAGGTCGGATTCGAATCCTGCCGTGAAACACAGCAGAGTCAGGTTCTTCGGACGAGATTCTCGACGAAGCAGCGCCCTGATGAACGACACCGGGCGGCGATAGACAGTCATCCCACCGAGCGCTATCGTCTGCCCGTCTCTCACCTGCCGTGCCGCTGCTTCGAGGGACACCCATTCAGCCCGTTGCCGTGTCATCGTTGATCTGTTCCTTACTTTGCCAAAGCGCAGCATTTCCACCTGTCATCATAACCCAACTGGCGTCTGGTTTGTGCTCCGCGCTACAATCCGTGCGGTAACTCGACCGTAACCAGGATGAACTTCCATGCTGATCACGAATGCGCGGATCATCACCCCTGCCGGTGAGATGCGCTGGATGTCGATACGAAACGGGATCATCAGCGCTCTTGGGATGGGTGAACCACAGGCGACATCCGATACCCAGATCATCGATGTCCAGGGGATGACGGTACTGCCCGGATTCATCGACGTGCATTTTCACGGCGCAGCCGGTCATGATGTCATGGATGCGACGCCTGAAGCCCTCGAAGGTATGGCGGTATTCAGCGCACGGCACGGTGTCACCGGATTTCTGGCGACAACCCTGACCAACCCGCGCGGAGCGCTGACACGAGCATTGGAGAATGTCCGCGACTGTATGGCAGGATCGGTGAAGGGTGCGCGTCTGCTCGGCGCACGCCTCGAAGGACCTTATCTCAACGTCGAAAAGTGCGGCGCGCAGAACCCAGAATATATCCGCACCGCGGTGCCGGGCGAAGCGCTGGCATTTCTTGACCTTGGAGTCTTGCGAATTGTCGATGTCGCCCCAGAGATCCCCCAGAACGAGTGGCTGATCGACGAGTGCGTACGTCGCGGCATCAGGGTATCCATTGCCCATACTTCGGCGACCGCCGCCGATGTTGTCCGCGCTGCGGCGCGCGGCGCGACACAGTCCACTCACACCTTCAACGCGCAGACCCCCTTGCACCACCGCGAACCGGGAGTCGTCGGCGCGGTGCTAGCGCTGCCGGAAATCCGCTGCGAGCTGATCGCCGATGGCGTGCATGTACACCCACTGGCGATCCGCATCGTCTGGATGTGCAAGAAGCCGGATCGCCTGATCCTGATCAGCGACGCCGTGCGCGCCGCCGGCATGCCCGACGGCGAATACAGCTTCGACGAGCGTAAGGTGTTTCTCAAGGATGGTGCGGTGAGGCTGCCGGATGGGACTCTGGCAGGCAGCTGCCTGACGATGGATCGAGCACTGCGTATGCTCATGGGAGTCACCGGCGAACCCGTTGACTCCCTGTGGCAGACCGCCAGTCTGAACCCGGCGCGAGCGCTCGGAATCGCTGATCGAAAAGGCAGCCTGGAAGTCGGTAAGGACGCCGATCTGACGTTTGTGACCGACAACTTGACCGTTCGCCTGACGATGGTCGAAGGGCACATCGTCTATCGAAGCGACTCATGACCCATTTATGCACCACACCGGTCTGATGCCCTATAATGGAATCGACAAATCAGCAACCGGAGCGAAATCACATTATGAACCCTGCCACCAACTTCTCAGGTCGTTTGCGCAGCATCCCTGCTGTAGCAGCGCTCGTCCTCGTCTTTTTCATCGGCTACGGCGTGGGCACTCACCAGACCGTGAGTTACGCGCAGGGGTCACGCGCATCAGCCGAAGAGGTCGAAGCGGCGTTTTCTCCATTCTGGCAGGTCTTCGACTACATCCAGGAGCAGTATATCGAGGAGGTTGCGCTGGAAACGCTCGTTGAAGGGGCAGCAACAGGGATGGTCAACGCCCTGGACGATCCGTTCAGCGGCTACATGACCTCGGAAGAGTTCGACCTGCTCAACAGCGATCTCGCCGGCGAATTTGAGGGTATCGGCGTGGTCATCCGCACCATCGAAGACACCGGCGAAATTGAGGTCGTCGGCATTCTCAATGGCGCTCCAGCGCAGGGTTCCGGGATCCTTCAGGGCGACATCTTCTCGGCAGTGGACGGCATCGATGTCACGCAGATGAATCAGGGAGAGCTGGCGAATTTGGTGCGCGGACCGGAAGGAACCGACGTCGCCATCACCATGCGACGGGGCACAGAGCTGGTCGATTTCACCATCACCCGCGCCCGCATCGTTGTGCCAACGGTCGAATCGCGCCTGCTGGAAGACGACATCGCCTATGTTCGCCTGAACCAGTTCAATGAACAGTCGCGTCCCGAATTGGACGCCGCCTTCGAGGCGCTGGAAGTCAACGACCGCGCCGGGCTTATACTCGATCTGCGCGATAATCCGGGTGGACTGCTCTCTTCGGCGATTGAGGTGGGCAGCGCCTTCATACCCTCCGGCACAATCGTGACAGAAGTTTTCGGTGACGGCAGCGAACAGGCATTTCAATCGGATGGTTCCTTTGCTCACATCTTCGTCCCGGTCGCCATCCTGGTCAACGAAGCAAGCGCCAGCGCATCCGAACTTGTCGCCGGCGCCATGCAGGATACCGGTGTCGCCACCATTATCGGCGAAACTACGCTGGGCAAGGGCACAGTGCAACAGTGGTATACCCTGAATAACCAGGGTGGGCTGCGGCTGACCGTGGCGCGCTGGCTGACACCGGACGGGCGCTGGATTCACGAAGAGGGTATCGTCCCCGACATCGTCGTCGAATGGACGCCGGAAACGTATGACGATCCGAACGATCCGCAGATCGCAGAAGCGGTCAACTGGCTGCTCCTCCAGACCGGCGAGCGTGCCAAAGGACGCTGATCCTGACGTGATACAAACCATCGGGCAGCCTGTCGTGGTCTGCCCCTTCGCTCCGCACCTATGCAGGCGCTTTTGCCCATGCTAAAATCCCGGTGATTGTGATCATCAGGAGTTCCGTCCATGCAGCTCGCTCTCCAAATCGTCGCTATCATCGTCTCTCTTGCGTTGATCGTCATGGTGCTGCTTCAGGTCAAGGGCAGCGGCTTGGGCGATCTGCTCGGCGGCAGCGGTGAGACGGGCGGCATCACGCGGACACGCCGGGGTTTGGAAAAAACACTCTACCAGATCACGATTGGGCTGGCAGTCGTCTTCATCGCCATCTGCATTCTCGCCGTCTCAGTCGTCGGTTAACTCCCTCCTCCGCGTTGCACTTCCCGCTCGAGACGCCGGGTCGAGGATTTTGATATGCTGCGTGGAATTCGCTGGCAGATTCTGGCGTTCATACTGGCGGCGAGTCTGTTCGCCGCTGTTCTCGCCTTCAGGCTGAGTGAACAGCCCGCAACGCCCACGCCGATCCCATCGTCTGCCGAAAACCTCCCAACTGCTCATCCCAGCATCACGGAAACCACTGTCGTCGCCGCAGGTGATCCATCTCCGTCGGACCAGATTTCCACGGCGGAGGATGCCGCTTCTGGAGAAGTGGCGAACAATGCCGTATATCGCGAAGCGCTGGTCGGCACAATTCAGCGTCTCAATCCCCTCTTCGCAGCGCTGAACCCGGTTGACCGTGACATCAGCGCCATGATCTTTGAAGGGCTGACACGCAATAACATCTATGGCGAGCCGGTTCCGGCGCTCGCCGAACGGTGGGTGATCTCCACCGATGGTCTGGAGTACATCGTCTATCTGCGCCAGGATGTACTCTGGCACGATGGTGTGCCATTCACTGCGGCGGATGTCATCTTCACCATGAGTCTCCTGCGCGATCCGCGTTTTCCGGGTGCGCCGGAACTTGGCGACTTCTGGCGAACCATCGAGACAGAACGGCTTGGCGACTACCTGGTGCGCTTTCGCCTGGCACAGCCCCTCGGAGCCTTCCTCGACCGTCTGACCATCGGCATCCTGCCGGCGCACGCGCTGGAAGGCACAGACGCCGTGCGGCTTGCCTCTCATCCTTTCAACCTGACGCCAATCGGCACCGGTCCCTATCAGCTCATGCGTATCGCGGCGACGGACGGAACTCAGGCGCGCGTCGTCGAGCTTGCCGCCGCCCCCGTATTTCGGCAGCGCCGCGAAAGCCAGGCAGTGCCTTTCGCCGTCCAAAGACTCACCTTCCTGCTTTACAGCGACTTTTCATCTGCGCTGACCGCTCTGGCGGCGGGAGAGGTTGATGGGCTGGCGTCGCGAGACCGCGAGGAACGCCGCGCGCTTTTCGACGTGGCGCTGACGCAGAACGTCACGCTGGTCAACGGGCTGGAACCAACGGTCGGCATGATCGTCTACAACTGGGTGCGCGAATCGACATCGTTTTTCCGCGAACAGCGCGTCCGTCTGGCATTGGAAACCGGATTGGATCGCTCCGGCGCAGTCGAGCGCGGGCTGCCCAATCTGGCGGTGAAGACGGACAGTCCGCTGATCCCTGGGGGATGGGCACATCTGCCCAGCGCAACGCTGCCCACCTTTGATCCGGGGGCAGCGCGCAGCATGCTCATCACTGCTGCCGAGCGTCTGGACAGACTCAACGGCACAGGCGAACAGACTGAAGCGACCGAAGGCGCACCGACGCCCACAGCCTCCACTGCGCTGTTCTCCTTCACCATCCTGACGCCGAATACGCCGTCGCTGGTCACGCTGGCAAATGAGATCGCTACACAGTGGGCGCAGTTGGGCGTTGAGGTGCGGGTGGAGGCGGCGGAGATCGATTTGTACGAGGCGCGGCTGCGAGGAGGCGATTTTGACGCCGCCCTCGTTGAGATCGGCTTCAGCGGCAGCGGCGATCCCGATGTCTATTCGTTCTGGCACGAAGGTCAGTACCCCGACGGGGCAAACTACGGGGGAGTTAACGACCGGCGCATCAGCGAGATTCTGGAGCGCGCCCGCCGCGAGTCCTACAACATCAACCGCATCCCGGAATACTATGAGTTCCAGCGCGAGTTCATCGACCGCGCCATCGCGCTGCCAATCTACACTCCGCTTTATACCTATGCGTTGTCTGCAACTGTGAGCGGCGTCCAGCTCGGTTATCTGAGTACCCCCGCCAGCCGCTTCGAGAACATCGGCATGTGGTCTGTCAGCCGCTAGCCAGGTTCGTACGCCCCTTCACGTTCCAGGATTTCTCGCAGCAGATCGCGGCGTGCCGAACCTCCCAGTGTTTCCAGCTTGCGAACTCCTAAGGGGTCGATGACCTCGCGCAGCAGCCGCAGTTCTTCGCTGCTTGGCGGCGGTGTAATCTGACAGTCCGACGCGACCGCCAGTTCAAAGCCGGTCTTTTTGCGCACATCTTCGACGGTCACGCCCGCATGGATGCGGACAAGGCGCATCTGTCCATCCTCCCAGTCGAACTCGCCCAGATCGCTGACCAGATAGAGCGGTCCCTTGCCGCGCCTTCGCGCCTGGGAGTGCCCCATGCCGCTCAGAAAGTCGAGTTTGGCGACGAAGGTCACCCGCGAGTGGCGCGGCACGTACAGATAGATGTGTTCGGAAGTGACCGAAACATCTGGAATACCGCCGGAGCCTGGCAGGCGCATCCTGGGTTTAGCGTAGTCCTTGCCGAAAGCAATGTTGTTGAAGTTGCCGGCGGCGTCTACCTGAGCCGGTCGAAAGAATTCTTTCGGGTTGAACTGTGGGAGCAGATCAGCGGCGGCGTTGACGAATCCAAGGTGGATCAGCCCCTTACCCAGCCACAGATCCTCGATGCGCCCCACGCCGAGCACCGCCGGCTCGCGGCAGATGCTCTGCCCAATCGCGGAGGCAAAACGAGCGTTGGGCGCATGGGTCATCTGCGCCAGAATGAAACCCGCCATGACCAACGGCGTGTTGATGCCCTGCGCCAGCACTTCACCATCATCGACCTGTCGAGAGATACAAACGCTGATCAGCTCGTCAATGCTGTACTCGGAGATCATTCACCTGTCTCCATGCGGCTCACGCTCCGCCCAACCTCTCTAATCGTTGCCTGCCTCGTGGGTCATTCGCACCAGCATTGGACGAAACTGCCCCAGCAGATCGACCAGCTCGCGCTGCGCAGCCATCACCTGCTCGATTGGCTTATACGCCTGCGGCGCTTCGTCTAAGCCGCCGCCGAGCAGTGTGACCCCGCGCGCCTGCAAATAGCGATCACGTTCCGTCTTGGTGATCGTCTCCGCCGCCTGACGCCGGCTCATCGCCCGTCCTGCTCCATGCGACGCGGAATTCAGCGACTCGATCAGCCCACGCCCTCGCACCAGATAACCCGGATCGCCCATCGAGCCGGGAATGATGCCAAGCACTCCCTTACCTGCTGGGGTCGCCCCTTTACGATGGACGATGACTTCTCGTTCGCCCTGCTGATACCCTGGAGGCGCAGGAAAACGTTCCTTCCAGGCAAAGTTGTGATGATTCTCAAGGCTGAGGATCGGTTTTAGCCCAATGGCTTTCGCCACCCGCTGGTGGATCACCTCATGATTAGCGGCGGCAAAGCGTCCTGCCAGGTTCATGGCGATCCAGTACTCCTGTCCGATGTGGGTCTCCAGCGACAGCCAGGCAAGGTGGCGAATGGTCTTGTCAAGTTCCTGGTGCAGCAGCATCGCTTGTTTGCTGTAGGTACTGGCGATCTGGTAGCCGACCCCGCGCGATCCGCTGTGCGAAAGCAGCGCCAGGTATTCCCCATGCTCCAGCCCCAAGTCGGGCTGATCCGCTTCCAGCCGAAATGCGCCCCATTCGACGAAGTGATTGCCGCTTCCGCTCGTGCCCAGCTGTTCGACGGCGGTCTGATGCAACGACCGAAGAAAGCGTGTGCTGTCCCAGTCCGGGTCATCCAGTACAGGATGGCTAACGCGCTCGTGGCGTGCCCATTTTTTGCCTGCGCCGAAGCGCGTTTGTTCCATCAGCGCCTTCCGAAACTGACCAATCTTCTGGTTGATCAGTATCGGCGACTCCCTGTACAGGCTGAGCCGCATGCGACAGGCAATATCCACACCAACTGCATACGGAATGACGGCATCCTCTACTGCGAGGACACCCCCGATCGGCAGTCCATACCCGACGTGCGCGTCGGGCATCAGCGCGCCGGCAATGCTGACGGGCAGGCGCATCGCGTTATCCATCTGCTGACGGGCTTCTGGATCAATGAACTCCTCTCCCCAGATCGCGTAGGGAAGCGGGTTGTCGCGTAGATCGCCGTACTGACTCATGACCATCCCAGTCCATCTCGGCTCGCCAATCTGGAGCCTGTGCTAGAATTCGTCAGAATCTCCGACCAAGGCAGAGCAGCTATGGATTTCGTGGTCATCGTCGCCCTTGCAGGATTAATTATCGGGCTGTCGAAGGGTGGCTTGGGTGCGCCTCTTGGCGCTATCATCGCGCCGATGCTCACCATCGCCTTCCCCGTCTCGGAAGCCGTCAGCCTGGCACTGCCTCTTCTCATCGTCGGTGATCTTTTCGCGCTCGCCGCCTACTGGAAGCGCTGGGATCGCCGCTACATTCTGCTAATGCTGCCTCCCGCCCTGATCGGTATTGCTGTTGGCACGCTGCTTCTGGTGAACCTGGACAACCGCGTCCTGAAGATCGTCCTTGGTCTTTTCACGTTGGCGTTCGTCGTCTACAAGCTCGTTGGCAGTAGACTCCTTGCCGCCAACTATCACCCGCGCCAATGGCACGGGCTGCTGGCGGGTTTAGCGTCGGGTTTGGCGTCGGCGCTGGCGAACAGCGGCGGCATCCCATTCACGACCTACATGCTGCTTCAGGACATCCCGCCGCGCACCTTCGTAGGAACGACCACGCTGTATTTCCTGCTGCTGAACGTCCTCAAGCTGCCCGGCTACATCTATGCCGGGCTGCTCAGTTGGGAACGCCTGGTGACGCTCGCCGCTGCTCTGCCGCTGATCCCGGTCGGCGTCTTCATCGGACGCTACGTCGTGATGCGCATCGACCGCCAATGGTTCGAACGCATTCTGCTCGTCGTCCTGACCATTGCTGCATTTCTGCTGCTGTTCCGCTAACCCGCCACAAGCCGGACGAACTTCCGCTTGCCAACCTGAAGCACAATCGGCAGATTCTCCGGTTTGAGCGTCGCGTGAACATCATTGACCGGTTCGCCATTGGCGCGCACGCCGTTCTGCTCGATCAGCCGGCGCGCTTCACCGCCGCTGGTGACCATGTTCAGCCGGCGCAGCACATCGACGATCTTCTCCTCAACAGTTAGCAAGGCTTGAGGAATATCCTCCGGGATGCCGCTCCCACTGCGGAAAACCTCATCCCAGCGCTTCTGGGCAGCTTCGGCATCTGACGGACTGTGGAAGATGGCGACGATCTCCCGCGCCAGCTGCATCTTTGCCTCGTTCGGGTGCAGCGTTCCGCCGGATAGCCCTTTCTGGAGTTCTTCCAGCTTCACACCAGACCAACCCAAAATAAGCTTGTAGAAGATCGGCATCGCCTGGTCTGGCAGGCTCATCACCTTGCCATACATATCCCATGGCTCGGCGAGCAGCGGGATGTGATTGCCCATGCTCTTGCTCATCTTGGAGGAACCGTCCGTGCCCGGCAGGCTCTCGCCCATGATGATGGCGATCTGCGGCTTCTGCCCCAGCGCTTCTTGCAGCTTGCGTCCGGCGACGACGATGTTGAACAGTTGATCCTGCCCACCGACCTGCACATCCGCCTCCTGGGCGACGGCATCATACGCCTGCATCAGCGCATAGAAGAACTCGTGCAGATAGATCGGCATGCCGGTGTCCATGCGCTTGCTGAAGTTTTCGCGCACCAGGAATTGCTGCACCGTGAAATTTGACGCCAGACGAATGATGTCGGCGAAGTCCAGCGTAGACAGCCATTCGTCGTTACGGCGGATGCGCGTCAGGTTCGGGTCAAGTATCTTGAATGCCTGCTGCGCGTAGGTTTGAGCGTTCTCCTCAACCTGCTCACGGGTAAGCTGGTCGCGCGCCTTCTCCTTGTCGGACGGATCGCCGATCAGGCTGGTGAAGGTCCCAATCAGGAATGTCACGTCGTGCCCGAATTCCTGGAACTGGCGCAGCTTGCGCATGGTGATTGTGTGCCCCAGGTGCAGGTCCGACGTGCGCGGATCATAGCCGCAGTAGACACGAAGGGGTCGCCCCTGATTTTCTGCCTCGATCAGGCGCTCGCGGAGTTCCCGCGCCATGTTGACCTTGGTCTGCGGATCGCCATATTCAACCCCGGACATGAGGGTTTCGACTTGTTCGTCAATCGTTGCCATGAGGGTTCACTCGTTCGTGTGTCGCGCGAATAGCGATAGTATAACAGATCACGCGAGCAGCGGACCCTTCATGACCCATCATGACACGCATTTTGTGAAATTTGAACACTGAAACCGGTACGGCGACGGGAACCGGTTTGAGCGAGGCTTACCGTCTAAAACACCTTGCTGACCTTTGCAATCTTGAAGCGAATGACCATCATGTCAAGCGTCGTCCGCCACAACTCGATGTCTTTTTCAGCCTGTTCCCCCTGTTCATAGCGCAGCGTCATCCGCCGCAACCAGGCATAGCCGGGATCTTCCTCGATCAGACATTCCCCCTTGAAGAGATAGCCCGATCCGACGGTGTTCTCGGCTGTCTCGCCGCCGCCAATGCAAATCGACGCCTTGGAATTCGTCCTGATATAGTCAACTTTGCGAGTCTTGCGATCGCTGATGATCACGATGTCGTCGCCGTCTACGTCAAACCACAGCGGCACCGTATGAGGGAAGCCATTGGAGTCGATGACGCTGAGACGGGCGATCAGCGGGGTTTGCAGAAACGTGCGCAGTTCGGTGGTTAGCATGTTGGCACTCGATGAGTCTCCAGCAGATCGAATACGGTACGCGACAGCGAAGTCGCTGATGAGAGAATATACCGCCGTCCGATCTGCGCTCGCAACTGCCCTTGTCTCGCGAGTTCGAGCCGCATACCTAACGTCTCTCGAACCCCGCCACACACTCGATGTGATAGGTATGTGGGAACATGTCCAACGGTTGAACATGAGTCAGCGTGTAGCCGGCATCCACCAACCGACGCGCATCGCGCGCCAGGGTTGTCGGGTCGCAGGATACATAGGCGATCCGGTGGGGTCGTTTGGCGACAAGTGCCTCCAGAGCTTTACGCTGCATCCCGGCACGCGGCGGATCAACCACAGCCGAATCGAAACGCCCGCTTACGCGAGGCAACACTGCCTCGACCATGCCTTCAATGACCTCCGCCCCTGGAAACCGCGCCAGATTGATCCGCGCGTCGGCGACCGCGCCTGGCGAGGATTCAATGGCGCTGACCTGCGCCGCGAGATTCGCCAGAAAAGCGGTGAACAGCCCTACACCGGAGTACAGATCGAGTACGCGCTCATGTCCATTCAGGCGAAGATGCTCCAGGACAAGACCGACCAGGCACTCCGCCTGTGGAAGATTGACCTGAAAGAAACTGCCAGCGCCAACCCGAAAGGTCTGGTCTTTGATTGTGTACGTCACTGACCCGCCCGGCGCGGTCACAGACGCATCCTCGTCCCTCTCGTCCCGTCGGACGGGAATCGAAACACGCTCGCTTCCGTCTGAACCGACCATACAGCGAAGGCGGCTGCGCGCCGTATGACGATTGCCCGCATCGCTGTCGAGTGCCTGCCGCATCTCCATCAGTTCAGGACGCAGGATAGAACACTCGTCGATGGGAGTGATGGTGCGGTCGTCTGGCGCAACGAAGCCAAGCCGTCCGCTTACCGGCTCAACCTGAAAGGTAACATGAGTGCGATAGAACCAGGGGTCCGGGCTGGCGAGAATCGGCAGAATCGGCGCATTCGTGATCTTTCCAATACGGCTGAACTGCTCAGCGACAATATCGGTCTTATAGACCAATTGCGCTTCATAGTCGAGATGCTGCCATTGGCATCCGCCGCACGTCCCCGCGCGAAAATGCGCGCAGCGCGGGGTGATCCGCTGCGGTGAAGGCGCGATCACCTGCTCGACAACAGCGAACGCATGGCGTCCCTGATCGCGCGTGATGCGTGCGGACACTCGTTCGCCGGGCAGCCCGCCGCCGACGAACAGCGTGCGTCCGTCGACTCTGCCAATGGCGTACCCTCCATAAACCATGCTGGTCAGCTCGAGTTCGATCTGCTCTGTCATATGCCGTTACGCCTGGCAAGCCACGCTGGGCGAATTATACCGGCGAACCCCGCGCGGAAAAACGGCTTCTACACAATCCCTGCTGAGGGAACTATAATCTGCGGCGGTTGTTATGAGATCACCAGGAAGTATCGCATCGGAGCGCACGCTATGAAGCCGATGACCAGCGCGGAAGCGCGGCAGGCATTTCTCGATTTTTTTGCAGAGATGGGTCACAATGTTGTTGCGTCGTCGTCACTGGTTCCATCTAATGATCCGACGTTGCTCTTCACCAATGCCGGTATGGTGCAGTTCAAGGATGTCTTCCTTGGGCTGGACAAGCGTGATTACGACCGCGCTACCACCAGCCAGAAATGTATGCGCGTGGCGGGAAAACATTCCGACCTGGAAAACGTCGGACCTTCCCCGCGTCACCATACCTTCTTTGAGATGCTGGGCAATTTCAGCTTCGGCGACTACTTCAAGCGCGATGCCATCCGCTATGCCTACGCTGTCCTGACCGAGGTCTACAAGCTCCCGAAAGATCGTCTCGCCTTCACGGTCTATCGTGACGATGATGAAGCCTATGACATCTGGGTCAACGACGTCGGTGTCGATCCTAAGCGCGTGGCGCGAATGGGTCCTAAAACCAATTTCTGGCAGATGGCGGAGACCGGTCCTTGTGGTCCAACAAGTGAAATTCACTGGGACAAGACGCCAGACATGGGCGTGGACAGCATCGTCGCGCTGATGCAGGCGGAGGATGACCGTTTCCTGGAGTTGTGGAACCTCGTCTTCATGCAGTTCAACCGTACCCAGGCGGACCCGACTCATACTGGTGCTTATGACGTGCGCCTTCCCGCCCCCGGTGTCGACACCGGCATGGGTCTGGAACGCATCCTCTCGGTGGTGAACGGCGTCGCCAGCAACTACGAGACGGACCTCTTCCTGCCGATCTTCGCGGCGACACAGCAGCTGACGGGCCACACCGACGAGCAGCGGAACGCCAATATCGTCCCTTATCGCGTGATCGCCGACCACATTCGCGCGGCGGTATTCCTGATCGCCGACGGCGTACTGCCCGGCGCCAAAGGACGAGACTCGGTCTGCCGCCTGGTCATCCGACGCGCAGCGCGCTTCGGCGAAAAGCTTGGCTTCCAGGAACCTTTCCTGGCGCATGTCGCCGACGCCGTCATCGCTGTGATGGGCGGACACTATGCCGATCTGCATGACAAGGCGTCGCGTATCAAGCGGGTGATCACTCAGGAAGAAGAGCGTTTCCGCCGGACGATGGATCGCGGAATCGCCGAACTCGAAGCCGAACTTGACAGGCTGCCCGCCGGCGGCGAACTGTCAGGCGAAGTCGCCTTTTACCTCAAAGCAACCCTCGGTCTGCCCATACAGGTGACCAAGGATATCGTAGAAGAGCGCGGTTTCTCGGTCGATGTCTCCGGCTTCCAAACTGCCGAGCAGGAACACGCCCTGGTCAGCGGCGGCGGCAAAGCGATGGGCGAGATCGACCTGGGCGAGAGCTACAATGCGCTCCTGGCAGACCTGAAAGCGTCGGGTGCGCTGCCCGGCAGCGGCGTGTCTTACACACCCTACGACCCGACGCCGTTCGAAACGACGATCCTGTCACTCCTGCAGAACGGACGATCCGTCGACTCGGTCATGGCGGGTGAAAAGGTCGAAGTTGTCCTGCCTCAAACCAATTTCTACGTTGAGGCGGGCGGTCAGGTCAGTGACACCGGCGTCCTGAGCGGCGAAGGCTGGCGTGTCGAGATCGAAGATATGCGCCGCCCGGTCGGGGGACTGATCGTGCACATCGGCGAAGTGATCGAAGGCTCCCCCCGCGCTGGCGCAGCAGCGCATGCAGAAGTTGACGTATCGCGCAGAGGGGATATCACGCGCAACCACACCGGCACGCACCTGCTGCACGCCGCGCTGCGTCATCACCTCGGTACGCACGTTCAGCAGCGCGGATCGTTGGTTGCCCCGGACCGTCTTCGCTTCGACTTCGCTCACGACTCCAAGGTGACATCAGACCAGCTTCGCTTAATTGAGGCGGAGATCAACGAGTACATCCTGCGCAACTATCCCGTCCTCACCAACGAGAAATCGCTCAGCGAGGCGAAAGCAGAAGGCGCGATGGCGCTCTTTGGCGAGAAGTACGGTGAGCGTGTGCGTACCGTCACCATCTCCGGCAGCAGCGAACGCTACAGCTACGAACTCTGCGGCGGATGCCATGTCAAATCGACTGCCGAGATCGGATCGTTCGTCTTCATCAACGAGGGCAGCGTCAGTGCGGGTATCCGCCGCGTTGAAGCGCTGACCGGGCATGCGGCGGTGGATTATGTGCAGCAGCAGGTCGGGATGCTGAATCAGATTTCTGCGCAGTTAAGCGCCCAACCAGAGCAGATCGGGGCGCGTCTCAGCGCCCTACAGGATGAACTGAGCGGCGCGCGGAAGCAGATCGCAGCGCTTCAGCGTGAACTGGCCCGCCAGCGTTTTCAGGCGCTTCTGGGGAGTACCGAGACCATCAATGAAAAGCATGTGCTCATTGCTCAGATTAGCGATGTTCCGCTCGACATGCTGCGTGAAATGTCGGATTGGTTCCGAGGCGCTGTTAATAGCGGCGTCATGGTTCTGGGCAGCATCATAGACGGCAAACCGCAGTTGTTCGTCACAGTCACCGATGACCTGACCAAACAAGGCATCCATGCCGGCAATCTCGTCAAACAGATTGCGGCGGTGGTCGAAGGCGGCGGCGGCGGACGCCCAAATATGGCGCAGGCGGGCGGGCGCAACGCCGCCAAGCTTCCCGAAGCGCTCGCCTTGGCGCGCCAGTTGCTTTAGTTTTTTCGTGTGGGTTCGGGGTGCGGCGCGCTGCACCTCGACTGCTCCGGTCTGTCCGGCTGAGGTCGTGAGGAACGATGCCACCTAAGCCCGAATACGTTCAGCTGGAACCGAATGAAGATGCCGCTTCCGTTCGGGATCGGCTGAGTTTCTTGCGCGGTCAGCGGGTGCTGCTGATCTGGCCCGAACGAGGCACCGCCCTTACCCGCAAACTCGATCTTGTCCTGGTGCAGCGCGAAGCCATGCGACTGGCGATCAAACTGGCGCTTGTCACCCACGACGATGATGTCATTCGTGGCGCGCACGAACTCAACATCAGCACGTTTGAGACCATCGGCGGCAGCGAAAAGCAAAAGTGGAAGCGTGGGCGCGCCAAGGTCTTCACCAACCGTTTTCACAAACCGAAAGATGACCCGGAACCAGACGCACTGAGCGAGGTAGCCAGTCGGCTTCGCGCTGAGGACCTGACGCCGGTTCAGAAGCGCATCCGCCTGATCACGCGACTGGCGATGATTCTCATCTTCCTGCTCCTCACCGGAATAGCTGCCTATGCGGCGCTGCCCAGCGCAACCGTGACAATCGTGCCCTTGCGGCAAACCCTTGAAGTCGAAGCCAGTGTCCGCGCGGTGCCCAACTCCGAACTGGTGCGAGTCGATGTTGAGACCGGCGTGATCCCCGCGCTGGTCGTTCGCGCCCAGGTCGAGGAACGCGCAGCGATTGCGACGACGGGAGTTCAGCAACTTGGGGCGTCTCGCGCGACGGGAGCGGTGATCTTCATCAACAGAACGGGCTCCCAGGTTTCGATTCCTGCCGGCGCATTCGTCGGCACAGGAGCCGGTGCTCCGATCCTTTTCCGCACAATGGTCGAGGCACTAGTTCCTGCCGGTCAGGGATTGCAGATCGAAGTTCCGATTGAAGCGGTCGAAGAAGCAGCCGGAGACACCGGCAATGTCCCAGCAGGCATGATCAATACGGTCGTTGGTCCCCTGGCGGATCAGGTGGAAGTGAGGAACATCTCGCCAACCTTTGGAGGTGAGCGCCGGGTGACCAGCGCAGTCAGCGCCGAGGACCGTGAGAGGTTGATCGCGATCTTGCGCCAGCAGATTCAAGATCGCGCCTTCGATGAGATGCAGCCCCGGCTGGAAGAGCGTCAATTTCTGATCAGCGAGACAATCGGTATTGTGGAAGAGCGCGCCGACTGGATGAGTTTTTCGCATAACGTAGGTGACCCGACCCATGAACTTACCCTGACCATGCGCGCGGTGGTGCAGGCGACTGCCGTCGATGAGGATCTGGCGCAGCAGGTCGCTTTTGCGCGGCTGGCGGCGCAGATTCCGCGCAGCTATGGTGTTCGCCCAGACTCAATGGTGTTCGAGCGCCGCAGCTTGACAGAAATTGACCCCGACGGCGGCGTGACGTTCACTGTTTACGCCGCAGGACAGGCGAGCGCTCAGATAGATTCCTGGCAGTTTCAGCAGGCGCTTGCCGGGCGAAGCGTAGCCGATGCTACAAACTACCTGCAAGATACTATTGACCTCGAACCGGGATCTTTCCCCCAGATCATGCTGTCGCCCGAGTGGCTCCCCGCTCTGCCCCTTCTTCCAGCGCGTATTCGCATGTTGGTGGTCAATTTGTGACCCCTCTCAGAGGCAGGCTGCTCGGTATTGATCACGGCTTGGCGCGGATTGGTGTGGCGGTCAGCGACCGTGTCGGCTTGACCGCGCGTGAGCTGCTGGTAATCTATCGCAAGTCCAAGCGTGAAGATTTTGACAAATTGGCACAGGTCATCGACGAGCAGCAGGTGATCGGCATTGTTGTCGGTTTGCCGTCTGAATATGACGATCCGGAAGGTGTGTATACGCAGGCGAGTAAGGTGCGCAATTGGGTGGAGTATCTGCATCAGGCACTTCCCCTGCCGGTAGTGCTGTGGGACGAACAGCTCACGTCAGTAGATGCTCAGGAGTGGGCGCGACGGTTGAAACGCCCTTTCCGCGCGCCGATCGATGATCTGGCGGCGCGAATCATGCTTCAGAGTTATCTGGACGCGGTACGTGATGGGTTAATGACCTTCCTGCCCGAATTCCTGTCCGAATGAACTGATTTGGCGATTGACTATGCGAATTCCTAAACTGCTCTTCGCGGCAGCGGCTGCGCTATTCATCTTCGCGCTCATACTGTTCTTGGGACTGCTGCTGATCTCTGGAGGCGACCCGGTAGGTTTCGTGCAGACGCAGCTCATCCGCCTTCGTCTGGCAGGGCGAGAAGCTGTGCTAAACACGCCGCTGCGTTCAGACAATACGCCGCTGCGCTTCGTCGTCGATCCAGGCGACTCCCCACGCATTATCGCCGCCAATCTTGTGGCTGCCGGGCTGATCGCCGATGCCGAAGTCTTCGTCGACTATGTCCGCCTACAAGGTTGGGACACAGAACTGGAAGCGGGGACTTATTTCCTGAACGCCGCACAGACCATTCCGCAGATCGCGCAGGCGCTCACCGATTCACGCGGCAGTTTCATCCCCTTCCGCATCATCGAAGGCTGGCGGCTCGAAGAGATCGCCGAGGCAGTCGACGCCAACCCTCTATTCGGATTCTCCGGCGCAGAATTCCTGGCGGTTACGGCAGCAGGCGCGCAGCCCGACGAATCATTTGCTGCCCGTGTGGGTCTGCCGGCGGGCGCATCGCACGAAGGGGTTCTGTTCCCCAACACCTACAGCCTGCCGCCGGAGATCACAGCGCGCGGTTTGCGCGACGTACTGACCGACGAGTTCCTGGCGCAGGTCAACGCGGCAGGCGTCGAATCGGCAGCTCACGACCAGGGCTGGTCGCTGCATCAGGTCGCTACGCTGGCGTCTATCGTGCAGCGTGAAGCCGTGCGCATCGACGAGGCGTCCCTCATCGCAGGAGTCTACCGCAACCGACTGGATATCGGCATGAAATTGGACGCCGACCCCACCGTCCAGTATCCGCTGGGACAGCCGGGCGACTGGTGGACGCAGATCACCCGCGCTGACTACACCGGCGTGATCTCTCCGTACAACACCTATCTCAGTCCAGGACTTCCGCCGGGTCCTATCGCCAATCCCGGTCTGGCAATGCTTCAAGCGGTGGTCGCACCTGAACCCTCGGAGTTTTACTATTTCCAGGCGGACTGTGCTGGAAGCGGCTACCATCGTTTTGCGCGCACGTTTGACGAACACCTATCGAACAGCTGCTCTTGATGGGCGCGTGCTGCGGATAATGGAACTACGTCCCTTTCGTACCTGGAACCCTAGGCTCGCCTGCTTTCGCGGCTTCGGAGAGGCGGACAAAGTGGCGCTGTCGGCAGCTGCGTATTTTGCTGTACTCCTGCTGATGTGCACCGGCTGTTCGGCTCTACAGACGCCCGTGATCTACCGTGTCGCCCTGCTTGCACCTTTCGAGGGTGCAAATCGCGCCGTCGGCTATGAGGCGCTGTACGCCGCCCGATTGGCAGCGGCGGACTTCGGCGGCATTTGGATTGAACTCCTGCCCATCGACGATGGTGAAAGCGAAGCCGTCGCCCGTGCCCACGCACTGGCAGCCGATCCGCTGGTACTCGCCGCGATGGCGGTGGGTGAACCTGCAGAAGATGCGGCGGCGGTGGCAGCATTTGGCGACCTGCCCCTCGTCATCGTCGGAAACTGGAATGCCGTTCCACAGCCGGGCGTATTCATCCGGGCAGAGGAACGGCAGCCAGCAGCGAATTTTCGCGAACGCTATTTGAGCGAGAACGCCTTCGCGCCGGAACCGGGTTGGCTGGCACAGCCAGTTTATGACGCAGCATCCGCCGTGATCATCGCCGCGCAAACGGGGTCACGTGCCGGCGCGATGCGTTATCTCAGCGATCACTACGAATGATCTCGTAGAACAGCGGCAGCGGCAAGCACGGCTGAAGGGCAATTTCGAATGCCGTGTCCAGCCAGTGCAGGCAGGCTTGCAGTTTCTCCGCATTGTCATAGTGAACGGTCGCCAAGGGTGCGCCAACCTCAACACCGTCGCCAACCTTGACATGGCATTCGACGCCAACTGCCATATTGATGGGATCCCCTTTCTTCTCACGCCCGGCGCCAAGCTCAAAGGCTGCGCGCGAGAAGTTCTCGGCATCGGCTCTGTGGATGACCCCACGCTGCCCGGCGGTCACAACGTGCCGGTGTTTGGCGGCAGGAAGCTGCGTCACATCGTCAATGACCGAACCATCACCGCCTTGGGCAACGACCATCTGGCGCAGTTTGGCTACTGCCGAGCCATCAGAGATTTTCTCTTCCAGGAGCGCCCGCACCGCCGATTCATCCTGCCAGCGCTGACCGCGTCCCGCAAGCTGAAGCATGAAACCGGCGATCATCAGACAGTGCTCGCGCAGGTCAGCCGCCCCACCGCCGCTTAATGTCTCAACAGATTCCTTGACCTCTAGGGCGTTGCCGATGGCGCTTCCAAGCGGCTGGTTCATGTCTGAGAGAATAGCGATCACGTCGCGTCCGGCGTCTGCGCCGATGTCTACCATGATCTGCGCCAGTTCACGCGCATCATCCAGATTAGACATGAACGCCCCGCGTCCCACTTTCACATCGAGTACGATCCCGTTAGCCCCAGCGGCGATCTTCTTACTCATGATGCTGCTGGCGATGAGCGGCTTGCTGGCGACCGTTGCGGTTACGTCGCGAAGCGCATAGATCTTCCCATCGGCAGGCGCGAGGGCGAGCGACTGCCCGCTCAGCACAATGCCGTTGTCGCGCGCCAGCTGCTTGAATTCGTCCGCCGAAAGATCGACGCGGTATCCGGGGATGGATTCGAGCTTATCTATCGTACCGCCTGACATCCCCAATCCGCGCCCGCTCATCTTGGCGACCGGCACACCGCATGAAGCAACCAGAGGCAGGACGATGAGCGTGGTCTTGTCCCCCACCCCGCCCGAAGAGTGCTTGTCCACCCAGTAATCGCCAATGTCGGAAAGATCAAGCTGTTCGCCCGATCTTGCCATCGCCAGCGTCAGATCGGCTGTTTCTTTCCGTGTCATGCCGTTCAAATACACCGCCATGACGAACGCCGACATCTGGTAGTCGGGCACATCCTCCTGGGTATAGTGCTCGACGAGCCAGGTGATCTCATCGGTCGTCAGCGATTCACGATCCCGTTTCTTGGCGATCAGGTCAATGGCGCGCATCGCGCGGCTCCTCTCGTTGGAAAATGTAAATTTTGTGTAATCCCGCCGAACCTCTCACCAAACCCTGATTGAGCCATCTGGCGAGTTCAGCTAAAATCACTCGAATCATGGTCTACCGAGGAGAATTGTATGTCCACTTCCGCAGTGAACAAAACACCGCGCCAGGAAGCCGCCCCTGCCGTCGGCGCGCAGCGGCAGCGGGGATTACTGGTCATCGGCGCAGTCGTCGTGATTGCCGTTGTCGCGGTCATCTTGATCATCGTCCTCGGCAGTGCCAACGCCGCCAAGGTCGATTATGCGACGATCCCTCAGTCGCGGACCAGCGACGGCGCATTTGTGCTGGGCAACCCGGAAGCGCCCATCACGCTCATCGAATTCGCCGATTTCGCCTGCCCACACTGCCAGGCTTATCATCCCACCATGCAGCAATTCATCCAGGAACAGGTTGTCACCGGCAAAGCCAAGTTCGAATATCGTATCATGCCCACCACCGGTGGTGAACTCAGCAACTTCACGGGTCAGCTCCTCGTCTGTGCTGACCAGCTCAGCCCTGGCGCGTTCTGGAAGGGGAAGGACCTGATGTACAACTACGCGACGACGGGCCGCTACAATCGTGATGTCGGGCGACTTCTTGCTCAGGACCTGGGCATCAGCTACAGCGACATGCTCGCCTGCTCCAGCGACATCGATCAGGTATCTATCGATCTTGCGCTCGCCAGCAACATGGGCGTCACTGGTACGCCGGCGACGATGGTGCGTTATGGTGATGGCGCTCCCCAGTGGATTTCTTTCGGCGGCGTCACCTATGATCGCGGCGGCGCACCGATCAACATCCTCACCTCGGTCGTGAATGCGGCAAATCAGGTTCAGTAGCCTGTGAAAGAAGTGGGGAAGTCCGGGGCTGCCCCACTTCTTTCTCTGCTCAGATGATCAGCGAATCGGCATCCTCGAATTGACGATCTGAAGCCCCTGTTCAGCATAGAGCCGAAACTTCTTGCGCGCGATCTCGGCGAAATCGATGGTCGGATGTGCCACCGGAGACATGCAGTCTTCAAGGATGCGCAGCTTGCGCAGCACTGCCGGCTGATCGGCAAAGTAACGCATGATCGACGCTACCGTTTCTAGGACGCAGTGACTCTCTGCCTGACCCGCGACATATATCAGGTCGTAGGATGCCAGCATGTTGAGAAATGATATGTTCAATTCCCCCATGGGATGATCGGTGACCTTCACTTCTGGTTCGAGCATGGAGTAATACTCCGTCTTGGGGATCATCCCTTTTTCGAGGAACACGGGCTGCGTCTGACGCGCGCTGGCGTGATAGGCAATCGCTTCATAGAGCGCCGGCGTGATCGAGTGTCCAGGTGTACCGATCAGGGTGTGGTAGGGCCAGATCATCAGCTCCTTCTTGGCTTGCGCCTCCAGCTTGGAGACGTATGAGATCGACCACTCATCGTCATACAGTGGATTCCAGACCCCTGCGCTCACGTCTGAACTGCGAATAACGGTATAGGGTTCGGGATGCAGCCCCCCCCGGTCGCTCCACCACGCCGGCGAGAAGATCTGAATCGGCAGATGACTATCCAGTGAAGCCGCTATCGTCGTCACCCGGTTCAGATTGGTGAATATCCACTCGATGGTTCGTCGTGTATCTTCAACCGCTCCAGGGACGCTCAGCTTGCCGTCCTCGTGAACGAAGTCCACCTGAGGATCGACCAGCAGCAGGATAGTCTTCACTTGTGCCTGTGCAGAAGGCGACAGGTCCAGTGCACGTCCGACGCTGATCGCACCGGCTATATCCGGGACATACAGAGTTCCAACTTTTTCGGGGTCGTAGAACGACGGGAAATCCATTCCGGTTTCCTTTCACGTTGACCGTTGGTGTCATACGCTGCAACCGTTATTATGAGCGCGCGATGCTGTTCCGGCAACATCGTGAACCCTATTGCCAGTCCGGCTTGGCTGAACGGAAGGATACCTGTGATGCGTACCGTAGAATGGGTGGACGGATATGTCCGCATGATTGACCAGAGACTCATCCCCTGGGAGCTGGCATTCGTCGATCTTCGCACCTTCCAGGAAGTTGCCGACGCTATCACCAATATGACCGTGCGAGGCGCGCCTGCCATCGGCGCTTCTGCGGCGTTCGGCATGGCGCTGGCAGGAGTTCAAAGCCGGGCGGCGACCTATGAAGCCCTGATCGCCGACCTTGAGGCTGCGGGTGCTATCCTCAAAGCGTCTCGCCCGACTGCTGTCAATCTCGCCTGGGGCGTAGACAGAATGCTCAGAAGGGTCAAAACCTCTTCAGATGCCACCCCCGACCAGATACGCACAGTACTGCTCCAAGAGTCAGAGCGCATCGCCGACGAAGACGTGGCGATCAACCAGCAGCTTGGCGCCTACGGTGCAGAACTTATTCGAAATGGCGACACGGTGCTGCATCACTGCAATACCGGCGGGTTGGCTACCGTCGATTACGGAACGGCGCTGGGGGTTATCCGCGCCGCCCACGAACAGGGCAAGAAGTTTCACGTCCTTCTTGACGAGACACGCCCTCGTCTGCAGGGGTCACGATTGAGCGCCTGGGAACTGGAACAGCTCGGCGTCAGCTACGACATCATCCCCGACACTGCCGCCGGTTTCTACATGGCACGCGGTGAAATCAAACTGGTGGTGCTCGGTGCTGACCGTATCGCCGCGAACGGCGATTTCGCCAACAAGATCGGCACGTATCAGGTGGCGATTCTGGCAAAAGAACACGGCATCCCGTTTTACTCGGCAGCTCCGATTTCCACAGTCGACCTCGCCCTGGCATCCGGCGCGGATATCCCGATTGAAGAGCGCGACAAAGCGGAAGTTCTTGCCCCCTACGGGTTGGCACTGGTCCCACCAACCTTCCGGGCGCGCAATCCGGCATTTGACGTTACGCCCTCAAGATACCTTAGCGGCATCATCACCGAAAAAGGGATCATCCGTCCGCCCTTCGAAGCGGGGCTGCGCCGAGCCGTCCTGGGCGGCTGAACCATCACTCCGGTGACATCGAGGCGGCGGACAAACGACGCTCGCTGCTTCGATGTGGTTCGCTTTCTCATGCCTCACAGCCAGCGCGCGAAGAGCGCTTCGGTTCGCCGCGCAGCCCCCTGATCGTAGCGAAAGAGCTGAACGTAGTCCGGGTAATCGGTATCGATGCGAGACTGCCACTCGGCGATGCTGAACAGCTTCAGTCGCCCCTGAATGCGCGCTACAGAGACCACGAACGGCAGTCGTTCGTACAGCGCATGGACCAGTGCCTCGCCTGCGCCCGGTTCAGCGCGCCGCGCCAGCATCCCCAGGGCGCTCTGCAGCCTCTTGTGATCCGGCGCACCGCGAAACACCCACCACTGACGCGGAGCGTCCTCGCCGCGCAGGAGCGGCGCGACCGCCGTCGGATCATCGGCGCGCACCTCATCGACCATCAGCAGAGGCGGCGCGGCGCTCAGCGACTCGATCAGCCGCTCGCCGAAGGCGATAGGCGCCGCGTCGCCGCTGCCCCAGGTCGGCTGAAATCGCACGAAGGTTTCAGGCAAGCGCATCTCCCCGGTGCGCTCCACCGCTGCCCCGCCTCCCCCATACTCCAGGGCAAGAGCATTCATCAGCGTGGTTTTGCCGGTCTCTGTCTCCCCGGCGATGACCAGTCCATAGTTCGAAGTCGTCAGTCTGCGCAGCACGTCCGCAGCTTCAGCGCTGAGAACGCCCTGTTCGACGAGTAGGTCCAGCGATGGCGGCGACTGGGGATGAAGACGAATATCGGCAGACACGCTCACGCCGAAGGCTGGCGTGACTACGCTCAGGCTGACGCGCCGGTCGCCTACATTCAACCCGGTTTCGATGATCGGCGAATCGGAAACGAGCGACGCGCCGGCATTGAGCAGGAGACGATCCACAATGGTCTGAAGCTGATCGCCATCTTCAAACAGCGGCGACACATCTGTGAGTTCGTCATGTCCATAACGCACTGCCGCTCGTTCTGCACCGTTAAGGGCAATCGTCGTCACGCGCGGATCAGCCAGGAAGGGATCAAGCGCGCCATAGCCGAACAGTTCGCTGTAAACACGCTGCATGAGCGCCGCCTTATCGTCGCTCGTCATCGAGATCGACTCCACCGCGACCACGTAATCCGTCACCGCCAGCACCAGTCTCATCCGTCTGGAGGGTGTGTCCGCTTCTCGCAGCGCCTCCGTATCCCGAAATTCCAGCATGAATTCCTCACGAATTCGTTCGGCGAGCGCCGCAATCGAAAACAACCGCGTGCCTCCGCGGCCCGTGACCAGCCGAGGTTCGCGATGGTGTCCCTTGTTCGCGGTCATAGCGCCTCCAGATCGATCAATTCCAGATCGGGATTGTCGTTCGCCCTGCGCCCGACCTTTGCCATGTCGAACCACCGCCCTTCGATTTCGACACGAACGACATCCATCGTGAAATCGGCGTTCGTCGTCGAATCGTTGCGCAGGAGCGATGACCCAACTCCGTAGATATCGACTGGGACGCCTTCGCTTTCGAACTGCACGATGCGGTCACGATTGAAGCCGCCGGTCGCGACGATTTTGACGTTGTGGGCAAACTGCTTCGCCTCATCCTCATACCCGACTGGGACGCGCCATCCCTCCCAGGCTTGGTCCAGCGCCGCCCGCACCAGGCGCACCAGCTTCGGCGATACGCCGGTAGGGTCGTCAGCATCCAGCGACACGTCGCGCACATTGGGGCTGGTATCCAGCCGCACACCATCCAGCCTCCAGCGGCGCACCGCGTCGTTATCGCCAGCGCGCAACGCCGCCAGGCGGCGTTCCCAGAAAGCGTCGATGACAGCGCGTGCCGCGCCTACTGAGTCGTTGTCAAAGTCCACCAGCGCAATCCTCGGAACATCGACAGGCAGGGCGCTCGCGAAAGCGATCATCGTCTCGACAAGATCGCCGAAGAACGCTGCTATCAACGCATGCGGGACCGTTCCGCCACCCTTTCCGCCCCACCATGCCGCCTGCGCATCTGTGCTGACGGACGGCTGAACCTGTTTCCCCTTATCGTGGTTGTAGCGCTGTACCGCCAGCCAGTAGGCGTAACCATCTATAGACTGCACGTCCGGCAGATCGAAGCGCGCCGGGAAGTATAGGATCGGTTTACCATTGGCGGCTTCCAGGACATCGTAGACATTTGTGGCTATGCGGCTGGCGCGGGTCAGCACGCCCAGAATCGGCGTCTCCAGCAGGGCAAAGTCCTGGTAACGTCCGCGTATCCGGATCACCGGCATGATATTTTCGGGATGCCCGTCGTAAAGGACGAAAACGCCATCCTGGACTGACTCAACATGCAGGCTGCGCCACGTTTCAGTAAAACCGCCCGCGACGTTCAGCCCGGCGGCGTGGCGCAGCATTGCCAGAGCCACGTCAATACCGGCGATCAATGCGCGATTGCTGCGTCGGGTGAAGATCTGCGCTTCGACGAGCATATCACCGGTCTGAACACGGTGAACATCAACCGGCAACGCACGCGCACCGTTTCCACCAAATGTGTACCCGGCATGGCGCAGCGACTCCAGGATTCCAACGACATTTTCGAAATACTTGTCGGAGTAGTAGCCCACTCGCAGACGTTCAACGTCAAGGCGAAACGTCGCGTTGGTCAGACGCCTTCCATCAAACAGAGTCATTCCTCATCCCAGTGAGTACTGAAGCGAACGATATGGCGCTAATCCAATGCCTAGTCTGTAAGGCGTTCGTGAGATTGTGGTATACTGCCACGCCGTATTCCGATTCGTCGCGCAGCAGATCGAAATCACCAACATGCATGACATCATTGTAACGGGTTCTATTGCCTACGACTACCTGATGCGCTTTCCGGGGCAGTTCAGGGAGCATATCCTCCGTGACAAGCTGGACCAGGTCAGCCTCAGCTTCCTAGTCGATGACATGACCCGTCACTACGGCGGAGTCGCCGCGAATATCGTGTATACCCTGGGGCGCTTGGGTCTGCGCCCTCGACTCTTCGGAACGGTTGGCAAGGATTTCGGCGATTATCGTCATCACCTCGAAGCCGTCGGCGTTGATACCACACTGGTGGTGCAAATCGACTCCGTGTTCACGGCTTCGTTTTTCGCCAACACTGATCTGGAAAACAACCAGATCGCCTCGTTTTACAGCGGGGCAATGGCGCTGGCGCGAAACTATCGTCTGAGCGATGTGTACGAGAGCAAACCCGACCTGGTGGTTATCTCTCCGAATGACCCGATTGCGATGCAGAGCCTTGCTCAGGAATGCCGCGAGCGGGGCATCCGCTTCCTTTACGATCCCAGCCAGCAGGTCCCGCGTCTGACCGGCAGCGAACTGCGCCAAGGTATGAGCGGCGCTTTTGCAATGGTCGTCAACCAGTATGAAGCCGACATGATCTGCGAGAAGACAGGGATGACGCTCAGCGATCTGCGGCGTGAAATTGATGTGCTGGTCATCACCCGGGGAAAACACGGCTCTTCCGTGTACATGAACGACGATGTGGTTGATGTGCCGATCGTACCGGCTGGTCAAATCGTCGATCCAACTGGCGTTGGTGACGCCTTTCGCGCTGGGCTTCTCTGCGGCATCAGTCACGGATGGGACTGGAAGCTTGCCGGAGAGATCGGGGCGCTCTGCGCCTGCTACGTTCTGGAGCAGGTCGGCACGCAGAATCACGTATTCACTGTTCCAGAGTTTATCGCACGATTCCGGGCAAACTTTGATGATCAGAATCGTCTTGACGCCCTGTTGAAGAATCAGACCATTCAGGAGAAGCTATGACCACTGTCGAACATGATGTGAAGAATCTCGAACTTTCCACCGGCGGACGCTACCGCATCGAATGGGCGGAGCACGAAATGCCGGTTCTGCGCGCCATCAGAGACCGCTTCGCCGCCGAAAAACCGCTGAGCGGGGTCCGCATCTCCGCCTGCCTCCACGTCACTACCGAGACGGCGAACCTCATGCACACGCTGCAGATGGGCGGTGCCGATGTCGTGCTGTGCGCCAGCAATCCGCTGTCCACCCAGGATGATGTGGCAGCATCGCTCGTTGCCCACTACGAAATCCCCGTCTACGCCATCAAGGGCGAAGACAACGAGACCTACTACGACCATATCCGCGCGGCGCTCGACCATCGTCCGCACATCACCATGGATGACGGCGCGGACCTGGTCAGCACCATCCACAAGACGCGACGCGAGCTGCTCGACGAGATCATGGGCGGCACCGAAGAGACCACCACCGGCGTGATTCGCCTGCGCGCGATGGCGAGCGAGGGCGCGTTGGAATTCCCGGTGATCGCCGTGAACGACAGCAACACCAAGCATCTGTTCGACAACCGTTATGGGACGGGGCAAAGCACCCTCGATGGCGTCATCCGGGCGACCAATCTGCTCATGGCTGGACGAACGGTCGTGGTCGCCGGCTACGGCTGGTGCAGCAGAGGTATCGCCAGCCGCGCTCAGGGCATGGGCGCGAACGTGATCGTGACGGAGATTGACCCGCTGCGCGCGCTCGAAGCCGTGATGGACGGTTTCCGCGTCATGCCGATGGAAGATGCGGCGCTCGTCGGTGACATCTTCATCACCGCCACCGGGGACATTAATGTCCTTGATACCCATCACTTTGCCAAGATGAAGCACGGGGCGATCCTGGCAAACAGCGGACACTTCAATGTCGAGATTAACCTGCCCGGTCTGGCGGCGATGGCGAGCGGCGCGCCCCATCTGGTCCGCCCGTTCGTCGAGGAATACCGCGTCGGCGGCAAGGCGATTTACGTCCTGGGTGAAGGACGCCTGATCAATCTTGCGGCGGCAGAAGGACACCCCGCCAGCGTGATGGATATGAGCTTCGCGAACCAGGCGCTCGCGGCGGAACATATGGTCAAGAACGCCGCGTCGCTTGGCAATCAGGTCTATGTGGTGCCGGAAGCGATTGACAAAGAAATCGCCCGGCTGAAGCTGGAAGCAATGGGCGTTCGTATTGACAGACTCACCGCTGAACAGGAGCGCTATCTGAGCCAGTGGCAGGAAGGTACTTAGTCTGCCCGCGTCGCGGTCGTGACGGGCGTTACGGACAAGGAGAAGCAGAATGTCCAGGACGAGCAGAGGTGCTCTTGTAATCTTCCTTGCGGCGGCGATCATGATCTTTGGCGTGTTCAGCGCTCAGGGTCAGGTCGCTGACGGAGCGCAGATGCGCTTCGTTCATGCGCTGCCCGGCGCCGGCGCTGTCGACGTTTACGTCAACAGCGCTCTGGCAATTGTCGATCTTGCCTTTGGAGAGCCGAGTCCCTATCTTGCTGTGCCGGCGGGCACGTACAGTCTTTCGGTGACTCAGAACGGTGAGACTTCGCCCCTGTGGCAGCAGGAAGTCGGGCTGGCAGCAGGTGGCGCGAAGACCCTGATCGTTTCGTCGATCAATCCGCTCCAGTTTTCTGAATTCACGGAAGACCTCAACCCGGTGGCGTTTGGCAAAGCGCGCTTCACCGCCATTCACGCCATCGCAGATGCGCCTGCCGTTGACATCATCCTGACGGACGGTCGTCCCGTCGTTCCGGGTCTTGCCTACAATACGCCGTATGGCACGCTGGACCTGCCCGCCCTGACCTATGAACTGGCAGTCGTCCCCGGTGGTGCAGCGCTCGCCGAAGCCATCATCCCGGCAGCGGAATACAGTCTGAACAGCGGCGAATCTTACATCATCGTCGCCTACGGAACCGCTGCCGATCCAGGCGTCATGGTTCTTCAGACTGCGGCGCGCGCCGAGGCAGCCGATTCCGGCGCGCTGCGGCTGGCACATCTCGTGCCGGGCGCGGCAGCGGTCGATCTTTTCCTCAACGATACGCTGGTCTCGCCGAAACTCGCTTTTGGCGAAAGCACCGGTTTCATGCAGGTTGCGCCGGGCAGCTACAACATTGCTGTGCGCCCGACCGGCTCGCAGGAAGCACTGGCGACCGGTGTGGTCGAAGTTGTCTCCGGCGAGGCAACCTCCGCCTACATCGTGGACAGCGCTGCGCCGCGCATTACGACAGCATCTGCAGCGCTGTCAGCGATCAGCGCGACCTCCAGTCTCTTCACGCTCGTGAATGCCACCGCAGACGATGCCTCAGTGTCGGCGGCGCTGGCTGATGGAACCCCGCTTGGCGGCGCGCTATCGTCCGGCGCGGTCGAATCGACCATCGTCCAGCCGCGCTCCGGCGGTGTCACGGTCTCACTCGACTCTTCCGCAATCAGCGCGGAGTTCCCTCTCGCGCTTGACTCCATTTACGGCGGCGTCTATTTCAATGCCATCGCCGTCACCGGTGCGGATGGGGATCAGGTCGTCCTCCTGGACCCCGTTGCCGTCGCCCAGAGCATCAACAGCGCGCCGATCGCTGCTCCGGCGGTGGTTGTCGCCCAGCCCACCGAGGTTCCGCCGCCGCCAACTGCGACGCCCGCACCTGTCGTTGCGCAGGTCGAGCCGACCGCTACGCCCAACGTGGTGATCAACCCGGAACCAACGCTCGCGCCGGCTACCGAAGGTCCGACGGCGCGGGTGAGAGTGAACCCCGGTGTGAACATGCATCTGCGCCAGTATCCCAGCTCGGAAGCATTCTCGCTTGGTCTCGTGCAGTCCGGTGCGGTCCTGCTGGTGCTGGGGCGCGCCGGGGAACCAGAACCGCCCTTGGGTTCGACTCCTGATCCCAATGCGGAGGAATTCATCGATCCCGCGACGGAACTCGAAGAGGGCGAGGACCTTGATCCGGGGACGACCTGGCTCAACGTCATCTTCGTCACTGAAGATGGTGGAAGCGTCACGGCGTGGGTCAATGCCCTCTACCTGACCGTCCTCGATGTACGTGGGCTGCGGCAGCGGCTCGCCGATCTGCCGATGGTCCCCTCGAATCGCGCCGGTTCCGCTCAGGCGACCAGTATGCAACCGCCGACCGCCCCGGATCGCACGATCTTTGCCTTCACCGGCAACGTTGCGCCTGGTGTGCGGGTCCATATCCGCCGCACGCCCGATAGCGCTGGCGAGTCACTGGCGCTGGTCCCAGGCGATGTCCGGCTGATCTTCCAGGGTTTGAACGAAGATCGCGACTGGTACTTCGTCCGCTACGAGGACGCCAGCGCTGTCGTCGAGGGCTGGATCAGTGCCACATTCGTGGTCAGTTTCGAGCAGTTGGGGCGCGTCGTCGATCTGGAACGCATTGAATCGCTCGGCGAGCTGGTCACGCTGACCGGTGAGGAACGCGGCGGGGTGGTCACCTTTGCCGCGCCAACCAGCGCCGTGCCAGAATCAATTCGCGACCTCATTGTCGGCGAAGTCTTCAATCTCAATGCCGGCACGAACCTGCACCTGCGCCGCTTCGATGACGCCGCCGCCGAGTCGCTCGCCCTGCTTTCGGGCGGGACGGTTGTGACCATCGACGCGCGCAATGAGGATGGCTCCTGGCTGCGCGCGACCTATGACGGCACCGTCGGTTGGGTCTCCAGCCAGTACGTACGCCTGACCCTTAACGGCGAGACCTATGATCTCAATGAACTGCCGGTTGCCGTGGCACGTCCGCTTCCAACTGAGACGCCCGAAGACGGCTCGGCTTCTGGAAACGGCTGACCTCGCACGCTAAACGATTCATTTTGGCGAGGGCGGATCTTGATCTGCCCTCGTCATGCTCCTGCCCACAACACCCTGGATGAAACATTTCATGACGAAACGAGCGCTTATCACCGGGATTACCGGTCAGGACGGGTCCTATCTGGCAGAACTGCTGCTGGAACAAGGCTATGAGGTCTTTGGAATCATCCGGCGCACCACCACTGTCAGCTACGAGCGCATCAAGCACATTCAGGACAAGATTCATCTTCTGTCCGCCGATCTGACGGATCTCACCAGCCTGATCCAGAGCATCCGCGACGCGCAGCCGGCGGAAATCTACAACCTGGCAGCGCAGAGTTTTGTCCCAGCCTCATGGCAGCAGCCGGTATTGACGGGTGACGTCACCGCCCTCGGCGTGACCCGCATGCTCGATGCCATCCGGACGGTGGACCCATCCATTCGCTTCTATCAGGCGTCGAGCAGCGAGATGTTCGGCAAAGTACAGGCAGTCCCCCAAAAAGAATCCACGCCGTTCTATCCGCGCAGTCCCTACGGAGTGGCAAAGGTCTACGGGCACTGGATCACCGTCAACTATCGCGAAAGCTATGGGCTGCACGCCACCAGCGGCATCCTTTTCAATCACGAATCGCCCCGTCGTGGTTACGAGTTCGTCACCCGCAAAGTCACCCGTCATGCGGCGATGATCTCGCTGAAGCTGACGAACGAGCTGCGCATCGGCAACCTGGACGCACAGCGTGACTGGGGTTTTGCCGGCGACTACGTGCGCGCCATGTGGATGATGCTCCAGCAGGATACGCCGGACGATTATGTGGTCGCGACCGGAGAAACGCATACCGTTCAGAAGCTCTGCGAAGTCGCTTTCGCCGCTGTCGATCTCGACTGGCGCGATTATGTCGTTCAGGATCCGCGCTTCATGCGCCCGGCAGAGGTCGATCTCCTGATCGGCGATCCCAGCAAGGCGAAGCTAAAACTGGGCTGGGAGCCAACGGTCACCTTCGAGGAACTGATCGAGATGATGGTTAGGGCTGACTACGATCAGCTCAAGGCGGAGAATCGGCTGTAGGGTGATCGACACGCACTGTCACCTCAATTTCGACGCCTTCGACGAAGACCGCCCTGAAGTCATCCGCCGCGCCGTCGAGGCTGGCGTCAGCATCATCGTTAACCCGGCAATCGATGTCGAGAGTGGCGCAGCCGGAATTGCGCTGGCTCGGCAGTATGACGCTGTCTTCGCTGCGGTCGGCATCCATCCGAACAGTACGGCAGGATTCGAACCGCACATGCTGGAAGCCATCGAAGAACAGGCGCGCGCCGAAAAAGTGATCGCCATTGGCGAGATTGGGCTGGATTATCATTGGGACCTGAGTCCCAAAGCGGTCCAGAAATCTGCCTTCGAGGCGCAGCTTGCGCTGGCAGCCCGGCTTGAACTGCCGGTCATCATTCACAACCGTGACGCCAGCGACGATGTCATTGCTATCCTGGAGTCCTGGAGCGCGACGCTGCCCCCCGCCCTGCGTGATGGACCGGGCGTCCTGCACTCATTTTCGGCAGCGCCGGAGATCGCCCGACGCGCACTGCGGATCGGCTTCTACCTTGGATTCACTGGACCGATCACCTACAAGAAAGCTGATGACCTGCGGCAGATCGCCGGGCATGTGCCGGTAGATCGCCTTCTGGTCGAAACGGATGCACCATTTCTCACCCCAATTCCGCATCGGGGCAAACGCAATGAACCCGCTTACATCCCGCTGATGGTCGAACGACTGGCGGCGCTGCACCATATCTCCGGCGATCTGATGGCGGCGACAACATCAGCCAATGCCGCGCGCCTGTTCCATCTGCCCACCTCGACAGCATAGCAGCGAACCCCGACGAATGCCGGGGTTCGCTGCGCCTCAAATCTGGAATACACCGCGACCAGTGGTCAAGCAGAACCGTTCGCCGCAAGACGTTCGCGCAGCGTGCCGCTCATCACATCGTTGAGGAGGGACTCTAGCTGCGCCAGACGCTCATCAGCCTGCTCCTGGGTGATGCGACCGTTCTCCACTGCCTGCGCCAGTCGCTCGGTCGCCGCCGTCAGCGTTGCATCGATGACCGCCTGTGGGTCGCCGCCATTCTCGGTGATCACCTCACCCAGCGCCTTACCCGAACGCAATTGCTCAAGGACTTCGCGTGGGTGGAGTCCGGTAGCGTCTTCTACCGCCTTCATGAGGGCGCGATCCCGCAGTATGTGACCGAGTCCTCGCTCCACGCCACCGCCGCGCTGAGGGTCTCTACTGAGAGCGTCCGCCACCGCCTGCGGCAGATTCGCCAGGATCTCATCGGCGCGTTCCTGGGTCAGCCGTCCGTCGGTGACCGCCTGGGTGATGTCGGCGGTAATGGCTGCAATCACCTCTGCCGAGACCGTCTCGACACTGCCGCCATTGGCGGTGATGATCTCGGCAAGCGTCTGATCCGTCTGGCGAATCTGCTGAAGCAGTTCCGCCGCGCTCAGCCCTGTCTGCGCCGAAATGATCTCCGCGACCTCGCGCACGATCTGCATCCCTGGGCGCGCCCGTCCCTGAAGCAGTCCCGGACCAGCGCTGTCCTGTGCATTCACCGCCACTGTCCCGGTCAGTCCTACCGCTACCGCCGCTGCAACCAGCAGCATCCGCATCTTGTTCATGTCATCCCTCCATCAGTCTGCTTCGTTGTCTTGAACCTGACTATAGGATCGCCCGCAGATGTAATCAGAATTCCTTCAGAAAACGGGGGATTGCAAACTTCTGGTAAAATCCGTGCTGCGCAGTCCTTTAGGAACGACGGTGGTAATGGACATCTCAGTTCTGATTGTGAGCTGGAACGTGCGGGATCTGCTGGATGCCTGCATCCGAAGCATCCTGGCGAACACCACTCCCGGTCAAGTCGAAATCCTGGTGATCGACTCCGCCAGCACCGATGGAACTGCCCAACACATAAGCGCCACATTCCCTGGTGTTCGCCTTTTCGCTCAATCAGAGAACGTCGGGTTCACCAAAGGGACGAACCTCGCCCTGCGCGAGGCGGATGGACGCTATCTGATGCTGCTCAATCCCGATACCGTCATCATCGGGGATGCGCTGCTGGCAATGCAGCAGTATCTTGATAGCCGTCCCGACGTGGGAATTGTCGGTCCGCACACACTTAACCCGGATGGAACCACTCAGTCTTCGCGGCGGCGGTTTCCGACACTGCTCACCGGCATTTTCGAGAGCACCTGGCTTCAAGGCTATGCGCCGCGAGGAGTGCTGGAGCGTTTCTACGTGACCGACGCGCCAGACGATGCCACGCTCGAGGTCGATTGGGTGCAGGGATCGGCGCTGATGGCGCGCCGCGAGGTTTATGAGCAGATCGGCGGTCTGGACGAAGGGTACATCATGTACTCCGAGGAGATGGACTGGTGTCGTCGAGCGAAGGATGTGGGCTGGCGTGTCGCCTTTTTGGGCGATGCCAGGATCATCCATTATGGCGGCAAGAGCACCGATCAGGTCGTGGCACGCCGACACGTTCATTTTCAGCAAAGCAAACTGCGCTATTTCCGCAAGTATCATGGCGCACTCGCCGCGAACGGATTGCGCCTCTTTCTACTGACCTCGTACGCCGCGCAGATCGGGGTTGAAGCCGCCAAAGGGGTGCTGGGGCTGAAACGCCCGCTTCGCCGCGAACGAGTACGTCAGTATCTCGAAGTCCTGCGTTCAGGCTTGAAGGTCACCTGATGCGGATCGGCATCATAACGGGCGAATATCCGCCGATGCAGGGCGGAGTCGGCGCCTACACGGCGATTCTGGCACGCGAACTGGCAGCGCAGGGGCACACTGTATCGGTGCTCACTACACCGCCGGCAGTCGGTGGCAAAATAGATTCCGTTTCTGTCTCTGATGCAGTGCAGAGGTGGGGTCCCCGCGCGGTCTCGACGATTCGCCGCTGGGCACGCGACATCAACGCCGATGTCCTCAACCTTCAGTATCAGACCGCCGCCTACAGGATGTCGCCCATCATCCATTTCCTGCCGGAACTGCTGCGCCCCTTTCCGGTGGTGACCACCTTTCACGATTTGCGCTTCCCATATCTGTTCCCGAAAGCCGGTCCTCTGCGTCCCTGGATCGTCCGCAAACTGGCGAGAGGATCACGGGGCGCAATCGTCACCAACCATGAAGACGCGGCGGACCTCGCCGATCTGCCGTCAGTCCGCCTGATCCCCATCGGAAGCAACATCCTTTCCGGCGCACCTGCCGACCGGGAAGTGTTCCGCCGCCGTACTGGAATCACTGCGGACGAAGCGTTGATCGCCTACTTCGGGCTGGTCAACACCAGCAAGGGTTTGGACGTTCTGCTGCGCGCCTGCCGCCGTCTCCTGGATCGCGGCATCCGGGCGCGACTGGCGCTGGTCGGCGCGGTTGCCGGGGACAGCGATCCTTCCAATCTGGCTTATACGCGCGAGATCGAAGCATTGATCGTCAACCTTCACCTGGAGGATACGGTCTTTCGGACAGGATACCTTCCTGAGCAGGACGTTGCCGGCTTTCTCGCCGCTGCCGACCTGGTGGCTTTGCCCTATGCCGACGGCGCTTCGTACCGCCGAGGCAGCCTGATGGCGGCGATTCGCCTGGGCTGCGCCATCGTGACGACGCATCCCCGCGTGGCGGTACCATCCTTTCAGGACGGAACCAACATGAGGCTGATTCCACCCGGCGATCCTGTCGTCCTGACCGACGCGCTTCTCAACCTGCTGGGAGACGAGGCATTGCAGACGAGGCTGAGAGCCGGGAGCGCGCGACTGGCGCAGTCGTTTGACTGGGCGCAGATTGCCCAGGATACCGCTGTTTTTTTCGACCAGGTGGTTATTGGGCAGCGAAAATGACGCTGAACCGATGGCGCACGCTGCTCATTGTCACCTACTGCCTGCTTGGCGCGATCTACAGCATCGTCACGCCCGTTTTCGAGGCGTCGGACGAACTATGGCATTACCCGATGGTCAAGACTCTGGCAGATAACAGCCTTGTTCTCCCTGTACAGGCAGCGGGAGTCGAAACCGCCTGGCGACAGGAAGGCAGTCAGCCACCCCTTTACTACGTGCTGGCGGCAGCGCTGACCGGAGGCATCGATACTGGCGATATCGATGAGGTCCGCCGTATCAATCCGCATGCCGACATCGGCGTCATGCGTCCAGACGGAAACGTCAACATGATTGTCCACCGCCTGGACGCGGAAGTATTCCCCTGGAGAGGGACCGTCCTGGCGGTGCACATGGCGCGGTTCCTTTCGGTCATTCTCGGCACAGCGACGGTGTGGGTGACCTTCGCCCTGGCTCGAAGTCTGTTCCCTCACCGCCCGGAAATCATCCTCGGCGCCACAGCGATGAACGCCTTCCTGCCGATGTTCCTGTTCATCTCCGGCTCTGCCAACAACGACAATCTTTCGACGCTGCTCGGCAACCTGGTGACGCTTCAGATCGTTCTCCTTCTCCGGTCGAAGCATCCGCCGAGATGGCGTGCCTATGCCACCCTGGGAATCAGCATTGGCGCAGGCATGCTGGCAAAGTTCAATATCGGCTTTCACATCCCGCTTGTCATGCTGTGTCTGCTGCTGCTGTCTTGGCGCTATCGCAGTCTGACGCCGTTGCTCGTGGGCGGCGTCACAGCCGGCGGACTTACCGTTCTGATCGCCGGTTGGTGGTATCTGCGTAACGCCCTGCTCTATGGCGACCCAACCGGACTGAACGTCTTTCTTGACATCGTTGGAAGACGCGCCATCCCGGCGAATCTCAACCAGCTTTGGGCGGAACGGCACAGCTTCCTTCAGGCGTTCTGGGGCTTCTTCGGCGGCATGAACGTCCCTCTGCCCAACTGGGTGTACAGCATCTTCGACGCGCTAGGCGTGGTGGGATTCGTCGGCTCTGTTGGATTCGTCTTCTCGTGCGTGGCGCGAAATCGACCGAGTCGCGAGCGCCTCTGGCAAGCGCTGCCTTACGCCCTGACAGTGCTGTGGATCGCGGTGAGCTTTGTCTCCTACCTGCGCTGGACTAGCGAGACCCCCGCGTCGCAGGGGCGGCTGTTGTTCGGCGCGCTCTCCTCAATCCTGATCTGGCTGGCGGTCGGCGTAACAGCGTGGCTGCCATCACGGCTGAGAGTCCCCAGCATGGCAGTCGTCGCACTATGGTTTGCCGGCGTCGCCGTCAGTGCCCCGTTCACCATCATTCAGCCGGCATACGCTTTGTCGGCGAATGAACCTGAGCCGTCGGGGATGCCGATCACGGCTTTCCACGATCCCGCAGCGCAGGGTGTCATCAAGCTTCACGACGCCCGCGTGAACTCGGACGAAGCCCGACCCGGTGACTACGTGTTCGTAGACCTGAGATGGTCCATCGCAGCGCAGTTTTCACAGGATTGGAGCCTGTTTGTCCACATCGTAAGCCCGGATGGGCTGATCATCGCTCAGCGCGACATCTATCCCGGCGCGGGGACGATGGCACTCAGCGACCTGACGGCTGGACGCACCTGGCGCGACAGGCTGGCAGTTCAGATTTCCGCCAACGCCTATGCGCCGCAGACCGCCGATGTCGTGCTCGGCTGGTATCAGAACGCAACCGGTCAGCGAATGGAACAAGTGGCGCGTTCATCAGATGACCGTCGAGGACTGCCCAGCACGTTCCAGATCGGTGAAGTCACCATTGTCCCCCGCGAATCAGCGTTAGCGGTTCCGAACCCGACTTCGGTCAACTTCGGCGGGCTGATCGAACTGGTGGGATATGAGCTTAGCGATCTCAGCCTAAACGCTGGAGCCTCGCTCACACTGACCCTGTACTGGCGCGCCCTCCAACCGGTTGCCGAGGATTACATCGTGTTCGCGCATGTTATCGATCCGGCGCAGGTGATGATTTATGCAGGTTCGGACGCGCAGCCGGCAAACTGGACTCGCCCGACTTCGACCTGGTCTCCTGGCGAGATCGTTGAGGATGCCCATGTTCTCACCCTCTCCCCGGACACGCCGCCCCTACCCGGCATCTACGAAGTCGAGATCGGGTTCTATCAGAACCCTGGGAATGGCACATTTCCCCGTCTGCGCGTGGTCACCGCTGATGGCGGCATGGCGAATGACTTTGTCTACCTCAGCCGCCTGCGCGTCTTGCCCCCTGAGGATTCTCCATGATCATCTCTGAATGGCTGTATCGCGTGCACCGCTTTGATCGTCGGCTCGGCAGCATCCTGCCTGTCTTCCTGCTGATTCTGCTGTGGGGGCTGTTCTTCTGGCGTATGCTCACATCGGCGGAAGCGGACCAGGTGTCGTTCACGCAGGGTGACTTTTCCGGGCAGTTCTTCACCTTTGCGGGCTATCAGTATGCACGCTTCGCCCAGGGTGAGGTGCCGCTGTGGAATCCCTACAATAACGGCGGGCTGCCGTTCATCGCCGATACGCAGGCAGCAGTCTTCTACCCTCCTCGTCTGCTCACTCTCGCGCTGGCAAACCTGAGCGGGGGGTGGACCTACCATGCGCTCGAACTTGAAGCCCTGTTCCACGTCCTGGGCTTCACACTGCTCATGTACGCCTTTGCGCGCCGGCTTACCGGTTCGCCTTTCGGCGGGCTGACGGCAGCGATCATCGCCGGCTACGGTGGATTTCTGACAGGCTACCCGCTGCTTCAGCTTGCCATCCTTGAGGCGGGGGTGTGGCTGCCTGTCGCCGCCCTGGGCATTGTCGAAGCAACAGCCGCGCCGCGCCTGCGTTACAGCTATCTCTTGTGGACCGGTTTCGCTCTGGGAATGTCCTGGTTGGCGGGTCATCCCCAGACCAGTTTCTTCCTCACCTATTTCCTCGCCGCCTATTTCGGTTTCCAGGTCTTCCAGCGCCGCGCGACCGCCCTCCAATGGCTGACCGGCACAGCTTGGTTCGGCGTGGTCGCACTCGGCATTGCGGCGGTTCAACTCCTCCCCGGCGTCGAATATCTCAGCCGCACCACGCGGGTCGATTTCGGCTTCGACGCCAAAGACAACGGTTTCCCGCTGCACGACATCGTACAGATGATCATGCCCGGCGTCGTCAGCTTGTGGTCGCCGCTGTACGTCGGCGTCACCGGCTTGATCCTGGCGCTCATCGGCGTGTGGCGACGCCGGCGCGATGCCTGGTTCTGGGGAATCGTAGCCCTCCTCGCCCTGTTGTGGGGTTTTGGAGGCAACGCGGCAGTTTTCCCGGCGCTCTACAGCATTTTGCCCGGTCTGCGCTTCTTCCGGGGGCAGGAACGCGCTGCCTATCTCGTTGTGACAGCGCTGGCGATACTGGCTGCGCTGGGGATCACCGCGCTGGGACGCTGGGATGCCGAACGCGAGCACCTCGCCGGGCTGAGGCTGCGACTGGCGCTGAATCGGAGTGTCTACGGCGCGCTAGCACTCACCGCGCTCGTCTTCATGAGTTGGATCGGCAGCGCAAACGCCTACGGGCGCGCATTCAGCGCGATCACCCTTGCCGCGGCGGCTGTCGTAGTCTGCTATTTGCTGATCAGCGCCGCCGTGACGCGCCAACGCCGCGCCCCGTTGCTCTGGGGGATCATCCTCACGCTGGTATTTGAGGTCTTCACCGTCAACATGAATCACGATGCAGTAGTAGACCCGCTTCAGCCGCAGGAACAGGTCGCGGTTTCCGCGCCACCGCCGGTCGCATCAGTGCTGGCAGATCTGGATGGCGTTTTCCGCGTCGATGGTTTGCGAGGTCTGACGGCGAATTACGGCAGTCTATATGGTCTCCAGGATATTCGAGGCATCAGCCCGCTTTGGCTGGCGGGACCTTACGCTATCGTCGAAGGCAGCCTGCCAGACGAGCGCGCCTGGGAGCTGTTTGCCGTTCGCTACGTCTTTTCCGATTGGATGGAACTGCCCGTTCCATCGGAGATCGTCGAGACCGGACCAGATGCCTTCGGCGTGGTCAACCTGCACCGGCTGAGTGCCCCTCGACCGTTCGCGCTGATCCTGTATGATACCTGGATTACCGCAGACGACGCTGAAGCATTGACCGTCCTCGCCGATCCCGCTTTCCAGCCGCGCCGCACCATCATTCTGGAGACGCCTGTGGCGCTCGAAAGCGGCGAGCCAACGCCGGCGCAGGTGGCATCGTTCGCACCGGAGCGCATCGTCATCGTAACGGATGCAAGGGCGCGCGGCGCACTCTCTATTGCCCTGCCCTACTATCCTGGATGGACCGCGCAGTTGGATGGCGAGCCGGTCGATATTCTGCGCGCTTATGGCGCGCTCTCTGCGGTGATCGTGCCGCCGGGTCGGCACACGGTTGAACTCCTGTACAATCCCATGACCTACCGCGTTGGACTGATCTTGAGCCTGATCACCTGGCTGTGCCTGGGCATCGGCGGCGGAATTGCTGCCATACGAAGGATTTCAAGAGATGGTAGTTCTTAATCCACTTCAGCGGTGGATCGCGACGGCTAACCGGCGGCTGTACGCCGTCGTGGTTGGTGCAGCGATCGGCAGCAGCGGCGCGATCATCGGTCTGCTGATCGCCTTGTTTGATCCGGTCCTGGCAGCGGGGGTGATCATCGGGACACTCGTCGGGCTGTACGTCCTGACAAATATGATGGCGGCGCTTTATGGCGTTATCGCCATCATGGCGCTCCTTCCATTTGGAACTTTTCCGTTCAATGTCGGCATCACCCCTACGCTGCTCGACGGAGCAATGGGCGCGTTCATCATCGTCTACGTTTTCCAGTGGATGACTGGACGTAGGCGCGCCCTTCAGCTCACGCCGGCGCACGCGCCGCTTGCGGTGTACATCGGCTGGCTGATGGTCAGCTTCATCCTGGGGCTGCGCTACGCCCCGCCAACCCAGACCATCCTGCGCCAGTTTGCCGAAACGATCCTCAGCATTGGGATGGTCTTCATCCTGACGGATCTGCTGCGCGATCCGCGCAGTCTCCGTCGACTCGTCCTGGTTGTCATGGCTGCCGTCGGCGTCCAGGCACTGGTTTCGCTGGCGCTCTATGGGCTGCCTGACGCCGCCGCCGAATGGACCTTGGTTCGACTTGCACGAATCGGCTATCCGAATGGCGGCGTCATTCGCTATATCGAAGACAATCCGGCAAGCGCCGAACGCGCTATTGGAACCTGGGTCGATCCTAACGCCCTGGGCGGCTTCCTGGCGATTTCGGCGGCAATGATCGCGCCGCAGGTTTTCGCCAATCGCCCTGTCCTGCGCCGGCGCTGGATCGCCTGGGGAATCCTGGGCGTCGTCACGCTGGCGCTGATTCTGACATTTTCGCGGGCGGCAATGCTGGCGTTCGGTATCAGCCTGCTGTTCATCGGCAGTTTCAGAGGCTACAGGAGATTCTGGACGTTGGTTGCGCTTGGGGCATGCTTGCTCCTCGTGCTGCCCCAGACTCGCGACTACATCGACCGCTTTGTGCAGGCGTTCACCGTCAGCGATCTGGCGACACAGATGCGCGTCGGCGAATATCGCGACTCGCTTCGACTGATCAGCCGTTATCCGCTCACCGGCGTGGGATTCACCGGCGTTCCCGACAACGATCTCTACACCGGTGCTGCCAGCATGTACTTCATCATGGCAAATCACATAGGTCTGGTGGGGGTGGCTATCTTTGGCATCACCATTGGGTCTGTGTTCTGGTACGGCAGACGGGCGTGGCGAAGCGCCGAGGCAGACGATGACCTGCGTCCTATCATCATCGGCTATCATGCCGCGTTACTGGCAGCGCTGATCAACGCCACTTCCGACCATTATTATTTCCGTATCGACTTCCACGCTTCGGTGACGCTTTTCTGGTTGGTCGTGGCGCTGGCAGTCTCCAGTTCTCGGCTGGCGCTCGCGCACTCCCGAGGGAGCGGGATGGCGAATCAACCGTTGTAATGCGACGACGAATCGTGTACGATGCTGAAGGTCATCTGACCGAATAATCGCATAAGATTCCGCTCCATCACTGGCGCACCTGCGCACGATGGGGCAAGCCCAAGGAAGGATAACAAACCATCCATGAAGCGTTCTTACGAACTGACGTTCATCGTGCGCCTTGAAGGCGGCGATGACAGCGCCGTGAACACCACCGTTGACCAGGTGCGCGGCTGGGTTGAAACACAGGACCTCGGTCAGGTCACTAAGATTGACCGTTGGGGGCGTCGTAAACTGGCGTACGAAATCGATGGACAGCGCGAAGGCTATTACGTCCTGTTCGATGCTCAGCTCGAACCACGCGCGCTTTTTGAACTCGAACGCAGCCTGAATCTGGCGCCCAACGTTCTGCGTTATCTGCTGGTTCGCTGCGAAGAATAAGCGTTTCGCACGGCTGGAACTGCGGCGGAGTAAAACAGGAATGGCACGCGGGCTGAACAAAGTCATGATCATTGGGTATCTTGGTCGCGACCCCGAAATGCGTTACACGCCGAGCGGGCGCCCTGTGACCAGCTTCAGCGTCGCTACCAGCCGCACCTGGGTTTCCGCCGAAGGGGAACGCCGCGAGGAGACTGAGTGGTTCAACGTTGTAGCCTGGGGGAACCTGGCGGAAATCTGCAAAGCGCACCTGACCAAGAATCAGCAGGTCTATGTCGAGGGACGATTGCAGACACGCGGATGGGAAGACGACAGCGGCAAGAAACATTATCGAACCGAATTGGTCGCCAACGAGATGATCCTGCTCGGCGACCGGCGCTCCCCCGGCGATGTGGATTTCTACAACGATAGCGGCGAAGGCTCTGATTACGCCTTCTGACCAGAACACCCGACCTGAAAGTTCACAAGAACCTGAAATACCTGAGAGATGGAGAAAAAGCCGTGGCAGACGATAACCGCCGCCGCATGATGGATGATAACGAAGAAGCTGGTTCAGAAGACGCCGGCACCGAGGTCCGCGAGGAGCGTCACGGACGCGAGGGTCGCGAGGGTCGCGGCGGTCAGCGCCCAGCACCGTTCGCGCGCAGCCGCTATCGCCAGACCCAGTACTGCCCCAAGGGGAAGTGCTTCGATTACAAGGATGTGGATACGCTGAAGCGCTACATCACCGAAACGGGCAAAATCAAGCCGCGTCGTCAGACCGGCAACTGCTCGCGCTGCCAGCGTGAACTCGCCCGCGAGATCAAGCGCGCCCGTCACCTGGCGCTGCTGCCCTTCATCGTCATCACTGACTAGCCTGCGCACACTGCCAGATACGAGGAACTGCGATGTCAAAACGCAGCACTACGGGGCTACCCAAGGCAGGCACGGGCAAGCCGAACACGCCGGATACAGCCGCAGCAAAGCCGACAGGCATTCTCCAGCAGCTGCGTCTGCGAGAATATCATACCAAGCACGAACGCGAAGCAGCGGTCCAGCGTCTCGTCATCCTCGGCACCGGCATCGCTCTGGCGATTGCTCTGGTGATCCTGGTGCTCGCCTTCGTGGTTGATCAGTTCATTCGTCCCGGTCAGTCGGTCGCCAGCATCAATGGCGAGACGATCACGGTCGCCGATTTCAGGTCGCGCGCCAAGCTTGAACGTGCGCTGCTGGGCGAGCAGATCAATCAACAGATCGCGATGATGGCAAGTTTCGGCATGGATTCTGACACCATCGTCCAGCAGATCTCCAACCAGCCGCCTTTCAGCACCTGGTTGAGCGAACTCAGCGTCCCTGATCAGCTCGGCAATCGCGTCTTGACCGAGATGATTGAGGACGAGCTGGTGCGTCAGAAGGCATCCGAACTTGGCATCAGCGTGAGCGACGAAGAACTTCAGAACGAGATCAACGAGTTCTTCGGCTACGATCCCAATGTCGGCGTGGTTGAACCGACGGCATCACCAACGGCGACTTCAAGCCCGACGCCGGTTGTTTCGCCAACCCCTTCTCAGGTGCCGACGGCGACAAATACGCCGACGGTTACCCCGACCCCGGAAGTCGAGCCGACAGCGACCACGACACCTGTGCCTTCGGCAACGCCCAGCGCCACGCCGAATGCTGAGGAACGTGCGCAGCAGTACAATGAAACTCGCACATCCTTCTTCGACGCTGTTATCTCAAGCGCCGGCATTTCGCAGGAGGTCCTCAACGACTACTTCGAGATGCGCGTCCTGCGGACGAAGGTGCGAGATACAGTCCTTGCCGACGTCCCGAAGACCGACAGCTTCGTCAACGCCCGGCACATCCTGGTGGCGACGCTGGAAGAAGCGCAGCAGGTGGTCGATGCACTGAACGCCGGCGACTCCTTCGCGGCGCTGGCGGCGGCGTTGTCTACTGACGGCAGCGCGCAGCAGGGCGGCGAACTGGGTTGGGCGCAGCCCAGCCGCTATGTCGAGGAATTCGCAGATGCCATCACTGGTGCGGCAGTCGGCGCAATCGTGGGCCCGGTACAAACTCAGTTTGGCTTCCATGTCATTCAGGTGCTGGGACGTGAAGAGCGCGATATCACTGATGCGCAGTACGAGACCAAGCTGAACGATGAGTTCACCACCTATGTCGAAACCCTGCGCAGCGCCGAAACCACGAATGTCGAAATCTTCGACATCTGGGCAGATAATGTCCCGGAAGAACCGGCTTTCGTCGCGCGCGGACTGTAACTTCAAGCGATATTCACTGACGCAAAAGGGGCGTATTGACAGCGCCCCTTTTCTGTTGTCATACCGCCGGCTCCTGGGCTATTCATTGTCGCCTTAGAGGCGCTGGGCTATAATGCGCCATATGGGCAACTACCATTTCACACGGCTCGAAGCCAATCTGGAGCGGTTGATCGAAGGGGCATTCACGCAGTTGTTCGGCAGGGCGCTCCGCCCCCACGACATCGCTGTGCGCCTCTCACGCGCGCTGGAAAGTGCGATCATACCCTCTGGCGACAGCGATCCCCGCCCCATCGCGCCCGATCACTTCCTCATTCGACTGAACCACGATGTCTATGATCATCTGTTGATCCATCAGCCACGACTGACCGAGATACTGACTCAGCACATGATTTCGCTGGCGGGTGCGGCGGGGTGTCGCATGCGCGCGGCGCCGATAGTCATCATCGGCGGGGATCATGCGCTCAATCCAGGCGATATTCAGATTGATGCCCGGCACCAGAACGAGGCGCAGAGTACCACCCAGGTGCTCGATGCCGGACGGCTGGAACGTGAGATATCTCGCCTTCCGCTCAACCCGGTCCTGGTCATCAACGGAGAACAGACTACAGCGCTGACCAAGGCGATCATCAACATCGGCAGAGGACGGGACAACGAGATTGTCCTGAACGATCCGTTCACCTCGCGCAGGCATGCGCAGCTGCGCTTGCGCCACGGCGCATTCTTCGTCTTCGACGCCAACAGCCAGGGCGGCATCAAAGTTAACGATGTTGCGGTTCGTGAACATCGCCTCCAGCCAGGGGATGTCATACGGATCGGCAAGACGCAGCTTCTTTACCTCGAAGACTCTCCTCCCGGTGAGCAGCAAACCGAGATGGTCGCGCCACCACCTGAATCATGACCCCGACGCCTCCCGATACCCAGCTTGTTCTTTTGCTCTTCCGGCTAATCTCCGGTGCGCTGTTGATGGGCATCCTGGCGGTGTTGTTCATTGCCCTCTGGCGTGATTTCCGCAGCGCGGTCGAGAAGACCTCGGTTCAGCGGCGTATTTATGGAAAGCTGGTCGAAGTCGTTGAAAATGATGACGGTTATGAAGAGACGGCAGTTTCGCATCCGCTGCTGCCCCTCACGAGTATTGGGCGCGCACCGACCAACACCATCGCCCTGGATGATGATTTCGCCAGTGGTGAGCACGCGCTCCTTGCGCTCCGCGAAGGACAGTGGTGGCTGGAAGATCGCAAGAGTCGAAACGGGACTACAATCAATGGGCTGCCGATCGGTGATTCTGTCATTGTCACCGACGGCGATGTGATCGGGGTTGGCAACCGAAGATTTCGAATCCACCTGGAGTAGAGGCGTATGGAAAGCGTCACCATCGGCGTAATCGGCGGTTCGGGTCTGTACAAAATGCCGGATCTGCGCGATATCGAGCAGTACAACGTGGTCACTCCTTTCGGCAACCCCAGCGCACCGGTCATCGTCGGAACGCTGCGCGGGAAGCGAATCGCCTTCATCCCCCGGCATGGTATCGGGCACATCTTCACGCCAACGACGGTTCCATATCGCGCCAACATCTTCGCCCTGAAAATGCTTGGCGTGCAGCGGATCATCGGCGTCAATGCCTGCGGTTCCCTGCGCGAGGATCACCGACCAGGCGACATCGTCATCCCTGACCAGCTCTTCGATCACACGACCCAGGATCGCGGACGTTCTTTCTTCGATACCGGACTGGTCGCCCATGTCGGCGTCGCCGATCCGTTTTGCACCGCGCTCAGCGAACTGGCGGTCCAGGCGGTGCGTGCCGCAGGCGGCACGGCGCATCAAGGCGGTACGTCCATAACCATCGAGGGACCTCGCTTCAGCACGCGCGGTGAGAGCAACATCTACCGCCAGTGGGGGTGCAGCATCATCGGCATGACGACCTGCCCTGAAGCGTTCCTCGCCCGTGAGGCGGAGATGTGCTACGTCTCCATGTCACACGTGACCGATTACGATGTCTGGCATCAGGAGCCGGTCAACGTCGAGATGGTCGTGCAGACTCTTCACCGAAATCTGACCCTGGCGCAGCAGGCACTCGCGAATCTGGTACGCTACATCGAGGAAGATGAAGACTGCGGCTGCCATCATGCGCTGGATACGGCAATCATGACTGACCGCGAAAAGCTGTCGAAGGAAGCTGTACAGCGTCTCGGACCGATTCTCGAACGCTTTATTCCTTGAGAAAGCGCGCGGCGATGCGGGCAGGGTCACTGGAAGCAGATTCCTTTGAGAAGCGGCGCTGGCATCAAAATCGTCTGGAACCTTTGCTGCTTGCGCTAAGCTTCGTATTCCTGGCACTCAACGCAGCAGCCCTGTCTATCGCGCAACCAGAACGCGACTCCTCTGTCTGGTTGGTCGTTGCGGTCTGGCTGGTATGTGCCGTCGCCGGAAGCACTCTGCTGCGTCGAACGCTCACGCACTGCGACCCGTTCATCTTCCCAGTAACGATGTTCCTTTCCGGGTGGGGACTGATCATCATCGAGCGAGTCGCGCCGAATTTCGCCGCGCGCCAGACGATCTGGCTGGCGCTGGCTGTGATCCTGATGATCGCCACAGCCGGTTTTCCACGACTCATCGTCCTGCTGCGCCAATACCGCTACACCCTCCTCTTCGGAGGCTTGGCGCTGCTCGTCGCGACGATCCGTTTTGGCAGCAATCCCTCCGGCATCTCTGGCGCGCCGGCGTTGTGGCTGAGCCTGGGCGATTTCTATTTCCAGCCGTCTGAACCTCTGAAAATCATGCTGGTGGTCTTCCTCGCCAGCTACCTCGCCGAGCAGTACGCCGTCGTGCGGGTCGAGCATGCGGCGTTCGGCAAGACACCCACGCCCCGCGTGGTCGGTCCGGTACTGCTGATGTGGGGACTGTCTGTGATTGTGCTGGTCTGGCAGCGTGATCTCGGCACAGCGGCGATCTTTTTCCTGGTCTTCCTTACCCTGGTCTACGTCGCCAGTGGTCAGCTCCGACTGCTAATCGGCGGCAGCATCCTGGCGCTCGCTGCAGGCGCCGCAGCCTACATCCTTTTTGGAGTCGTGCGCCTGCGGGTCGATGCCTGGCTCAACCCCTGGCTGGAAGCAGATGGACGGGCTTATCAGATTGTGCAAAGCCTGATCGCCGTCGCATCCGGAGGGGTCTTCGGGCAGGGAATCGGGCAAGGTTCACCGACCTACATCCCGGTCATTCATTCCGATTTCATCTTCGCTGCGCTCGCCGAAGAATGGGGGCTGGTTGGAATTGTCACGGCGCTGTTCTGCTTCGCGTTAATTTGCATGCGCGGGCTGCGGAATACCGTCGAACTGCGCCCTTTCCCGGCGCTGCTCGGCGTGGGTCTCAGCGCGCTGCTGGCGATCCAGGGGTTTCTGATCATCGGCGGAGTCCTCAAAGTCGTCCCGCTGACCGGAGTGACTGTCCCGTTCATGAGCTACGGCGGAAGCTCTCTGATCACCAACTTTGTGCTGATCGGCTTGATGCTTAGACTTTCGGCAGGAGAACAGGCGCTTGCTTTTCCAGCGTGAGACGAAGAGACTCCTGGGCGTACTGCTGATGCTTTTTGCCACGCTTGCGCTCTCAGCCGCCTACTGGGTGGTCGATGGCGCAGCGACCTTGTTGGGACGCCCCGATAATCCGCGCCTGCTCGAAGCGGCGGCAGCAGTGCAGCGCGGCAGCATCTATGACCGCAATGGACATGTTCTCGTCAGTTCGTCCCCGGCAAGGTCGGGAGTCGGTGCGCCGATGCAGCGCCAGTATCACGTTCCCGCTGCCTACAGCGTCCTCGGCTACTACAGTCTGCGCTACGGCGCGAGCGGCGTTGAGCTTGCCTTCGATAGTCATCTGACCGGGTCTGACCGTCCGATCACCATAGCAGAAGCGCTGGAGGGCGAATTGCTGCATCACCGGCCCGCCGGCGGCGACATCATGCTGACGCTGGACGCCGACATCCAGCAGCGATTGGCAGAGCGACTGAGGGGGTTCGCCGGTGCAGGAGTAGTGATCGATGTGCCTTCTGGCGATATCCTGGCGGCGGTCAGTCTGCCTACCTACGATCCAAACACGCTCGATACCGATTGGGATCAGCTGGTGTCACAATCGGGCGATCCGTTCTTCAACCGCGTCGTGCAGGGGCGATACCAGCCCGGAAGCGCTCTGCAAACACCTCTGATGGCTGCCGCCAGCCTCATTGAGTTCCCAGCAGACCGACGGTTTGAGTCCAGCACACTTCCGTTCGAACTGGCAGGCATATCGAGGGATGGCGGCACTGCCCAGAACGTTGTGTTGGAGTGTGCCGTTCGACTGCCTGAGCGCGCTCTGACGCTTCAGGAAGCCTACATCTATGCCTGTCCATCCCCCTTTGCAGCCTTTGCCGAGGAAATCGGCGACACGGTGATCACCGCGATGATGGAGACTTTCCACGTCGAGGATACGCCAAGCCTGCCAGGTTTTCCGACAGCCATCGTCGAACCCCCGGCGGCTGAAAGCGCACCGTTTGCCGCCGATTCTTCCATAATCGCCGATGCACTGGGTCAGGGCGACATCGTCGTGAGTCCCCTGATGATGGCAGTGATCAGCGCCGGCATCGTCAACGATGGCAATGCACCACCGCCTGCCCTGCTCTATGCGATGCGAACCCGCAGCGACGACAGCGATGGAAGCTGGGAACGCCTGGTCCAGACGACCCCAACGTTTCCGATAGCGACAATCAGCACCGCACGACTGCTGCAGGACTACATGCGGGAAGCCGTCATCAACGGCGCCGCCCAGAACGCCGGGCGTCCAGGGATTGACGTTGGAGGACACGCGGCGCTGGCGCATGCGGGCGACGAAACCCACGCCTGGTTCATCGGGTTCACAACACTTCAGAACGGACGCGGTGTTGCCATCGCCATCGTCATCGAGGACAATGCCGATCCGGGACTAGCGGCGGACATCGGCGGCGACGTTTTGCAGACCGCTCACGACAGGCAGAGCAGCTAGCCGCCCTCCCATAGACGGCGGCGCAGACCGAGCTTCTTCGACCACTTCGCCGTCTTACTGTTGGCATGCACCCAGACCGGGCTGTAACGCTGATCAGCCTGCGCGCTGCCCAGCGCGGCGATGAAGGCGACAGGACCGTCAAACGCCTCCATGAGCAGCGTGGCGCGCCCATATTCCGGTCGCGAATGCGCGTCTGATCCAACCGTCCGCATCAGCCCGTACCGCTGGGCAAACTGCGCTGCTTTGAGGTTGTCTTCGGTGAAGATACAACGCGAGTTGAACGTTTCGATGGCATCTACCCGGTCAATGATCTTCAGCAGCTCTGCTTCCTGCCACGCGCCTTTACGCAATCGGTCAAACGGATGCGAGACGCTGATCACCGCTCCCTGATCGCGCAGACGTCTGAGGGTCTCGTCGGGACTCAACCCTTCGGGAATGGACTCCTGCATGAAATAACCCAGCAGTTCGCCCTGATTCGTCATGATTTCCTCACCAACGATGATCCGCTCTGGCGCGAGCTGCTGCATTTGCAGCGCCCCTTCTGCAGTATTGTGATCGGTGATGGCGAGCCGGTCGATTCCGCGCTGATCCATGAGCTGGAGAATCGTTTCGAAGCGAACAATGCAGTCCTTCGACCACAACGTATGAGTGTGGAGTTCAACACGCCACTTCACAGATTTTTCCTTGTACTTGCACATCCCAGGCGAAACCTCTGTCATTCTAGCAGGCGAAGGGGCAGGAACAAGCATGTGCTATAATGCACCGTCGGCAACCCGTAGGGTGACTATTGACAATGAACCATGAAGATCATGGCAGACTGTCAGCGTTTGCTCGACGTTCGTCTAGCTGTTAGGGTTACGCCTCTATGGAACATCAACATCAGAAGCCTGCTCACAGCGGTCCTTCGCCGATTCTGCTGTGGATATCGTTCATCCTCCTGTTTCTGTTCGCAGTCGCAGCATTTGCCGGGTTCAGCTACTTCGCCAGTGGTCAGCGCCTTGCCGCTCTGATTCCGTATGCTGCTGTCGCTGTGGGCGGCGCAGCGCTGGCGCTCGTCGTCGGCGCGCTGCTGCTGCGGCGTCATCTGCCGCGTCTGTTCTGGTTGTGGACGATTCTGTTTGTCCTGGTTGCCCTATCCGTGGGCAGCGTGACGACGATCTGGGCGTACAGAAGCGTCCTGCCGCCGCGCTACCAGGAGCAGTTTCTGACGGAAGTACCGCTCCTGCGAGCATTCCTGCCGCCGACGCCGCAAGGAGGAATCGTGCCCACCGCTGCCGCGACGAGCGCGTTTTCCGCCGAAGATTTGCTGAGCGCCCCGCTCCCAATCGGAACACCAACGTCAGTGCCGCCAACCCCTACCCAGGAGACGACTCTTCCGCCGACGGCAACTGCTTCGTCGGTCCCGGAAATGCCCACGCTCGCCCCGACTCTGCTGCCGTCTGCGACAACCCCGCCAACCAGCATCTCTGTCGCGCCGACTGAAGTCGCGCAGCAGATCGTGGATAGTTTCGCCGCGCCTGTTGCTTCGCGAATCTACGGATTCACCCATGTCCAGCAGGGCTGGAATAACTGCGGACCGGCAAACGTGACGATGGCGCTGAGCTACTATGGGTGGCAGGAAGATCAGGACTATGCCGCAGGTTTCCTGCGCCCGGATCGCGAAGACAAGAACGTCTCGCCCGCCGAACTGGTGGCATTTGTCAATGAGCATACCGGGGTGCGCGCGATCACCCGTATTGGCGGTGACGTGGCGCTGCTCAAGCAGTTCATCGTCAACAACATCCCGGTGATCATCGAGCGCAGCTACACGCCGGAAGGTTATGACTGGATCGGGCACTACCAGACGGTTGTAGGCTATGACGACAACGCCAGGGAATTCTATGTCTACGATAGCTATCTGGGAACAGGCGTCGCCGGCGCGGGACTGCCTGAAAGTTACGCCGAATTCGATAACGGATGGCAAGCCTTCAACCGGGTCTTCATCGCCATCTACGAGCAGGATCGCGAATCAGTTGTCCAGAATATCCTCGGCGAGCGCGCGGACGTGAACCGCGCTGCCGAAATCGCCCTGGAAGTGGCGCGTGAGGAAGCTCGTGTCGATCGGCAGAACCCGTTTGTCTGGTTCAACATGGGCGGTGCGCTCACCAAGCTGGGCTTGTACGAGGAAGCCGCCCGCTACTTCGACGAAGCGCGCCGGCTCAATACGCCGTTTCGCATGCTGTGGTATCAGTTCGCGCCGTTCGAAGCTTACTTCATGGTACAGCGCTATGAGGACGTGCTGGCGCTGGTCAACAACAACCTGGTGAACGGCGGACAGTACGTGGAAGAAACCTTTTACTGGCAGGGACGCGCACTCGCCGCGATGGGTCGAAGCCAGGAAGCGGTGACTGCGCTCCAGCGGGCGCTGGCGCAGAACCCTTATTTCGATGAGGCGCAGCAGGCGCTGAACGCTCTGAATGTCTGAGGTCACGAGGATGCAAAGCCAGGCACAAACAGATGGCGGCGATCCGGGTGCGCGTCGGTCCGCCAGTCGCAAGATCGCCTTTGATACCCTCGTCGTGATGGTCGCCTTTGGCACGGCAAAAGCCATCAGTCTGATCCAGACGTTTGTTATTGCCCGTGTCTTTGGCGTGGGCAGTGAATGGGACGCCTACGTCACTGCCAACCGTATTCCAGAACTGATCTTCACGCTCATCGCCGGCGGTGCGCTGGCTCACGCCTTCATCCCGATTTTCGGCGGTTTCCTGGCACGTGGCGACAAAGCAGGCGCATGGCGCACCGCCAGCCACGTCATCAACACGATCTTTCTGGCGACGCTTGCGGTAAGCGTCATCGCGTTCGTCGCCGCCCCCTGGCTGGTCGCCAATGTCGTCGCCTCTGGATTCGATGAGATTGCGCGGCAGCAGAGCGTCGAGCTGATGCGCATTTTGCTCCTGAGCACGCTGATTTTTTCGGTCAGCGGAATCGTGATGGGTATTCTACAGAGCCACAATCATTTCCTGCTTCCTGCGCTTGCGCCCATCATGTTCGACGTCGGCATCCTGTTCGGCGTCGTCTTTCTGATGCCGGTCTTCGGCGTACACGGCATTGCTATCGGCGCAGTCATTGGCGCAGCACTGCATTTCGGCATTCAGGTGCCAGGGTTGATTCGCTTCAGGGCGCGGTGGCTCGCGAAACTGGGATGGGGTGATCCATCCTTATGGCAGGTCATCCGTCTGATGCTCCCGCGTATCGCTGGTCTCGGTGTGTTCAGCTTCAATTTCATCATCATGAACAACATCGCCTCACGCCTGGGCACAGGATCGGTCGCTGCCCTCGACTGGGGATGGCGTCTCATGCAAATTCCGCAGACGCTCATCGGGACGGCGATGGGGACGGTCATCTTTCCGACTCTGGCGGCGCTGAGCGCCGTGGGAGACGAGACGGGCAAACGCGACGCCATGTCGGGTGCGCTGCGCTTCATCCTCCTGGCAACTATCCCCTCTTCCATCGGCTTGGTGGTGATCGGGCGTCCGATGATCAGCCTGCTGGAACGCGGCGCGTTCGATGCCTCGGCATCGGCGCTGGTCTTCAGCACGCTCCAGTTCTTCACTCTGGGGCTAATCACCCATTCTCTACTTGAAGTGATCGCTCGCAGCTTCTACGCCGATAAAGATACGCTCACCCCGCTCTTCGCTGCTCTGGGCGGCGCAGCCATCAACCTGGTCTGTTCATTTGCCTTCAGCGGCGTCAGTACCGCTGAAGGCGCGGGCATTACGCGAACAGTGGCACAGCAGCTTCCGCAGCTGCACATTTTTACGCCTCCCGGCAACGTAGGCGGGCTGGCGCTGGCGAACTCGCTCGGAGTATCGTTCGAGGTGCTGGTGCTGCTGTTTGTCCTGCGCGGTCGGTGGCATGGAGTCAACGAATCGGCGATTGGCAGCACGCTGCTCAAATCGCTGACTGCCAGCCTCGTCATGGCAGTCGTGCTTGTCGCCGTCGGCGCAGCATGGGTCACCCTTGTTCCTTCGGGCGGCTTCGCTATGACGGTTGCACAGCTCGCGGTGCAGGTCGTTCTCGGCGCGCTCGTCTTCTTCGGCGTCGCCGTCCTCCTCAAAATGGAAGAGATCGGCACGCTTTTTGCCCTGATTCGTCGCAGCCGCCCTGCAGGAGGACGCGCATGAGCATCGAAATCGCCTATCTGACCCTGGGCATCGCGGCGACGAATGCCTATCTGGTCGCCGACACTGCTACCAACAACGCCATCCTGATCGATCCGGTCGATCAGGGCGATCTTCTCGTGAAGACGGCGGCGGATCGCGGCTGGACTATCAAAACCATCGTCGCCACGCACGCCCACTTCGATCACGTCCTGGCAAGCCAGGAAGTCAAGAAGCTGACCGAAGCGCCGTTCATCATCCATGAAGGAGCGGTCAGCCAGCTTGCTGCCCTACCTCAGACCGGTCTCCGCTTCGTCGGCGCGCTCTTTCCAGAACCGGCTACGCCCGACCGCCTTATCGGAGAAGCGGACGAGTGGATCGAACTCGACTCTATCCGCCTGCAAACGCTCTACACGCCGGGGCATGCTGCAGGTCACATCAGTCTCTTCATGGCGGACCAAAAGATCGTCTTCAGCGGCGACGCGCTGTTCGCTGGATCAGTCGGGCGCACAGACCTTCCCGGAAGCAGTATGGAGGTCCTGATGCACTCCATCTTCGGACGGCTTCTCCCCCTGGGCGATGACGTACAGGTCTTGTGCGGGCATGGCAGACCCACCACGATCGGCGTTGAACGCCGCACAAACCCCTTTCTGCTTTCCTGGCAGGAACGCTGAGCGAACCGAAGGCATACCCTCGTGGCAAATCGCCGCATTCTGCTGTTGTTTCTTGACGGAATTGGGGTCGGCGAGGATGACCCTTCCATCAATCCTTTCGCCGCCGCAGCCATGCCGACCCTGCTGAGCCTCACTAACGGACGGCGCTGGGTCAAGGGGATCGGCAGAGAAAAACATCCTCGCGCCGCTTTTGTCGCCACCGATCCACGCCTGGGCGTCCCTGGCAAACCGCAAAGCGCCACCGGGCAGGCGGCGATCCTGACCGGGGTAAACGTCCCTGCGGCAGTTGGTGAACACTACGGACCCCGACCGAATGCGCCGATTCGTGCCATCGTTTCGCAGCGCACTTTCTTCAAGGAAGTCGTCGCCGCCGGAGAGAGCGCAGCGCTGTTAGAGGGATATCCGCCCGCCTGGCACGCCGCCGTGAATCGAGGCAAGCGCCTGCTCGCCAGCTACCAGCAGGCTGCTTTTGACGCCGGTCTGACTCTTTTCGACGAGGGTCATGTCCAGCGGGGTGAAGCTATGGCAGTCGATTGGACGGGCGAAACGTGGCGAAGTCACCTCGGTTTCACCGACTCGCCGCTCTACACGCCTTATGAAGCCGGGGGACATCTCGCAGACCTCGCCCGACGCTACACATTCTCGCTTTTCCCACACTGGCTCACCGACACCATCGGGCATCGAGGAACTATGGAGGAAGGCGTAAAGCTTCTGGAGCTTTTCGACGGCGTCATGGCTGGCGTCCTTGATCGCTGGGACGATCATGGAGGGTTGATCGTCATCACCAGCGATCATGGCAACATGGAAGATCTCAGTCATGGCAAGCATACCGAAAACGATGTACCGACCCTGATCATCGGTAATGGTGCAAGTGAATTTGCCGACGAGATCACCACCCTGGCGGACTTTGTTCCTGCGATGCGCCGCTATCTCCACCTTTCGGAAGAACTGCTTCTGAGCTAGTCTGCACATCTGAGAACCTCGTGAAGGCTGCTTAACTTTCGCGTCAGGTGGATTTATACTCGGAAGAGTAAGCATTATTCACTGCCTGTCACAGCGTAGAGAAAGCCGGACGTATGCCCGTTGATGCCGAATCCATGCGCGACACCCTGCGTTTCTGGGGAAGCGGCGTATCTGTTGTCACTACAGCCCATGACGACACCGAAGGTCATCAGATCGCCGGAATGACTGTCAGCGCCTTCAACTCCCTCTCTCTCGATCCGCCGCTCGTCCTGACCTGTTTGAGCAAGGATACGACGACAGCGCAGCTGATCGAGAAGAGTGGTATCCTCGCCGTCTCTATTCTCGCCCATGAGCAGGCGCCGCTGTCCGACCGATTCGCAGGGCGCATTCCGCTCGCCAGTAATGAGGACCGCTTCGACGGCGTACCGATCTTTACGGCAGTGACCGGATCGCCCATTCTGCGCGGCGCGCTTGCCTGGCTGGATTGTCGCGTCCATGCCATGCACGATGGCAGCACGCACTGGATCGTCATCAGCGAAGTGCTCGCCGACGGGCACATTGAATCAGGCGCAGTGCCCCTGCTCTACTACAATCGCACCTACCAAACTGTCGCCGCCGAGGTTGAAGCCGAGTAGCCAACCGAACCCGTACCCGGTCAGCCATCATGATCTATCTCCTCGCTGCAACGCGGGACGTGCGCAAGGGTTGATGCTTCCCTTGACGGTAGATTGTTTTGTCCACTACAATGGCACGCGCGTTTCAGTAGAGTTGAAGCCATGTTTCAGCAGCTAACAGATCGTCTGCAAGGCATATTTGACGGCTTAGGGCGAGTAGGCAAGCTCACCGAAAAAGACGTCGATGCCGCGATGCGTGAAGTACGTATGGCGCTCCTTGAAGCCGACGTCGCTCTGCCGGTCGTGAAAGACTTCGTCAGGCGCGTCAAAGAGCGGGCTGTCGGCGCAGATGTCGCCAAAAGCCTGCGACCGGGACAGCAGGTCGTCAAGATCGTTCATGAAGAGATGCTGGCAACCCTGGGCGAAGGCGCAAAGCTGAACCTGTCGGGGGGGCAGAAGCCACACGTCATCATGCTGGTCGGTTTGCAGGGGTCTGGCAAGACGACGACCGGCGCAAAGCTGGCGCTGATGCTTCGGCGCGACGGGCGGCAGCCGTTTCTGGTCGCCGCCGACACCTACCGACCGGCAGCGGTCGATCAGCTCGTCACGCTGGCGAAACAGATTCAGGTTGACTTCCACGAAGAAGGCACCACAGCCAAGCCGCCGGAGATCTGCGAACGCGGCATTCAGCAGGCGCGAGCCAAAAACGCGGCGGTGGTCATCCTGGATACCGCTGGGCGGCTGCAAATCGACGAAACGCTCATGACCGAGCTTGAGGAGATCAAGCGGCGCACCAAGCCGAATGAGATCCTGCTGGTCGCCGACTCGATGACCGGTCAGGAAGCGGTCAACATCGCCCAGGGTTTCAACGAACGGTTGGGCATCACCGGCTTGATCCTGACCAAGATCGACGGCGATTCGCGCGGCGGCGCAGCGCTCTCGATGCGCGCCGTGACCGGCGTGCCGATAAAATTCCTGGGCACGTCTGAAAAGCTGGATGGTTTCGAGCCGTTCTATCCAGATCGCCTGGCACAGCGAATCCTGGGCATGGGCGATGTGCTCACGCTCATCGAGAAGGCAGAAGCCGAATACGACGAGGCGGAGGCGCTCAAGCTTCAGAAGAAGCTGATGGAGAATCAATTCACCTTGCAGGACTTCCTCGATCAGCTGCGGAAAATCCGCCGCATGGGGTCGTTTGTGCAGCTGTTGGACATGATTCCCGGCATGAGCCGCTTCCGCGATCAGATCGATCAGGACCAGGTTGAGAAACGCATCCGCCGCGTCGAGGCGATCATCAATTCGATGACGACCGCCGAACGCACCAATCCAAAGGTCCTCAATGCGAGCCGCCGCAAGCGTATCGCCAAGGGGAGCGGCGTGGAGGTACGCGACGTGAACGATGTGTTGAAGCAGTTCAACGAAATGCAGACGCTCATGGGTCAGATGCGCAAGGGGCGCCTCCCCGGTCTACCTGGTGGTATGCCCGGGGCGCAGCCGCCGCGTCGTCCCCCGCGCTAAGGGCATCCCTGCCCTTTCCGCAACTGAGTCATCTTATTCGTCTCAGTGGCTCTCCGCCGGCAGTGAGGCTGGTGCATGGGAGCGTACATCTAAGGAGAAAGTACACATGGTTCGTATTCGTTTGCGCCGCGTTGGGTTGAAACATCAGCCGAGCTACCGTATCGTCGTCGCCGATCAGCGCGCAGCTCGCGCCGGCGGCTACATTGAGGTGATCGGGTTTCACAATCCGCGTACGCAGCCGTCCACCGACATCGTTCAGGAAGATCGCGCCCTCTACTGGTTGAGTGTTGGCGCTCAGCCCAGCGAAGCCATCGTTACGCTGTTCAAACGAACGGGAACAGCGGCGCGTTTCGAGCGGCTGAAGGCTGGCGCAAAGCTTGAAGATCTGGTTGCCGAAGCCGAAAAAGCACGCGCCGAAGCAGCACCGGCGAGTGGGCGCACGCGCTTCGCTTCACCCGAGCCTGGTCAAGGCAAGATGAAACCGAAGGGGCAATAGCCCCACCAGCCTCAACGGCGGACGCTCCGAGGAGTATCCCACTTCACATCAGAAGCGGCGGATACGACATGGGGTGTCTGCCGCTTCTTATTCGCGTGCTTGCAGGGAGGCATTCGCATGGAAGGTATGGTCGAGTACGTTGCCAAGAGCCTTGTCGATGATCCTACCGCAGTCCGCGTGCGACGCCGCGAGACAGCATCCTCTTTGATTATCGAGCTGCGCGTCGGCAGTGACGACATGGGACGTATGATCGGACGCGGCGGGCGGGTCGCAAACGCCCTGCGCACGCTTCTGCGGGCTGCCGAAACCCCTCGTTCCAAGCGCGTTATCCTCAAGATTCTGTAATCGCTGGATGACCGAGTCTCCGAAATATCTGGCGATCGGCGAAATCCTGCGTCCACATGGCATACGCGGCGAAGTGCGCCTGCGCATCCTCACCGACTATCCGGAACGAATTGCGCGTTTGGAGACGGTCTACCTGGGCGAGTCGGCGTCATCCGCCAAGCTGACGCCGTTCCAGGTGCAGGGGAACCGCATGAACAGCGGATATGGTCTCCTGAAGCTGCACGGCATCGAGGATCGCGATGCGGCGGACCGGCTTCGTGGGCTGTTCGTGATGGTTGACATCGACCATGCGGTGCCGCTTGAAGAAGGCGAGTTCTACCTCTATCAGCTTATCGGAGTTCGCATCCTCCTGGACGATGGCAACGAACTTGGCACACTGACCGACGTGCTGGAGACCGGCGCCAACGATGTCTACGTCATCGCCAGTCCCGAATATGGTGAGGTCTTGGTCCCGGCGATTCCCGATACAATCCTCTCCACAGATATTGACAGCGGCGTGATGACGGTGCGTTTGCCAGATGGTCTTCTGCCAGATCGATCTGGCTGATGATCGTCCCCTTCTACGCTTGACATGACCCAATCCCCCCTTTATTCTCTTTAATGGGGTTCGGGGCAGCGGTTGGATTACTCTTGGACGAACGTTTATGCTGGCTCGGCTTGAGCTTGACGCCCGGCATCGGGACAAGACGACTGCGCCGCCTGATTGAGGCATTCAAGAGCGCCCCTGCGATCTGGACGGCAGATCGCACCGCGCTTCTGGCAGCAGGTTTGGATGCCACCACCGCGGACAATCTGCTGCGAACCCGTGAGATGAGCGACCTGCACGCGATCATGGACCGGATCGCGGCATCTGGAGCCAGGATCATTTTGCAGGGTGATGCCGATTATCCGGCTGCACTCCGCATGCTGCCCGATGCACCGCCGCTTCTTTATGCGCGCGGATCGCTGCTGCCCGGTGATGATAAAGCGGTGGCAATCGTTGGGACTCGCAAGTCCAGCGCCTATGGACGTGAAGTTGCGCGCCATTTGGCAGGGCGGCTGGCGGCGGCTGGTGTCACTATTGTCAGCGGGCTGGCGCACGGGATCGACGCCAGCGCACATCACGCCGCGCTTGAAGTCGGCGGGCGAACCATAGCGATCCTGGGATGCGGCATCGACCAGGTTTATCCGCGAGATCATGCCGCGCTCGCCAGGCAGATCACAGAACGTGGCGCGGTTCTGACGGAGTTTCCATTGGGCAGTCAGCCCGAAGGGCGCCATTTTCCGCGCCGAAATCGCATCATCAGCGGCGTTTCCCTGGGTGTCATCGTCGTGGAAGCGCCGGAGAAAAGCGGCGCGCTGATCACGGCAGCCTTCGCGCTTGAGCAGGGTCGCGATGTCTACGCGGTTCCGGGCAGCATCTTCAGCGCCGGCAGCAAGGGCTGTCACCGTCTGATTCAGGATGGGGCACGGGCTGTCGTGGACGTTGAAGACATCCTGAACGATCTGGAGATCACCAACGAGCAGTTGATGACCCGCTCCGCCGTACAGGAGACTCTGCCGCTGACACCAGCGCAGATCGCTCTGCTGCGGCTTTTTGGTCAGGATCCTGTGCACATTGATGTGCTCGTGCGCGAAGCGGGCGTCGCAGCGGCGGCGGTCATCAGCGCGCTGACATCCCTTGAACTTCAGGGATACGTGGAGCAAGATCATGGCAGTCTGTATCGGTTGAACTATGCCGCGCAGCAGCTTCTTCGCGATCTGGATATGCGGTAGAGGGTAATGGCACCCATGGATCATTACTACGCGGTCATCCTGGCAGGTGGCGGCGGAACCCGTTTGTGGCCAATGAGCCGATCGGACCTTCCCAAACAGCTCCTGCCACTGGTCGAAGACACATCCATGTTTCGAGTCAGCATCGAGCGTCTGGCTCCGCTCTTCCCGGTTGAGCACATCTACGTAGTCACCGGTGAACGATTTGCCGACAAGATGCGTGCCGACGCGCCGGAACTGCCTGCTGAGAATTTCATCATCGAACCAGAAGGCAGGAACACAGGTCCGGCGGCGGCGCTGGCGATGGCCGTCATCGGTCAGCGCGATCCCGACGCGACGGTGGCGCTGCTCACTGCCGATCACCACATCACCTACAAGGAGCGTTTTCGTGCTGTCTTGAACAGCGCCTTCAACGTCGCTCAAGAGGGTTACATCGTCACGCTAGGCATCTCTCCGTCGATGCCTTCTACGGGGTTTGGCTACATCCGACGCGGCGAGCTGCTCAGCGAAACGGACGGGTTCCAGGTCTTTCATTCGCTCAATTTCACTGAGAAGCCAGACCCCCAAACGGCGAGGCAGTTTCTGCGCTCCGGGGAATACAGCTGGAACTCCGGCATGTTCATCTGGCGCGCCGATCTCGCCATGAGGGAGTTCAAACGCCAGCAGCCGGTTATCCATGATCTGATGGCGGCGTACCAACAAAGTGTCGATACGCCAAAAGCGACCGCAAAACTGGCAGAGCTTTGGTCACAGATGCCTAGAGTTCAGCTGGATACGGGTGTCATGGAAGGCGCAGAGCGCATTGCCGTGATCCCGGTGGACATTGGCTGGAGTGATGTCGGAAGTTGGGATGCCCTGTTTGACGTGCTGGACCTGGACGTGGATGGCAATGGCTTCCGGGGGTCTTCGCCTAACCGTATCGTGGTCGATACAAAGAACTCGCTGGTCTACAGCGACAAGCTGACGGTCACCATTGGCGTCGAAAACCTGGTGGTCGTCGATACCCCCGACGTGTTGATGATCTGTCGCAAAGACCGCGCCCAGGACGTTCGCAAAGTCGTCGATCTCCTGCGTGAAACGGAACAAGACAAGTATCTATAGTCGAAGGAAGGGCATGGCAACCTTACAAGCCTACTGCGTGAAGTGTAGAACCAAGCGAGATATTGCCAGTCCACAGCCTGTGTTCCTGGCGAACGGTCGCCCGGCAACGCGCGGGGTGTGTTCAGTGTGTGGAACCACCCTCCTGCGCATGGGCGAGTCAGATGCCCATGCCGGGCTGCCAAAGCCTGATCCGGCATCATCTGCCAAACCTGCCAAAGGCGCTGCGAAGCCCAGCGCGACCAGGAAGGCAGCGCGAAAGCCCGCCGCCAAAGCCAAATCGGCGAAGCCGGCTTCAAAACCGAAAACCTCGTCTTCTTCCGGCGCTGCAAAGAAGACCAAGGCGAAGAGCGCGGCGCAAAAGGCTTCTGCCAGCGCGCCTGCCGACAAGGCGTCGTCCAGCCGCCCAGTCGGCAAACTGGTGATCGTTGAGTCGCCGGCAAAGGCGCGCAGCGTCGGTCAGTACCTCGGCGCGGGCTACACGGTCAAAGCTTCCAAGGGGCACGTGCGCGACCTGCTCGTTTCACAGCTCTCCGTCGATGTCGAGAACGATTTTGAGCCGAAATATCGCGTCCCAAACGACAAGCGAGACACGGTCAAAGAATTGAAATCGGCGGTAGACCGAGCCAGTGAGATCTATCTGGCGACCGACCCTGATCGCGAGGGCGAAGCCATCGCCTGGCATCTAATGGCTGCGACGGAGATGGTCAATGGCAAGAAACGCCCGATCCATCGCGTCGTCTTCCACGAGATCACCAAGCCGGCGGTCAAAGAGGCATTCACTCGCCCACGCGATCTCGATCTGAATCTGGTCAACGCGCAGCAGGCGCGGCGCATCCTGGATCGTCTGGTGGGCTACAACATCACCGAGCTGCTCTGGGAGAAGGTGCGCAACCGTCTCTCGGCAGGGCGTGTGCAAAGCATTGCCACCCGGCTGATCGTCGACCGCGAACGCGAGATTCGCGCGTTCATCCCTGTTGAATACTGGACGCTCGACGCTCGCTTGCGCAAACAGCAGCGGAGCGGCAAAGACTCGCAGACTCCCTTCCTCGCGCGGTTGATCAAGATTGGTGGCAAGGAGGTTGCCTTTGGGAAACAAGGTGATGTTCAGCCGCACCTGTCGCTGCTGGAACACAGCCGCTATATCGTAGGCGATGTGAAGGAAGGCGAACGCCAGCGCAAACCGTCTGCGCCGTTCACAACCAGCACCCTTCAGCAGGAGGCGTCGCGCCGCTTCGGCTACAACGCCCGCCGTACCATGGCGCTGGCGCAGCAGCTCTACGAAGGAATCGATGTCGGAGCCGAGGGTTCGGTCGGGTTGATCACGTATATGCGCACCGACAGCACCAACGTTTCATCACAGGCGCAGCATGAAGCGCACGACTACATCGTCCAGCGTTTCGGCGCCGACTTCGCGCCGGCAAAGCCGCCGCAGTATCGCACGCGAACCAAAGGCGCACAGGAAGCCCACGAAGCCATCCGCCCCACCGCTATCCTGCATGAGCCTGAAGGCATCAAACGCTGGCTGACGAGTGACCAGTTCAAGCTGTACACGCTGATCTGGCAGCGTTTTGTCGCCAGCCAGATGGAAAGCGCACTCTACAAGACCCGCCGCGTGGATATTGAAGCGCATCCACAGCAGGCGAAAGCGCCGCGCTACCTGCTGCGCGCTTCGGGAAGCACAATCCAGTTTCGCGGTTTTCTGGCGCTCTACGAGGACGCCCGTGATGAAGATGCGGCGGTCGATGAAGATGAAGGGCGCGTCCTGCCCCCGATGACTGCTGGCGAAGCTTTGGACCTGCTGGCGCTGCTGCCTGAGCAGCATTTCACTGAAGCGCCGCACCGCTATACCGAAGCGAGTCTGGTCCGTACCCTCGAAGAATTCGGCATCGGTCGCCCAAGCACTTATGCGCCGATTGTCGCGGTCATCCAGGATCGCGAATACGTCGTCAAAGAAAAAGACAAACGCCTGCGCCCAACGGAGACCGGCGAAGTCGTGAACGATTTGCTGGTGGAGCACTTCCCGGAGATCATGAACTACCAGTTCACAGCCCGCATGGAAGATGAACTGGATGAAATCTCTGAGGGAGCGCGCGAGTGGCGACCCATGCTGCGCGATTTCTATCAGCAGTTCGAGCCGCAGATCGCCCACGCCAAGTCCACCATCATCCGGGTCCCGCAGGAAGAATTCATCGGACGCGACTGCCCGGTTTGTGGCAAACCGCTGGTCATGCGTTACGGGCGTTTCGGCAAGTTCATTGGCTGCTCGGACTACCCCAACTGCCGTCACACCGAACCCTTTCTGGAATCGCTGGGCATCAGCTGTCCTCAGTGCGGGGTTGAGCATGGCGGGGTGATCGTCGAGCGGCGTTCCCGACGTGGCAAAACCTTCTTCGGGTGCTCGCGCTACCCAGACTGTGACTTCACGAGTTGGCAGCGCCCGGTTGCCCATCCTTGCCCCAACTGCGGCGGGCTGCTCACAGAACAGACGCGCTCCCGCCTGAAATGCCTGAACTGCGGCAATGCCTACCGCGCCGATCAGCTTCAGGAGGCTGAAACCGCATGATCTTCTGCCGGGGTAGGAAACCTCTCCTGCCCCGGCGAACTTCTCCCCTCGGTCTTGCCGTGATCCGGTTTGCATACTCTCTCTTTCGCGGATAGTATTATTCCTATCCCGTCTTCCAATGATGCAGATTCTGCGGCATGGCACGGGCGACTGCCGCAGACTTCGACGCAGTCGAGGTGACCATCAGGCGAAAGGTTGAGAGTTCATGATAAAGTCGATACAGAACAGCGTTATAGGCATCTTTGGCGTGCTCATCAAGCCAAACCTGCCCCGACTGGCAGTCATCGTTGCCCTGGTCATCGGCGTCCTGGCGGGCTTGTTCTGGGGGTACAACGTTCATGAGACCATCTACTACGATGGTCAGCCCAGCGCGCTCCAGCAGACGTGGCAGAATGAATGGGTCAAGCTTCTGGCTGACCGCTATGCGGCAACGACCGACCGTGACATCAGCGGCAATATCGTCGATCTTCTCCAGCGGGTCGATGATCCCCTGGGCATTGTCGACAGCCTGCTGGCAAACTCCGCAGAAACGGAAAATGCCGGCAAGCTCCAGGCGATCCGGCCCTTCGCCGAAGCGGCTCAGGCATCCGCAGCAGCAGCACCGCAGCCCAACGATACATGGATGATTCTTCGCCCGTTCATCATGGCTCCGCTCGTCTTTGCCATTGCCGCGCTGATCTTCGTGGTTGTGTACAACCTGCTGATCAAGCCGATTGTCGTTGACCCTCTGATCAAGCGGCTGCGCGGCGAAAAAACCAGCAAGGAAGTGCTGGAAGTACGCAAGGCACAGCAGGAAGAGCGCCGCATCCTGGAGACCCGCAAGACCGACTTCACGGCAGTCTCGGCGCTGGGCGCACCCCTGATGCAGCGTATGACGACCTATCCGGCAATGGGTGGCGGCGACTTCGATGAATCGTTCGAGATCGAAGAGAACGAGATGTTTCTCGGACAATGCGGCGCGGTCATCAGTGACGGCATCGAAATGCAGCCGGGTCAGGCGATGGCAATCGAAGTTTGGCTGTTCGACAAAGATGATTTTGTCCGCACATTCACCAAGGTCTTCGTCTCGGACTATGTTTTCAACAATCCCTCGCTGCGCGCGCGCCTTCAGGAAAAGGGCGACGTTGTCCTTGCGCAACCTGGCGCGGTGATCGTCCTGGAAACCAACACGCTGCGCGTGCAGGCACGTGTCGTTGAGATGAGCTACGGCGTCACCGCCGCGCCGCCCAACAGCGCGTTCCAGAAGTTCGTCCTTGAACTCGCGTCCTGGCGAAAGCCGCAGGGTGGCATGCCGACAGCGCCGCTGCCCGCCCAGACTATCCCGTCTGCTGCCCCTGCTCAACCGCAAACTTTTGCGCCTGCACCGGTGTTCAATCCGGCGCCGCCTCAAACGCATGCGCTGATCCCGCAGCAGCCGACCACCATGCCGCCGATGGCTCCTCCTGCAGCGCCGCCACCGCGCACGTTGCCGCCAGACGACGATCCTTTTGGCGGAACGGGCGATTTCGCGCCAATCGGATGACCGCCGTCTCCGGATGAGACAACAAAACACCCTGTCGTCTGTGACAGGGTGTTTTCGTCTCGGCTTTTTCCAGAATGGATTATTTGACCTTTTTCACCCGAAAAGTGATCTCGCCACCGGGCGCCTTCACCCGAACTTTGTCGCCCTTTTTCCTGCCGATCAGCGCCGCGCCGATTGGGCTTTCGTTGGAAATCTTGCCTTCCGCCGGGTTTGCCTCGGCAGCGCCGACAATCGTGTAGACTTCGTCCTCGTCGACACCCTCTTCGACGATGGTCACCTGTGAGCCAAGGTTGATCATGTCCGACATGCCATCGTTGCTGATGATGACGGCAGCGCGCAGCAGGTTCTCCAGATATTGAATGCGCCCTTCGATAAACGCCTGCTGTTCCTTCGCATCGTGGTAATCGGCGTTCTCTTTGAGATCGCCCTGCGCCACCGCTTCTTTCAGCTTTCTTGCCAGTTCTGGACGTCGTTCGTTGATCAACGTGTCGAGTTCACGCCGCAGATCTCCCGCGCCTTCGGCTGTCAGGTAAACTGCATCCGCCATGATTTCTATCCCTTCAGTTCACAGACTCTAGGGTTCAGCGATGTGATGGCTGGCGAGGGCGAGTACATTCTTGCGATGGAGCGCTTCAGCCGAACCATTCAGCAGAATGCGGCTCTTGCCGCACGCTTCAATATCGATAGCTGCCAGGGCTGCCTCCCGCGAACGCGAGGTCATTGCATCCGAAACCGCGTCATGCATGCGCTGAAGATAGCGGAGATCGCCGCGCAGTTTTTCCTCGATTTCTCCGCGCAGGATGACGTCGCCATGCCCCTGGACGACGTGTTCATAGTTCTCGCCGAGAAGCCGTTCCAGCGAATGGAATAGCTCATCGTAGCTGCCATCAACAAAATACGGGAGTGACATGACGGTGTCGGCGCCGAGGAGGGTACGATCTTCCCGGACCAGGCAGACGATTGAATCTGGGCTGTGCCCGGTTGCAGGGGTCAGTTCCAGCGTCTTGTTGCCGACTTGAAGGATCATGCCTTCGTCACCAAAGACGATGTCGGGAAGCACGATTTCAACCTCGCGCAATTCGTCTGTCGAAGCCTTGGCGCGCGCCAATCCGATACGCCCTCGCTTGTCGAGGAGATCGCGGCAGCGCGCATGGGCGATGACCTGCGCCTCTGGAAAAAAGCACGTCCCCGTCGAATGGTCGGCGTGGAAGTGGCTGTTGATGACAAAACGAACGACAGAACCCAGGCGTGTCTCTACGTAGCGCTTGATCTGCCGTGTCTCCTCAGGGTAGAGGAGTGTGTCAAACAGAACAGCGCCATCGGAGGTCATAACAACCGTCGCCGTAACCTGAGCATACTGATCGCTGACAAAAACAATAATGTCGTCAGCTATCCGTTCACGCTGCATTGGGGTAATTCCATCCACGCGCCTGCCAATGGGTTCATGGCAGTATAGTCACGGGAAAAACGAAAATCAAGGCACGAGCGCCCACATCAGTTTAGTACTACATTCAGCCAGGTTGTCCGGTTCGGATAGACGTACATGAGCTGGCGAAAGCGCACCCGCCCGCCTTCCCCGACCGTCACCGTATACCAGTCCGCCGGCAGATCACCGAGGGTGAAGTTCTCGTTGAAAACAGTATCACCGCTGACTTCTGTGCCAGCGTAGCTGAACGCATAGCGCGTGATGCGCTCACTTTCGACTGTCAACGTCACATCATAAAGGATGTTGCCACTGAAATCAGTCACCCGGCCTGCCAGCGTGCCATAGCCGCCATAGGGGCGGATCCACAGTTCCGGGTTGCGAACGCCGTAGAAGTTATACGGGTCGCCTGCACGCACCTCGAAATGCAGATGAGGTCCCAGCGCTACGCCAGTTCCGCCAACAATCCCAATGTCGTCTCCGGCAGCGACCGTCTGTCCAGCCGCAACTTCCACGCGCGCCATGTGCCCGTACAGCGTGTAAACTGCCTGACCGCTCGCATCGGTCACCGAGTGCTGAAGCACCACCAGATTGCCGTAGTAATTGAAGATCGGTCCAAAGAGCGTTTCGGCATCGCTCCCCGCGTAGAACACGACAGCATCAGCCACCGCCTTGATTGGCGTCCCCTGTGGATTGACGAACTCCACACCGTGATGAATCTGCAACCGTCCGCCGCGCGTATTGCCATAGGGATAATTGCGATCCACCCAATTGGTCCCACTGCTGGAGATCGGGCGTCCAAAGACGTAGTGGTCGGCGATGAGACTGGCAGGGTCAGGCGGCGGCGGGGTCCAGGTCGGCAGCGGAGTGCTGTTCGGGTCCTCAAAGGCGCCGGTCGGGGTCGCTGATGCGATAGGCGCCATCGTTGGCGGCAGCGTCGAGGTCGGAACCGGCGAAGGGGTCAGCGTCGAAGTGGGCAGTGGTGTGTTGGTTGGCGTCGGTGTGCTCGTCGGCAAAGGCGTGTCGGTCGGCGTCAGGCTGGGCGTGAAGGTCATGGTCGGCGAAGGCGTATCGGTTGGACGTAAGGTCACGGTCGGCGTCGGCTGGAGATTCGCGGTCGGAATCGGCGTGTTCTGCATGACGGAAACGAGCGTCCGCCCAGGTGATCCACTGCTCTCCTGTGAGGGTGGACCGTCGGCTGGCGTCGCTGAGGGAACAGCCTCACACGCGCTGAAGGCAACGAGCGATAGAAATACCAGGACGCGGATGGCAGACGAAATTCTCACTCGAAGGTGACCTCGCGATAATCGGCAGTAGCGTCTCCCAGGCGGCGCTCCAGCGTCGCCGAAACTGCCGTCGACGGCAGCTGAAGGAATTCGGCAGCAGCATGAAGCAGCGCCGCCTGGGGGATGAGACCGATAAGTTCTGTTTCGACAACAGCAGCGTGATGTGCGCTCGCCAGCGTTTGCAGCGTGCGCATGATGGTATACAAAGAGGTTAGCCGAAAGTCAATGACGTTGATCGAAACCTGCGCGCGCCCGCGTACTGCGACTCCGATGGCGCGGACGTAGGGCAGCCCGCCGCTGGAAGCGCGCAGCCCTCTGGCGACTGCCCTGGCGACGGCAACATCAGCGGTATCCAGAAAGGCATTGAAGGCGATTAAGGGGTTGCGCGCCCCGATCACTGACGCCCCTGCCCCGCTCAGGATCGCCGGTCCGTAATCCGGAGCACGATCCGGATCGATGACAATGCTCTTCTTGAGCTCCTCGTAGCCTCCTCGTCGGATATTGGGCAGGCTCACCCGCTCTGGGCGCAGCGCAGAGGCTTCGTAAAGGTACACAGGGACCTTAAAGCGTTCCGCATATCGCCGAGCAAAAGCGCGCGCACGTTCGGCGCATGTCGCCAGAGAGATCCCGCGCAAAGGGACAAACGGCACGACATCGACAGCGCCAATGCGAGGATGAACTCCCTGATGCTTGTCAAGATCAATATGCTCGAAGGCAAGCGCGGCGACGCGCATCATCGCATCCTCGACCGCGTCGGGAGTTCCGGCGAAGGTGAAGACTGTGCGATGATGATCCGGGTCACTGGTCCTGTCGAGCAGGGTGACGCCAGGCGCAGGTACTGCCTCGGCAAGGCAATCGATCAGTGCGCCATCACGTCCTTCGCTGACATTCGGCACGCACTCAATGAGCGGCGCGCTCAACCTGGATCATCCTCGAAGGTTGGTGGGTTCTGCATAGCATTATTCCACATGTTGAGGTTCACCAGCTTGTCCTCACGGATCACCCGTCCGTTGTACTGCCCATACAACATGGGATTCGCTGCCCGGTCAACCGCGTAGCGCCACTGCCTGTCGCCCGCTTGTCGCAAGACAGACCGGCAGTTGTCGCAGGTCACGACTGAACGAGGACGAGGGATGCCCAACAGCCGTTCTGTCCGTGTATCAACGTGGAGATGACCGGTTCGACAAACCGGGCATGTTTCGGTCACAAAACCATCAGCGTAACGTTCCGCCGAAGCGAGACCGCGCCAGTAGACGAACACATATCCGACGACCAGCACGATGAACCCACCCGCTACAAGTGCCTCTGGACTTAGCGGGGAATCGTCGGCGGCATCAGAGGATCCATCGGGGCGGTCGGGCACAGGAGTGGGCAGCGAGAGAGTCGGCAGAGGCGCGTCGGCAGACGCAAGCAGCGCCGGATCAGATGAAGGAGCACCGGTGGGCGTCGGCGAACTTGTCGCACTGGTCACCGCCGTTCCAGTCGGCGTGTCAGCGGGCACACGTGTCTCGGAAGGCGGGAGATCGGGCGTCGTCGATGGCTCCGGCGAGGCAAGCAGGGCGACAGCGGTTACTTCGGAGGTTGGCAAAGCCTGATCGGCTCGGCGCGTTGGAGTGAGCGCCATCGTCGGCAGGTCGGTCGCTGTTTCGGTTGGCGCAGGCGTCTTGCTGGGCGTCGGCACGCTCGTGGCAGTGTCCGTTGAGGTTACAGTCAACGTATAGGTCATCGTCGGAGATGGCAGCGGCGTTTCGGTCGCTGTCGGCGGAGGCGTCTCCGTCGGAAGCGCGGTCGGCGTGCTGCTTGGCGCGCTCGTGGCAGTGTCCGTTGAGGTTACAGTCAACGTATAGGTCATCGTCGGAGAAGGCAGCGGCGTTTCGGTCGCCGTCGGCGGAGGCGTCTCCGTCGGAAGCGCAGTCGGCGTACTGCTTGGCGCGCTCGTGGCAGTATCCGTTGAGGTTACAGTCAACGGATAGGTCATCGTCGGAGAAGGCAGCGGCGTTTCGGTCGCTGTCGGCGGAAGCGTCTCCGTCGGAAGCGCGGTCGACGTGCTGCTCGGCAGGCTCGTGGCAGTTTCCATCGGTGTGGCAGTCGGTGGTGGCAGCAGCGTGTTGGTTGCTGTACTCGTTAGCGTGCTTGTTTCAGTGAATGTAGGCGACGGCGTAGTTGTAGACGATGGCGTCATTGTCGCTGTTGATGTATACGTCGCTGTGTAGGTCGGCGACGGCGTGAGCGCGCCAATCACGAGTACGGGCAGCATCTCCAGATCATACACCCAGTTGACCAGCGGACGGAGAATCCAACCGAAGCCGTCCCCGGCGCGTACCAGTATCCAGCCTCTTTCGGCATCCCTACCCACAGGCTCAACCATCTCACCGTTGAGCACCGCCCCAACCAGAGGATAGCGCAGACCCGGACCGGCGCGGAGATAGGCGCCGATTGCGCCCGCACGGACCCAATTCCCGGAGGGTGTCGAAGTCGGAAGAAGCACCCGCGTCATGGTTGGTGATGGTGATGCCGACGGATCGATTGGCTGGTCCAGGGGTTGATCCTGCGCGGCAGACAGGACAGCGCCACCGCAGATCAGTAGTAGGATGATGCTGCGAAAAAGAGGTTTCACGCGACCACTCGTGACAGAGCGCGGAACAGAATCCGCCCGATCCTATCATCCGCCTCGGAATAACACCAGTTGAAGTGATGAGCATTTCTCATCCTTCGGTCATCACGTCGCCAATAGTGAAAGCCACGTTGGGTTGTATCGCCTGTTCGTTGGCGTAGAGCTGGACCGACCAGTTGCCCGGAGAAAACGCAGTTTCTGTTGGCTCAATGTAGAACCACAGACAGTAATCGTCGTCGTTTACGCCGATCGTGAAGCTCTCGCTAAACGTCACGCTCCCCTCATAGAACCACTCAACACGCATCACCGTCCCTTGAGCGATGTTCTGGGCGCGCGCCGTGACATAAATGCGCTGCACGTCGGCGGTGAAGCTGTTTGCGGCAAGGTCCGCACAGCCATCAGAGTCGCGCACCGTCAGAGCGGTTGCCACACTAAGGAACTCCATCGACCCGACAGGCACATTGTCGCCCGGAATGGCAGTGACGTTGCCAGCACCTACCGAACCAGGCGGCGCGGGCGTCGCGACCTGCCCCGGCGTGACAATCCCGGAATCGCTGATGATCTGCTGTGTCGGAGGAACAGCAGCGCGCAACGTCAGCAGCAGCGCAGCGTTACGGGATTCGACCTGGCGGAGATGGGCTTCCGCTGTTGCTACGGTCTCCAGCGATTGTGTCTGCTGGATCAGGATATTCGACGCGATCTGCGTTGCCTCGGCGACGTACCCCTCACGTTCTGCGCGCAGCGTCGCTGCGGGATCGTCTGGCGACAGCGTGCTGCACGCGCCGAGCAGTGTCAGCGCCGCCAGAAAGCCGACTCTTCGCAGTAACAAGCATTGCTTAGCATGCATGTTCTTTCCTTGAGACCCTCCTGCATAGTGGCACGTTAGCAGATTTCGCGCCAATCATCCAGGGGTTTCCGCCATGCCTGAAGTTACGGCGACCTGCACTTGCGTCGTACTCCAAACGCTGATACACTGATCGGCGATGATGCCCCCATAGCTCAGCGGATAGAGCGTTGCCCTCCGGAGGCAAAGGCACAGGTTCGATTCCTGTTGGGGGTACAAAGCCAAGTCTTTCCCCTTCTATATATCTTGCTTGCCACGGTTTCGCTTCACAAGCCCTTTTTCTTCGCTGGTCGTTTTCGCCTGTCATGTAAGCCAGTGTGCCTGACTTGACTCGCTTTCGTACCGTCGCGCATAGCTTTCTCGCCTCCTTGCCCTGGGGAACAAGGGCGCTCATCTTGCTGCTGCTGCTGCAAGGGCTTGTCCCTGCGCCGCCGCGCGCGCCGCTTGATGTGCCCCAGCACGTAAATACCACGCGACCGAAGCTGTGCATGCATACCCGACTTATCGACGAAGTTGAAGAATGGAAGATTCAGCGTTCGCTTCAACTCATCCGGGAGATGGGAGCTTCCACCATCGTCGAATTCTTCCCCTGGGCTTATATCGAGACCAGCGACAACTTTTACGACTGGCACAATGTGGATCGGATCGTCCGTCATGCTCAGAATCAAGGTATCCAGATCATCGCGCGGATGGGCTTGGTCCCGGCATGGGTGCGGCAGCGCGATACCGAGAATGTGGGCTTGACCACCCTGAATACGCTTCCCCGCTCCGCCTACACCGAATTCGCCGAGTTCGTTTCCGCCTTCGCTGGGCGTTACCAGGGCGTGATCGATCAGATTGTCATCTGGAACGAGCCAAATCTGGCGTTCGAGTGGGGTTTTTCAGAAGTTAGTCCAGCAGGATATGGTGACCTGCTGCGCGCCGTCTATCGGAGCGCCCACGCTGCCAACCCTGATGTTGAAATCCTTGCAGCCGGTCTCGCTCCGACGCTCGAGCCTGAAGGGTCACCGCATGGACTCAACGACGTCAGTTACCTTGAGGCGCTGTACGATGCCGGAGCCGGCGACTTCTTCGACGCACTGGCGGTGCACACCTACGGCTTCACAATCCCGGCAGAAGCTGCCCCTTCGCCAGGTGTTCTCAACTTTCGCCGTGCTGAGCTGCTGCGCGAGGTGATGGTGCGTAATGGCGACGGAGACAAACCAATTTATGTAACCGAAACCGGCTGGAACGATCACCCTCGATGGATTCATGCTGTCACGCCGGCGCAGCGCGTTGCCTACACACTTGATGCCCTGCGCTTCACTGAGAAAAACTGGCGCTGGGCAGAACGTATCTGCCTCTGGGTCTTTCGTTACCCACAGCCCACGCTCAGCTACCCTGATCACTTCACATTCGCCGATACCGTCTTTCAACTCCACCCCATCTATTACGAGGTCCAAGCCTATGCGCGATCGGGCATTGTGGAAGCACGCTGAGCCAGGACGTGTCGGGCGCGTATTTATCCTCTCCGGAGCGCTGCTCGCCGCCATCCTCATCCTTCATGGTGCGTTTGACGCGCCCCGTCCGTCTTTCATTGAGGCGCTGCCGACCGGTGTACTCCGCGTGGGTATCGATGCCAGCAATCCCCCTTTTGCGTTCGCTGTCAGTGAAGGATATGCCGGATTAGAGATCGATCTCAGCCGGATGCTTGCCGACGGACTCGGAGCGCCTCTTCAACTCGTCGGCTTGGGATATGACGGTCTGTATGACGCCCTTTCAGCTGACCGAGTCGATGTCATCATCGCAGCGACACCTATCGATCTCAAGCGATCGCGTACGGTCAGCGCCAGCCCGCCCTACTTCAACGCCGGGTTGATGCTGATCGCCGATCACCCACTGCGTTCTATGGAGGATCTGCCAGGACAGACTTTGGCGTTCGAGTATGGCTCGGTCGCTCACGCCGTCACCCTGGAATGGCTGCGGCGAGTCGCATCGTATGGATTGCTGCCGCAGGAGACGCCGGACGCTGCGTTGGATACACTGCGGACGGGAACAGCAGAGGCGGCGCTGGTGGACGCCGTAAGCGCCCGACTCTATCTGAGGGGGCACGAAGGATGGCATCCATACGCTGTCTACGTGACCGACGTCCTCTATGCTGTGATCAGCCGCATCGACCGCCCGGACCTTTCCTGGTACGTGGCGGAAGGTATGTCATCGCTGCTGCGCGACGGGGAGATCGAAACGCTCATCGCCAAATGGCTGTAAAACAACCGCGCCGTCTTGCGACGGCGCGGCGTAACCCAGGTTTATTTCTTCTCGACGGGATACTTCGCCTTATCCCAGTCGGCTTTGCTGACGAACTTGGTCAGCATCCGCCCGTCCGCCGTCTTGCCGCGGAAACCATAACGAGTCTGCCCCGTCTTGGTCGTGAAGGTCGTCTTGAGGACGTTCTTCTCGTCGATGGAGACCTTCTTGCGGGTCTTCACGTCGTAGAACTCAACTTCCGCTTTCTTAGCCATTGTGCTGCTCCCTTGTTTCAATGAACTCGCCGCTAAAGAATCTACGGTGCACTTACGCGAAGTATACCACGCAAATTTAACACTACGCCAGCGAATCGCGCAAGCATTTCGTCACTGAGTTGAGACTAAAGTCCGGGGAGCGTTGCCAACACCCGCTTGATCTTCAAAGCAAGATGAAGAATGAGCCTATTATCGGCATCTTCCAGGTTCAGTCCGGTCAGTTCGCTGATCCTTTCCAGGCGGTAGACGAGCGTATTGCGATGCACATCAAGATCGTTGGCAGCTTTAGCCAGGTTGCCGTTAGCGTCGAAGAATCTCATGAGCGTCCGGATGAGATCGCCCTGCTTGCGCTCGTCGTGGTCTGCAAGAGGGCCCAAGGTTTCTTCGTAGAACCGGCGCATCTGCTCGATATTACGATCCTTCAAGGCAAGCAGCAGTTGATACAGTTTAAGGTCCCCGTAGAAAGTCGACTGATCCCGGTCGCCAAGCTCGTTCGCAATGCTGACCGCATCTTTCGCCTCGCGGTAGGCTTCGCGCAGTGCGCTCAAGCCAACCACCGGTCGGCTGAGACCAGCAGCGACCAGTCCGCTGGGCGTACGCGAGACCAGCTGTTCACGCACTTCATCGACGACCCGCCGGATGCGCGGCGTCTGAGAAGCATTATCCATAGGATAGAGCGCGACAATCACGTCGACGACCTGACCGACCGCTCCGGCGCTTTGTCGGCGGGTCATGTCATCGCGTACCAGCGGGATCAGGGCGTCAAGCGGCAGACTCGCCCCAGAATCGCTGGTCGCCCGATACACCGCGACAAGATACAGGGTGTCTGGCTCAAAGCCTGCCTGTTGTGCGCGCGCCGCCAGCATATCATCATCGGCGGGCGTACCGCTCAGCCACATCTGCACCCAGTCGCCACGCGCCTGCTCCACCGCGTAGGCAATCGCACGGCTCTTGGCAAGCTCGACGGCGCAAACATCTGCGCCATAGCTCAGGACCATGCGGTCGAAATCATCCAGCACATCGCGGCTGTCAACCAGCGAGAGATACCCGGCGATTCGTTTTTCCACTTTCAGGACCGTCGTATGCCCCAGCGGGCTGCGCACGATGGCTCCTTCGGCATTCGGCGCATCCCGGTTAAGCCAGTTTTGAAACGCGCCATACGGAAGGCTGTGAAGCAGACTCCGCCCTGCGCCGGTTTGGGCACGGCGCGCCACGTTGGGATACACCTGAGCCATGATCGCCCCGGCATCATCGTGGATCACGACCGGTTTCGCCGTGACCCGAGCCACCAGCTGAAGCAGGCTGTTCAGATCGCGGTTTTCCGCCGCCAGGCGGGTGAGCTGGCGCTGAATTTCCATGGCGCGCTGCGTGACCTGTGCCCGGTAATTGACGATGAGCGTGTTCACCGCCCGCTCGACGCGCGGCAGGCTGCTGTCATCCGGCAGCGCCAGCAGCGCGACCCCAGCCTCAGTCGCCGCGTTGGCGGCGCTCTGCGAAACATCGTGCTTCGAGGCGATGGCGCACACGCCGGCTTCCGCCAGCTTGATGATAACGTCAGCGAGAGTCAGGCGGCTGTCATAGGACCGAAGGATGTCCAGCGACACCAGCGCCAGTTCACCCCCATACACATCAGGAAACGCCGGAGGCTGCGCCTGTACCGTGACCGCCCAGGTGATCGCCGCATCCGGGTTGCCAGCGACAAGCTGGGTTCCCAGTGGAAGCGCGAACTGGAGGAGAGACTGAAGTGATGCGCTGTTGTTTTCGGTCATCTTCACTACCTACCCTGAACGGCATTGATTATATTGACCAATTACAGAGAAGGTTTCCGACGCATTTCACAACGGATGATGACAATTTTGGTGAATTGTACACAAAAATGACGGCGGGACTGCAACGTTCGCAGCCCCGCCGTCGGATCGCATGGGTAATTTGCCACAACTACGCCTGGTAGCGCCTTACGGCGATGTGCAGGGTCTCCCCGTCGATGGAAGTATCTTTCTTCGGGTCGCCATCAGGTGAAGCCGCGTACGACGCCTGCACGAAACCCTCTTCAGGACGTCCTGGCTCAACCGTGACCGCCAGGGTCTCCGCCTGGACATACTCGCCAAAACGCCGAATCGCCTCGTTCAGGCGGTCGCTCGCGTCGTAGCGCAGCACGATCTGATCACTGATGTCGAAATCGGCATCCTTGCGGAGAGACTGGACCCGGCGAACCACTTCGCGCGCCAGCCCTTCCAGGATCAACGATTCGGTCAGCGTGGTATCCAGCGCGACGAGATACCCATCATCCTCCACCACAGCGTAGCCGGCGGCAGCATCGCGCTTGACTTCGATCTCCTGAGGCGTCCCTTCAAAGGTCTGTCCATCCAGCGTGACTACGACGTTCTCGTCGCGTAGAAGCGTCTCCGCCCAGCGCCGCACGTCCGCCGGATCGCCTTCGCGCAGCGCCTTCTGCACGCGCGGGAAGTCCTTACCAAATTTCTTGCCGAGGAGGCTCGGCAGCGGATTCAAGCGAAAATTGACGACATCGGCGGCGCGGTCGAGGACCTCGACGCTCTTGACGTTCAGCTCGCCGGCGATCACGCCAGCCATCCTCCGGATGACATCCGCTTCCGCCGCATCACGCGGATTGAAGCGCGCTCGCGCAAGGGGCTGCCGCACACCGATCTTGACGCCCTCGCGCGCCGAACGCCCCAGCGTGACAAGACGCTGGACAAGGCGCATCTCGTTGATCAGACGGGAGTCGATCAGCGCTGGATCGTACTCGGGCCACAGGGCAAGATGAACGCTGTCCGCCGCGCCCGGTACAGCTTCCGCCACGAGATTGCGATAGATCGCATCGCCGACGAACGGCATCGTCGGCGCGATCAGCCTGGCGATGGTGGTCAGACACTCGTACAGCGTCGCATAAGCGCCCTGCTTGTCAGCATCGTTCTCGCTTTTCCAGAAGCGGCGACGGCTCAGGCGTACGTACCAGTTGCTCAACATGTCGATGAAAGATGCCACAGGGCGAGTCGCCCCGGGCACATCATAGCTATCAAAAGCTTCAGTCACTTCCTTCACCAATTCATGCAGCTCGGCGATGACGAAGCGATCCATCGACTCGCGCCCCGAAACCGGCGGCGCAGGCGTCTGCGGTGTCCAGCCATCGATGTTGGCATAAGTGACGAAAAAGCTGTAGGTGTTCCACAGCGTCAGCCACACTTTGCTCACCGTCTCGCCGACCAGGTCGCTGGAGAAGCGGCGCGGTTCGCCTGGAGGTCCCGACGTGTACAGATACCAGCGCATGGCATCCGCACCATGGGTGTTCATGATGTCCCAGGGATCGACGACATTGCCCCGGCTTTTCGACATCTTCTGCCCATCCCCATCGAGGATCAAGCCCAGGCAGATGACGTTCTTGAACGACGGCGTGTCGAAGAGCATGGTGCTGATTGCGTGCAGGGTATAGAACCACCCGCGAGTCTGATCGACCGCTTCACAGATATAGTCGGCAGGGAACTGCGACTCGAACATCTCGGCATTGCGCGCCGGGTATCCCCACTGCGCCACCGGCATGGCACCGCTGTCGAACCATACATCGATCACTTCCGGCACACGCCGCATCGTGCCGCCCGTCCCTGCGGGATTCGGAAAAGTGATCTCATCGACATAGGGGCGATGCAGGTCAAGCTGAGACAAATCGCGCCCAGCCAGCCGGCTCAGCTCTTCGCGACTGCCCACACAGATCATGTCGCCGGTCTGATCGTCGATCCAGATGGGCAGTGTCGTCCCCCAATAGCGTTCACGACCCAGCGCCCAATCCTTCAGCTCGTTCAGCCAGTTGCCGAAGCGACCGTCACGAACGTGATCGGGATACCAGGCAATTTCCTGGTTATTGGCGATCATGCGATCACGGTAAGCGGTCGAGCGAACGAACCAGGAATCGCGCGCGAAGTAGATCAGCGGCGTGCCATCGCGCCAGCAGAACGGATAGGTGTGTTCGTACTTCTCAGATTTGTACAACAGTCCGCGCTTGCGCAGATCCCGCGTGATTTCGGGATCGGCATCCTTGACCCACATCCCGCGAAACTCGGTCACGGCATCGACAAACGTGCCATCGGCAGCGACGGTTTGCAGCACCGGCAGTCCCTGCGACTGGGCGACCGCCATGTCATCCGCGCCGAACGCCGGGGCGATATGGACGATACCGGTCCCGTCTTCAGTACTCACGAAATCGCCTGGAACCAGGTAAGCGTATTTCTGTCCGACCGGCAGGTAGGTATACAGCGGGTTATACTGCATCCCCAGCAGATCTTTGCCCTTGTACTGTCGGACCACGCGGTAGCCATCTGCCTGCTTGAGCACTTTGTCCTTCAGCGCCGCCGCAAGGATCAGGTGTTCGGTCCCCTCGCCATCTGGCAGCGGACCCTCGACCTCGACATAATCGACGTTTGCCCCTACCGCCAGTGCGACGTTAGCGGGCAGCGTCCACGGGGTGGTCGTCCAGACCAGGAAATACGTCCCCGGCTTATCGCGAACCGGAAAGCGCACATAGACGCTGGGGTCTTTGACTTCCTTGTAGCCGAGCGCCACTTCATGACTGCTCAGCGGCGTGCCGCAGCGCGCGCAGTAGGGGACGACCTTCAAGCCCTTGTAGAGCAGTCCCTTGTCGAAGAATTCCTTCAGCACCCACCAGACGCTCTCCACATAGTCGTTGGTGAACGTCACATAGGCGTTGTCCAGGTCGGTCCAGTACGCCATGCGCTCGGTGAAACGCTCCCAGGTAGAGATGTTGCGCAGGACGCTGGCACGGCACTTTTCGTTGAAGGCGGCGATGCCATATTCCTCGATCTGCCGCTTATGGGTGAAACCGAGTTCTTTCTCCAGGGCGATCTCGACCGGCAGCCCATGCGTGTCCCACCCGCCTTTGCGAAGCGCGTAGTAGCCCCGCATGGTCTTGTAACGAGGGAAAATATCCTTGAATGCCCGCGCCAGGACGTGATGAACACCGGGCGTGCCGTTCACCGTCGGCGGACCTTCGTAGGTCACATACCGGGGCGCGCCTTGCCGCTCTTCCATCGACCGCTGGAAGATGCGTTTCGCTCTCCAAAAGTCGAGCTGTTCCCGCTCCACTTTCGGGATATCTACCTTCGGACTCACGCTCTTAAACATAACTCCCTCCAGGCTGCATCTCGTGTGATGAACTGCGTGGGTGGTGATTTACTGACGTATGCGCTGCGAGGGGTTAATGAGACGTGGTGTGAGAGACCGCCTCAGCACCACCGCACCTCCTTCATTTGCCACCTGGGAAACTCATGGTATCCAGATTGTATTATCTACGATTGGATGCGTTTTCGGTAGTGGCGGGCTGGAAAAACCTGAGAGGTTAGCGGTTTCCGACCTGCTGCTCGCCTTCGCCGATCCAGAAAACCTCGCGCTCCAATTCCAGGCGGGTCGATCCATCAGCGTTGACGCGTGCAATCCGCGCCCACCACTGCATGGTGAAGATGGAGAATTCCTGTTCTCCAGCGCAGCGTGCCACCTGGCTCGCCTCTAACTGCAAGTCGGGCGTCGTGCGAATTTCACCGCACTGCAAAGGGGCGACTGAGCACACACCGAATTGTTCGAATTGAGCGACATACTCGCAGGGATCGGACAGCGACGTGTAGGTCCAGAGATCGACCCCGTAAGCCTCGCTCTCGTGCCCGATTTCAGTCAACCCTGCCGGAACCGGCGGTTTTGGCGGCGCGATCATGGCAAAGAGGACGCCCAACACGTTGACGCCAAAATAAAGCGCCAGGGAGACTGCTGCGACCACGAGAAAGATCAATAAAAGAGACGGGCGGCGCTGAGTCTCGCCGCCGCCCGTCTCCGATGTCACTGCTTGCTCAGACGGCGTGTCACTGCTGCCACTGTTGTTCATATTTGACAATCGTCAGCCCTTCGGCGTTGAAGAAGGGGTCCGGGTTATACCGCCCTGGATAGATGATGACCTGCGTGAACTGTGTTGCGTTGAAGCCAGAACGGTCGAACATACACTTGAACTGATACAGCACAGCGTTCGGATTATTTTCCACCCCCTCATTCACGCCTTCGGGAGGGATGCGCACGCAGAACTGCTCGGCATCGCCATAATACTCGTTGAGGCGAAGCTGATAGAACTCGGCGACCAGTTCGGGCGAATCGGGAGTCCGATAAAACAGATTTCGCCCGCCGGGCTGGACGTCGTTTTCGCCCCAGAACTCCGCTCCAGGATATACAGCAACATCGAACGGAACCTGGCGGGACGCCTGGTCAATGAAGAACCATATGAGCCAGGCGCCGACGATCAGGATGCCGACAATGCCGACGATCAAGGCGATCCGCACGATGGAGACTCCCCCGCTTCGTGTCCTCGTTCTCGTCGCTGTCATGTCTTCAACTCTCCTTCACATCAGGTTCATCTCAGATCGACGACTCTAGCGCACGCACATCCTGGTTTACGGATGCGCCATAGGGCGTATGCGCGAAACGCTCTGCACTCGCCTGCCAGTAAGGCAGTCCGACATGTATCAGTTCGGCGGATGGAGGATCACCGTCGCCCATCACATACAGCATGTAACGAATCATCAGTTCACGATGCGGCGGCATCTCTGCGCCTGGCTGCTCCGCCGCCCCAAGTGTGCTGCGCGCTGCGGCGAAATCGCCCAGTCGGAAGTATGCCTCCCCGAGGTCCCCCAGTACGGCCGGAGGCGCGCCGGCATCTACCGCTCGACGAATGACCGCAATCGCCTCTGGGTACGCGCCCTGCGATAGAAGTGTACGCCCAAAACCATACAGAGGAAAATGATGATCCGGCGCTTTGTCTAGAGCTTCGGACAAAACCTGAGCGCTGGATTCGAGATCACCGAGCTGACGATAGGTATTGCCCAACAGCGTCAGCATACGTGCGTCCGACCTGCCACGCTCGCGAGCGTCTTCCAGGAGCGTGCGCGCATTCTGAAAATCACCAGAAAGATAGGACCTCTGAGCGCGGGTGAACAGCGAGGTCATCCCCCGATTGCCATAGAGGATGGCAATCTGGATGACCACCACCAACGCGCCCGCGCCAACCAGCGCCTGCGTACGAATCTGTGCCGGTCCAGTGAACACGACGACCACAGCACAAAGAAAGAGCGCCAGTCCCAACCAGACCGCGGCACGCGCGGGGCGATCCCATGCCTGATAGTCACGGCGCAGATTACGAATCAGCCAAATCATCGCCGTCTGCTATCCCTTACATCCTGGTCAGCCAGGGTCCCGGCGTCGGCATCTGCCAGCGCCTGCTCGATGGCGGCGATCTCATAGCGCAGCGAATTGCCGTAGGCGGTCCCGTTCATCGCCTTGAGCGCCGCCTTCCAGACATTCAATCCTTCGCGTGCGCTCATCATGCGCGACGCCGCTTGAACTGCCTTCTTGGTATCCGCCCGCGCCTGATAGGCGTGGGTCAAATGATAGAAGACGCGCACCGCATACGGCGTGGGCATGGGGTGATCTGCCGCACGCTCAAAAGACTCAATGGCGGCAGCATCATTGCCGCTCAACCGCTGAGTGAACCCCAACTCTGCCCAGGTGATCGGCTGGTCCGGGTCAAGCCGGGCGGCTTGCAGAAGCGTCTGCGCCGCCTCATCATAAGCCGCTTGCAGGCGGTAGCCGTTCGCCAGGGTGATGAGCGCAGTGGGGTTGTTCGGGTAGAGCTGCACAGCCCGATCTGCCGACGCCTGCGCCCGCGCCAGCTGCCCCGTGTAAGCGTAAGCGGTGGTCAGCAGCATCAGCACCTCTGATGTCTCTTTACCTTCGCGGATAGAACGTTCCAGCAGCGGGATGGCTTCGCGAAAACGAAAGGCTTCGATGAGCCGATAGGCGTCACCATAGCCCGAACCCAACTGGCGCGTCTGGCGCGCCAGCAGGATGCCGACAAAGCCAAACCAGACCAGGAAGACGCCGCCGGCAAAACAAAGCCCCACGAAAGCCAGCAGCGCCAGCGGCGACTCGGCACTATCTTCCCGCGTGAAGACCTCGATGGTGATTGCGCCGATGAACAGCGCCACGCCTGCGAAGCCCATCAGGAAGGTGACGTACGTCAGTGCCAGCCAACGCCGGTTCTGCATCATGTGCTGTGCGCCAAACTCAGGACATCCTGCGAACCTGCGATGAGTGCGCGAGCAGTCTCTACATCGTCACCGATAGCTGCCCGCAGCGTCTCTGCCTGGTCGCTTTTTAGGATGGTATCCCACTCTTCTAGCCCGGACTTGCTCCTGCGAAGTTCGAGGATCGCTCCCTGCGCCTTGGCGGCATCGCCCAGCCGTGCGTAGGCGCGCGCCACGTAGAGATGGATCAGCAGTCGATGCCGAACGTCGCTCACCTTGAATGCAAGCGCCTTCTCAAGATGATCGACAGCAGACCGCGCGCTTCCCAGGCGATCCTCAATCATGCCCAGATTGTACAGCGCAACCCATTCTTCAGGGGCAAGTTCCGCCGCGCGCTGCGCAGCCTTCAGCGCCTCTTCGTAGTCGCGCGCCTGCAGGCAGACTTCCGCAAGCCCGTTATGCGCCACCGCCGACTGTGGATCGAGTTCTATCATGCGCCGGTAGTCTCGCCTGGCACGGTCCAGCTTTCCCCACACGCGCAGTACTTCCGCACGGAAGCGCAGATGTTCCGGCTTGTCAGGTTCGTCTTTGATGACGCCATCCATGATCTTCACGGCTTCCGCGTACTCGTTTTTACGCAAGTGCCGAACCGCTTCACGATACTGCATCGGCATGCGCGACCGGAATAGCAGCATTCCAGCCACGATCCAGCCCAACGCCGCGCCAACCAGGGGCAGCAGGAACTGTGGCGCGAAGAACACCCCCAGTATCAGCGCGCCAAGTGCTGGAAGCAGTATCGCCAGCCACCGACCACGATCCGAAGGTTCCATCCTGCCTAGGATGATGATCAGACTCCCCAGGACCGCCCCCAGCGCCAGCACGGTTTGTACCGAGATGACCCAATCCGCCTCGACGGAATTCAAAATCAGGCTGATCAGCCCGGTGCCGCCGATGAGAAGGAAAAGCGTGCGCAGCCGCGCAGCGCCCATGAACAGGCTGAATTGACGAAACATCCGTCCAATCATGGCTGATCGTCGTCTTCGATGCGCACATAGATGCGCTTGTTGATGCCGCCTTTGCTCTTGTAGTCCGCGATTCGCATCCGCCCAACAGCACGGGTGTTGTTCACGTGGGTGCCGCCATCTGCCTGAAGGTCGAGACCGACGATCTCGACCGTGCGCACCTCACGAATGCCTTCGGGCAGCAGATTGATCTTGGTGCGAATGAGGTCGGGAATCTGAAACGCCTCGTCGCGCGGCAGAATCCTGACGAGGACGTCCCGCGCCGCCCGCACCTCGACGTTGATCTTGTCTTCGATCTCCTGAACAAACTCCTTCTGCAGGCGTTCGAACTCGAAGTCCATCCGCCCTTCCAGCGGCTCCATATTTCCGCCGGTCACGCTTGCGCCGTAGTCGCGCCAGACGACGCCGCAAAGGATGTGCATCGCCGTATGGGTGCGCATAAGTTGGAAACGGCGATCCCAGTCCAGCCGACCCATCACCGCGTCCCCCACCTCCGGCATCAGATCGCCGTCAAGGACGTGAAGATTACCCCGCTCCACCCTGACAACAGCATAGCGCCGCCCCCCAACTTCCAACTCACCCGCATCGCAGGGCTGACCGCCGCCGCCTGGATAAAACGCTGTACGATTGAGTGTCACCGTTCGCGCCGCCACATCGACCGAGGTGACAACTGCCTCGAACTCCCGGAGGTAACTATCGGTTTGATAGAGCAGTTCCGTCATGATCGCGCCTCCTCAATTTCCTTTCGCATCCGGACCAGAACCGGCTTGCCACCCAGCGCCGACCAGAATGCCATAGCGCCTGCGTTCAGCGCGGCGACATGCCACTCGTAGAAGTCCACCCCACTCTCGAAAAACCATTGATGCAGGGTTTCTACCAGCGCGCGCCCGACCCCATCCCGCCGGAACTCCGACTTCACGTAGATGTCGGCGACAAAACCGGATGTCTCCTGGACAAACATGTCGTTCATCATATCGACGATCATCGCCAGCACATAACCTGCTGCCTGTCCGTCGATCTCTGCCACCAGGATGCGCGTCGACGCGTCGTCCAGCCGCTCCTCAAGACTTGCCGCATAGCGGCGTGCCCCGGCGCGTGCAGCTGGTGGAAGTCTCCGGTCAAGTTCCTGATGATGGTCCACCAGCGCCATCCACATCTGCGCGATAGCATCCATATCCGTCCGTAGCGCCCGGCGCACCGTAACCTCTGCCATCACCCCAGCGATCTCCCCTTCAATCCTTCAACCAGAAGCCGTCCATCCATTCCACCGCCCCCATCGAGCGCCAGAAAGCTTGCCCGGTCACATGATGGCGCAGGCTGAAGGCAGCCAGCCTTGTCACCCCCCGCCGATTGAATTCTACCTTCAGCGCGCCGACCAACTGCCTCGCCACCCCCGCCCGATAATTGTGCATGTCGATGACCAAATCGCCGACGAGACCTATGCGCGCCCCAACGCTGGGGAGCAGACCGACGGGCGGTTCCCAGCCTACGATGTAACCCGCAAACCCTCGATCATCGATGGCGACAAACGCCGCTGTGCGCCCGTCACGGAGCAGAGATGTCAATCCGCTGTGCCAATCCTCGACGGCGGACGCCGACATTACGCGCGGGTCGGACTGAGCAATCAGACTTGACTGTTCTTGCCAGAATGAGGAAAGCGTTGCGAGGTCCTCGTGGGTCAGAGGGCGAATGGTCACCATGCTGGCAAAGCATAGCATTGTCCCATTTTCAGATCAAGCGACCTTATGCGACAATGACACCATGGCGACCTCAACTGTGCGTTACGAAGACCTACCCCTTTGGATGCAGCGCGCCATGCGCAAGACAGATTGGGGCGTACTGATCGTGCTGGGCTTCTGCATCATTGGGGCGCTGCCCCAACTGCTGTCGAGCAGCGTTCCCATCGGGACAAACCACGAGCGCTACGTGTTTCGCGCTGCCGAGGTAGCACAGTCGATTCGTGAAGGAAGGCTGTATCCGCGCTGGACTGATGAAGCACTCGGCGGCTACGGTGCGCCCATCCCTCACTATCTACCCCCACTCACCGGCTTTCTTCCAGCGCTGATCGATCTGACGCTGCTGAATGACCCCGCTGCCGCCGTCTCGGCAAGCTTCGTCATCGCTAACTGCATCGCGGGGGTATCGCTCTATGCGCTGATTACGCGCAAGGCAGGTTCCGTCGCCGCGACTTGCGCTGCAATCTTATATGTCTTCAACCCGATGATCGCCGTGACCGTCCCCCTGCGCCTTGGCGACCTCACCCTGGCGCTCGGTGCTGCACTGCTGCCGTGTCTGCTGTGGGCACTTGACTGTCTGTGCCAGCGTCGATCGGCGGTGGACTTCAGTGCAGTGGTGCTCTCCAGCGCAGCACTCATCCTGCTCGACGCCCGGTTCGCTGCTGCCGGTTTCTGTGCCGGACTGCTGCTCATCTTCCTCAATATCTCCCGGCATCAGAAGATTCCGGCGCTGCTGGTCACCTCGGCAGCAGCGCTGGGGATGGGTATTGCCAGTTTCTACTGGCTGCCAGCGCTGGTGGAGTCATCCGCCGTACGCTGGTACCCACCGGACATCGCGCCGACCTATCTCGTACACTGGCAGTCCCTCTTCTCAACACCCCTAGCTGCCGACCCCAACGTTTTGAACAACCTGCCGGAGTTCACGCTGGGCTTCACACCGCTGCTGGTGCTTCCTATCGCTCTTCTTGCCCTGCGCCGAAGGGAAGCCGAGCGAAGATTGTACGGATTAGCCTTGCTCGCCGCCCTGGCGCTTGCCAGCGCATCGTTGATCAGCGGCGGTTCATACTGGTTCCTTATCCCGTCTACGCTGTGCTTTGCAATCGCCGGAGCCTCGGTCGCGGCGCTCAGCACTGACCTCCCCAAACTGCTCAAACACATCCTCCCGGTTGCGTTATGCAGCGTCGCCATCGCAGGAGCACTCCAGCCGCTTCTCGCAGCTGCTGCGCCGCTCAACGCGCCAACCGGGCTGCGAGATTTTTCATCACAGGCTGCGCTGAGCTTTGAGCAGCGGGGCTATGGAACAGCAATCCTCTCGATCGGAGCCGCGCTCCCGGCGACTATATCGTCCGACTACATCGTCAGCAGCGAGTCTCTGAGCAATCAACTGAACAGTGCCGGCAGCAAGACGACCATTCTGTCCGGCAGAGCGCAGATCGGACTCATCAGCAGCAGCGCCCATGATCTACGACTTCAGGTCGAGTCGTTCACACCGCTGAGTCTGGAGATGCTCACCGCCGCCTTTCCAGGATGGACCGCGCGGTTTTCCGGTACAGAGATCGCCCTACGAAGCCCATCAGAGAGTCATCTGCTCGCCCTTGACCTGCCGCGCGGCGCGCGCGGCGAATTGTGGCTTACTCTGGACAGCACCCTGCCAAGGCTAATCGCCTGGCTTGCTACATGGACCGCTGTGATCACAAGTGTCTTCATCACGCTGCGCTGGAAGGGGGTAGACTCGGCAGTCATCCGCGGACCGAATTTGCTCACTGCCTTTGAAGCGCGGTTTTTCACCATCCTGCTTTTTGCTGTGGCGTGCGTCTTGCTGCTGGTCAGGGTCTTCCCCGAAGCCGCCAAAGGCATCAGCGCACGTGCTGCCGATTCGTCGATAGGGCGAGAACAGGCGACGAGCATCCGTTCCGATTCAGGTCTGGAACTGACGGCATATGACCTGGAGACCACCGCAGTCCAAAGCGGATCCAGCCTCGACCTGACCCTCTACTGGCGAACGCTTCGCCCGCTCGATGTGAACTACCGCACCCAGATCGCTTTTCAGGATCGTTCCAGTGGACGCATCGATACGCTGACATCTACCCGCCATCCGGGAGACCTGCCAACCACGCGCTGGCAGCCGAGGCGCACCGTCATCGATCGGTGGCGAATCTCCATCCCGAATTCGCTGTCGCCAGGGAACTACGATCTCGTTCTGGCAGTTTTTTCCTGCGATTTCGGCTGCGAAACACGGCAGTCGCTCACCTTCTTCACGCTCGATGGAACGCTGGTGGGGCAGCTATATGCCCTGCCCTCAGAAATCACCATTATTTCGGGGTGACAAGAATGTTGTTATTTTCGCCTGTAGAGGGGTAAAATCCTCGCTGCTTGCTTGACAATGTCATCATGAAGGGTCTTCACAAATGGACAAGAGCAACCTCGCTGAGCAAATTGGTCAGGCGTGGATCACGTACCGAAAGGGTCAGCTTGACGCTGCCGCCAAAGCCTTTGAAGATCTGGTGAATCGCAACAGCGACAGCATTGATGCGCTGTATGGCTTGGGGCTGGTCCGTCGTTCCCAGGGCAATCGTGGCACCGCGACGGAGCTTTTTGAGAAGGCAAGCAGTCTCGTTGCCAGCGCACGCCAGCAGGATGCGGGCAGCGACCGTCTGCAGATTCTTCAACGCATGATCCTCCAGCGGCTTCAGGAGCTTGGCGCAGCGCGCTGACCCATTGGCTCGAGGTCGAACGAGAGGCATGATGCGCAAGAGAGAACGCCTAGAAAAGACCATCGCCGGAGAACCGACAGACCGTGTTCCGGCAGCCTTATGGCGACATTTTCCCGGTGATGACCAGCGTGCCGCCGATCTCGCCCAGTCCACCTTGGACTATCAGCGCGCCTACGATTGGGATTTCATCAAGATTACGCCTGCCAGCAGTTTCGCCGTCAGCGATTACGGCGTCCAGGATGCCTGGGAAGGTTCGCTGGAAGGGACCCGTGTATATAAAAAACGGGTGATCGAGCGGTCGCTCGATTGGACGAATCTCCGCCCCCTTGATCCGGGGCGAGGCGCTCTGAGCCGCCAGATCGAGACCGTGCGATTGGTCTGCGAGGCGGTCGGCGAGGATACACCGGTCATCCAGACTGTATTCAGCCCACTGACTCAGGCAAAACATGTAGCCGGGCACGAGCGGCTGATCCACGATTTGCGTACCGAGCCGGATCGGCTCCACAGTGGGTTAAGCGTGCTGACCGAGACAACCCTGCGATTCATTGAAGCGCTCAAACGCCTGCCTATCTCTGGAATCTTTTATGCCATACAGTACGCCAACTACGCAGCTCTGGCGGAATCAGAATATGTCGCCTTCGGGCTGCCCTATGACCAGAAGATTCTGGGGACACTGCCCGCCCGATGGTGGCTGAACGTGCTGCACCTGCATGGCGAATCGCCCATGTTCAAATTCGCTCCGCAGCTTCCAGCTCAGGTCGTCAACTGGCACGATCAGACGACACCACCCTCTCTGGCGATGGGCAAAACGATGTTCGACGGCGCAGTATGCGGCGGAATCGCCCAATGGGAGCACTTGCACCAGGGCACGCCAACAAGCGTCAAACAGGCGGTGCGCGACGCCATCGCCGAGACTAACAGCAGACGGCTCGTCATTTCGACCGGGTGCGTGGCGATGATCACCTCTCCCCTCTCCAATATTCGCGCCGTGCGCGAGGCGGTCGAAGGCGCATGAGCATCCGCGTCATCAGCGGAACCGCAAAGGGCGCGAAGCTGAAGCTGGTCCCCGGCGAAGGGACACGCCCTATCATGGATCGCGTCAAAGAGTCGCTGTTCAACATCCTGGGGCGCGACATCTTTGACTGCACCTTTCTCGATCTCTTTGCCGGCACAGGCAGCGTCGCTATCGAGGCGCTCAGCCGGGGCGCTGCCTATGCGCTGCTGATCGACAACGACGTCAGGGCACAGCGCACGATTCAGGACAATCTGAAGATCACCCATCTGTCAGACCGCGCGGCGGTGCGAAAGGTGGACGCCTTTCTGCTGCTGCGCAGTACGCCGGAGCGCGCCTTTGACATGGTCTACATCGCCCCTCCGCAGTACCTGGGACTATGGAAGAAAGCAATCGACCTCCTCGACGCTGCGCCGGGGTGGGTTGCTCACGATGGCATTGTGGTCGTTCAGATTGACCCTATCGAACGCGAAGACATCACGCTCAGAACCTTTCAGCTGTTCGACGAGCGGCGCTATGGAAGCACGCTTCTCCAGTTCTTTCGACGTCTTGCGCTGCCCGCACCGGAATAAGTGAATATGCCAGATTCGAACGCCAACACCGAACTGCTCAGGACGCTCGAACGGTCGGTCAGCGAGTTGATCGATGTTTTCGCCGTGAACGCGCCGCCTGTTCCCGTCGAACGGATGCTGCAAGATCCTCGTCCTGGCATGTGGCGAGAGATCGACATCTCCCAAATCTCGACCGGGTTCCTGAAGATCACATCGCCCTATTCGCCGCGCATGTCGCTGGCGCGCTTCCTGGCACGCATGATCGCTCAGTGCGAGTGGGGTCAGGTGCGCGGGGTCCCAAACATGAATGACGATGTGACCCTCTACCAGCAGTTCGCGCGCATGATTGTGATGCCGGCGCGAATGATCGAAGAGCTGCGACCGGATGCGCGAACCCCACAAATCATGAGCGTTTATTTCGAAGTGCCAGAGGAAGATGTGCGCCGACGTCTTGAGGACCTGATCCGCTATTCGGCGTGACCATTATTAAGCGCTGCGCGCGCTCTGCGCACGGCATCGTCGAAGGTATGCACCTGTCCATCCACCTGCCCTTCCCGGATGACTTCCAGAAGGTCCCGGACGACAGGTCCAGGTGACAACCCCAGCGCAGCCATCAGACCATCCCCGCTGATCACTGCCGGCGGGTCTACCAGGGATCTGCGTTTCTCCAACAACCCTTCCAGCAGAAGCTGTGCGTTCTCGACCATCCTCAGCCAGACTTGCTGATCGTACGTGTGCCCTACTGTCCCCAGGTAATCTGCAAGGATCAGCAGAATCAGATCGATGCCATCTTCGCCCGTCGATCTCCAAAAGCGATACACCTGTAACGGAGAGAGGCGCTCCTGCCGCAGCGCATCGTCCGCTTGATGCCTGATCAATGATGCAACGAGTTTCCGCTCCGAGTTGCTGAATCGGAGCGAGGTCAACCGGTCGAAGGCGACCTGCGCGCTGATCTCGGCATACCCCGAATAGGCAATCTCCCCATCATCGCTCGAATGTGGTTCGACCAGGGTTTTTCCGACCTCATGAAGCAGTGCCGCCAGGAGGATAATCGCCCGGCGCGAGCGATCATCGGTGAGATTGCCCGCGATACGCTGCTGAAGGTTGGCGCGGAAGCGATCCAGCCCAATGGCGACCATGCCCAGGTTGAACTGCGCCGCAGTCTCATCGGTGCGCGAGTTGCTGATGGTGCTGCAAATGTCGTTGAGCGCATCAACTACCGCCAGCGCGTGATTCCATGCATCGTACAGGTGAGGCATCCCCTGGGGCAGCCCTGGCAGCCGCTCCGTTTCTGGCAGCACGACGCCCAATAGTCCAACAGCTTGAGCAACCCGCAGACCTGTCACCGGTCTCGACAGAGAAAGCAGCTTGATCAGTTCATCGCGGACGCGCTCCGCCGACATCTGTGCCAGCAAGGGAGCTGCCGCCTTCATCGCCCGCATCGTAGTGCTATCAATGCGCAGCCCAAACTGGACGCTCTGGCGAACACCCCGCAGCGCCCGAATGGGATCGTTGGTCAGCGACGCCGAGGCACACTGCCGCAGCGTCTTCCCCAGCAGATCCGCCACACCGCCGAGCGGATCGATCAGGGTTTGGAGGTCACCGTGAAGATCGACCGCGATGGCGTTCAGGGTAAAATCACGATCAGCCAGATCACCATGAAGATCAGGCGCGCGCAAGCCGGACACGTCGATCACCAGGCGACCTTCCTGCGTCTCGAGGATCGCACGTCCAACGTCGCGCGAATCATCCAGCGGGTAGTAGTCGCCGCTGAAAAGATTAGCGATCCGGCGCGCCAGTGCCATGCCGTTTTCCGCCGTCACCAGGTCCAGGTCCTTGATGGGACGGCGCAGGATGGCGTCTCGCACCGCGCCACCAACGATGTAAATCGGATGAGGCACGTTGCCCAGGGCGTCGCTGAAATCGAGGATAAAGTCACTCCATGCCAGGACCACGTTCGTCATGTCGATTTACGCTCCGTCGGTCTTCGCGACGCCGACAAACGGCATGTTGCGGAACTTCTCATCCAGATCAAGTCCGTAACCGAAGACGTACTTGTTTTCAATCACAAAGCCCGTGTAATCGACTGTGATGTCCACCGTTCGCCGCGAGGGCTTGTCTAGCAGCGCGCAAAGCCGTACGCTGGCGGGACGCCGCGCCTGGAGAACATCCATCACGAAGCGCAGCGTATGCCCGCTGTCGATGATGTCTTCCACGATGAGCAGATGCTTGCCGGTGACTTCAGCGCGCAGATCCATGTCGATGCGAACGTTGCCCGTTGACGCCCGCGCACCCCGCCCGTAACTCGACATGGAAAGAAAATCGATCTCGTGTGGGACGCTGATCTGACGCATGAGGTCGGTCAGGAACACGACACCGCCTTTCAGGATACAAATAAGGACGAGATCGGGCTTGTCCGCGTAATCGCGCGAGATCTCCGCCCCCAGCTCCGCAACGCGCCGAATGATCGTCGCTTCATCGATCAACACTTCTGCCAAATGATGTTCGTAGGCTGGCATCATAGCTTTCCCCTGGGTACGTCTGCATTATAGCGCGTTCCTATCCTTCCACCCGAAATGCGCCATGAGTGGTTGCGGCGTTCGCCGGTTTGCGCTAGTTTCATAGGGAAGGTATATTTTGGATGTATGCCTTTCAGGAAGGGGCAAAATGATGCGTAGACTACTGATGCTCTTCACTCTGATGGCGCTCGTCGCAATGACACTCGCGGCAGCTCCGGCAGGCGCTCAGGACTGCGCCGGATCGCCACCGCCTCGGCTTGTGATTGGAGATCAGGGGCGCATTGCGCAGCGTTTCAGCACGCTGCGAGAGTCGCCCGCCGGCAATCCCGTCGAGGTCATGTACGCGCCGCTGCGCTTCGTCGTCCTGCAGGGACCGCTTTGTGCCGGATATGGTCCGCTGACCTGGTACGAGATTCAGTACGAGACCGGGCAGCGAGGATGGACATCTGAAGGTCAGGTCTTCAGCATTTGGGGTTGGAATCAGTACTGGCTGGAGCTGGATGTTCAGACCGGCTCGTGAGGAAGAAGACCGCGCCGGACAAAACGAGTGTCCGGCGCGACTCGTTCAAAGGCGATGGTGTACCTGCAGGCTGCGAACGCGGAGCGGCTTGGTACGCAGCGCCTTGATCCCCTGCACCGCCGCCATTGCCGCGCTGAGCGTCGTGATGATGGGTACATTGTAGAGCGCTGCTGCACCGCGAATCTGGGCGCCATCGTGATGCGCCTGAGCGCCGCGCGGGGTATTGATGACCAGATCGATCTCCCCGGCGCGAATTGCGTCCACAGCATTTGGTGAACCCTCGCTCACCTTCTGGATAGTCGTCGCGGGAATATCCAATGTGCGCAGGAAGGCTGCCGTGCCCTGAGTCGCGATCAACGCGAAACCGAGCTGATGCAGGTCGCGGGCGATCTTGACGGCTGCGCCCTTGTCATTATTGTTGACGCTGATGAAGACCGTCCCCCGCTGTGGAAGCGCCGTATTTGCCGCAATTTCTGCCTTGGCAAAAGCGTGCCCAAAACTGGAAGCATGCCCCATCACTTCTCCCGTAGAACGCATCTCTGGACCGAGACCGGCATCGACACCAGGGAATTTCTGAAACGGCAACACCGCTTCCTTGACGAAGAAACCGTCGACGCGCGGCTCTTCCAGAAAGCCAATCTCGACCAGGCTCTTGCCTGCGGCGATTGCTGCGGCGTGTCGCGCCAGGGGAATTCCTGTCGCCTTGCTCACGAACGGGACGGTGCGGCTGGCGCGTGGGTTGACTTCCAGAACATAGACGACTTCGTCCTTGATGGCAAACTGGATGTTGAACAGCCCTCGAACCCCCAGCGCCTTACCGATTCGTTCGGTGTACTCGCGAATGATCTCTACGTGATAGTAGCTGACCTTGTATGGCGGCAGCACACACGCTGAATCGCCGCTGTGGATGCCGGCTTCTTCGATATGCTGCATGATCCCGCCGATAACGACCCGTTCGCCATCGCAGAGCGCATCAACGTCGATCTCGAAGGCATCATCCAGGAACTGATCGATCAGGACGGGATGCCCCAGTGATTCAGAATGCTTTTCCAGCCAGTCAGCGAGCATTGCACGGTCAAAGACGATTGCCATGTCACGTCCGCCGAGGACGTAGCTGGGGCGAACCAGCACGGGATAGCCGATGGATTCGGCAGCCGCCAGCGCCTCGTCCGCCGTCACGGCAATGGCGCCAGAAGGCTGGGGAATGTCGAGCTGCTGCATCAGCATGTGGAAGCGCTGGCGGTCCTCTGCCAGATCAATCGTTTCCACCGAAGTACCCCAGATCGTTGCACCACCCTCTGCCAGAGCGCGCGCAATGTTGAGCGGGGTCTGACCGCCGAACTGCACCAACACGCCGTCCGGCTTCTCGCGGTCGATGATATTCAGCACATCCTCGGTGGTGATCGGCTCAAAGTAGAGACGGTCGGCGGTGTCGTAGTCGGTGCTGACGGTCTCCGGGTTGCAGTTGATCATGATCGTCTCGAAACCAAGATCGCGCAGCGCGAAGCAGGCGTGAACGCAGCAGTAGTCGAATTCGATCCCCTGCCCGATGCGATTTGGACCGCCGCCGAGGATCACGACCTTCCGGCGTTCATCGGGCGCACTTTCGTCTTCCGCTTCATAGGTCGAATAGAGATAGGGCGTGAACGCCTCGAATTCCGCCGCGCAGGTATCGACGCGATAGAAGCTGGGTTCAACGCTCAACGATTGGCGGTAAGCGCGGACCGCATCTTCTCGCTCGCCGAGCAGGCGCGCCAGGTGCGCGTCGCCAAAGCCGGCGCGTTTCAGGGACCACAGCGACTCGGCGGTAAGGTCGCTCAGATGCAGCCCCTCAGGGACAAGCGCCCGCCGCGCCGTGATGATGTCGCCCAGCTGGCGAACAAACCAGGCATCAAACCCGGTCGTTTCGACGATGTGGTCCAGAGGCGTGCCGTCGCTCAGTGCCGAAGCGACCTGGAACAGGCGCTGTGCGGTCGGCAGTTTGAGCGATTCTGGAGTCACCAGCATCGCCTTCGCGCCGAAACCGATCATCCCGATGTCCAGCGAGCGGATCGCCTTTTGCAGCGCCTCTGGAAACGTTCGCCCAATCGCCATCACTTCGCCGATGGCTTTCATCTGCGGACCGAGCGTGCGATCAGCGCCGGGGAACTTATCAAAATCCCAGCGAGGGATCTTCACGACCACGTAGTCTAACGAAGGTTCGAACGACGCGGGCGTCACACGGGTGATGTCGTTAGGAATTTCGTCAAGTCGATACCCAACCGCCAGCAGCGCGGCGATCTTGGCAATAGGAAAGCCGGTCGCCTTGCTCGCCAGCGCCGACGAACGCGAGACACGCGGGTTCATCTCGATGACGTAGACCTGCCCATCCGCCGGGTTGACGGCGAACTGGACGTTCGCGCCTCCCGTCGCCAGACCGATGCGGTCGAGCACCTTTCGCGCGGCGTTGCGCAGCCGTTGCAGTTCCTTGTCGGTGAGGGTTTGCGCCGGCGCGACAGTGATGCTGTCTCCCGTATGTACCCCCATCGGATCCAGATTTTCGATGGTGCAGACGACGACGAAATTACCACTGGCGTCACGCATGACTTCGAGTTCGTATTCCTTCCAGCCCAGGACGCTGCGCTCGATCAGGACCTCGTGGACCGGGCTGAGCTTGAGACCTCGTTCGGCAATTGCAGCGAGTTCTTCAGGGCTGTACGCGATGCCGCCGCCCGATCCACCAAGAGTGAACGAGGGACGAACCAGCACCGGGTAGCCGATCCGGTCGGCGGCGTGCAGCGCTCCCTCGATGGTCCCGACGACCTCGCTTTCCGGGCATTGCAAGCCGATTTCCATCATGGCATCTTTGAACAATTGCCGATCCTCGGCAAGCTGGATGCTGTCCAGCTTCGCGCCGATCAGCTCGACATTGTGCCTGGCGAGGACACCGCTCTCCGCCAGGGTCATCGCCAGATTGAGGGCGGTCTGCCCGCCAACGGTCGGAAGCAGGACATCCGGCTTTTCCGCCTCGATGACTCGCTCGACGATTTCCGGCGAGAGCGGCTCAACGTAAGTGGCGTCGGCGAATTCCGGGTCGGTCATGATCGTCGCAGGGTTGCTGTTGATCAGCACGACGCGGTAGCCCTGCGCCCGCAGAACTTTGCACGCCTGGACGCCGCTGTAGTCAAATTCACAGCCCTGCCCGATAATGATGGGACCGGAGCCGATGATCAGGATGGACTTGATGTCTGTGCGTTTTGGCATCGTCTAGATCGCTGCTTTGCTGCCGTCCTGGACGCGCCGGACGAACTCGTCGAACAGGTAAAGAGAATCATGCGGACCAGGCGACGCTTCCGGGTGGTACTGCACGCTGAACGCGCCCAGATCGACGTGGCGAAGCCCTTCGATGGTGTTGTCATTCAGGTTGATGTGAGTCACTTCTGCGCCGCGCAAATCGCTGTCCGGCGTGACGGCAAAGCCGTGATTGTGTGCGCTGATCTCGACGACGCCGGTGAGAAGATTCTTGACCGGTTGGTTGCCCCCCCGATGTCCAAAGCGCATCTTCGCCGTCCTGCCGCCGAGTGCCAGCGCCAGGATTTGATGTCCCAGGCAAATCCCGAAGATCGGTGTCTTGCCCAACAAACCTCGCACGTTGTCGATCATATGGGTCACAGCAGCCGGATCGCCCGGACCATTGCTCAGGAAGACCCCCGCCGGGTGCATCCCCAGGACTTCCTGAGAGGTCGTCCGCGCTGGAATGACGGTCACACGCAGTCCTCGGTCAGTCATCATGCGCAGGATATTGTGTTTGATCCCAGTATCATAAGCGACGATCAGCGGAGCCTGCTCATCCCGCACGCCCACCCCGTAAAAGTCCGGATTACTGCGCTCCGACCAATGATATGCCTCTGCGCAGGTCACGTCATCAACGAGATTCCAGCCATTCATGTCCGGCGAGCTGCGCGCTAACTCGACCAGCGCAGACTCATCTATCGCCGCTTCACCATGCGCAATCGCCGCGCGCATCGCGCCTTGTTCGCGAATATGGCGCACCAGCGCCCGCGTGGCAACTTCGCTGACGCCGATCACCCCCTGATCGCGCAGATATCCGTCCAGATCGCGCTGCGCTCGCCAGCTGCTCACCACCGGTGAAAGGGCGTGCACTACGAACCCGGCGACCCACACGCGGTCCGATTCCACATCTTCCGGGTTGATGCCGGTATTACCGACATGCGGGACGGTCATCGTCACAATCTGGCGGTGATAGGACGGGTCAGTCAGGATCTCCTGATAGCCCGTCATCGACGTGTTGAAGACCAGCTCGCCGGTCTGTACACCTTCTGCGCCAAACCCCTCGCCGGCGAACGTCCGACCATCTTCCAGCGCAATCAATCCCGGCTTCCTGCCCGTATGCAGCGTCACGTATCGACTCCTAGCTGCGGTAGTGTCCATTGATCGAGACGTAATCGTGGCTGAGGTCGCACGTCCACACGGTCGCTGCGCCGCCGCCCATACCCACGTTCAGCCGCACAATCACCGAGTCGGCTTTGACGATTTCCGTCGCCACGGCTTCATCATAGTGGGTTGGCATCGCATGGGCATAGAGCAGCAAACCTTCATCATCAGCGCCCCGCGCGAAGCGAAGCGTCGCAGCCTCTGCATCAAGCGCTACGCCGGCGCGCCCCGCCGCCGCCATGATCCGCCCCCAGTTCGCATCGCCACCATAGAATGCCGTCTTGACCAGCGGCGACGTCGCGATGGTGTTAGCGATCTGCTTCGCCGCCAAGTCGTCCTGCGCGCCGCTGACTTCGATGGCGATGAATTTGGTCGCGCCTTCTCCGTCGCGCACCACTGCCTGCGCCAGCTTCACGCTGACCGCGGTCAGCGCTTGCAGAAACGCCGCTTCGTCGGCATCACCCGCGATCACGACGCTGCTCGCGCCGTTTGCCAGCAGCAGAACCGTGTCATTCGTGCTGGTATCGCCGTCCACAACGATACGGTTGAAGCTCACCTCCACCGCCTGATGCAGGAGCCGATCCACCTGCTCGGCGCTCAGGGCGGCGTCGGTGACGATGACACTGAGCATCGTCGCCATGTTCGGCGCGATCATCCCCGCCCCCTTGGCAATGCCGGTGATGCGGTAGGCGCTGCCGTCCTCGCGCACGACGGTCTCCGAGGCAATTTTGGGTCGGGTGTCGGTCGTCATGATTCCGTTCGCCGCCCGATTCCAGGCGGCGTCGCCAGAATCCAGCTCGCCAGAGGCAAGCGTCACCCCCTGCGCGATCTTGTCCATCGCCAGCTGCGTGCCGATCACGCCAGTGGACATCACCAGCACCGAGTCTGGCGGCACGCCAAGCGTTTCCGCCGTGAGCCGCGCCATCTCGCGGGCGTTCGCCAGCCCTTGTTCGCCGGTACAGGCGTTGGCGCAGCGCGTGTTGACGGCGACAGCGCGGATTCCCGATTGTCCCCGTGCCAGCACTTCGGCGTCATACAGCACGGGAGCTGCCTTAACCAGATTGGTTGTGAACACCCCGGCAGTGGTGCAGGGACGGTCGCTGGCGATCAGCGTGAAATCGAGCGCACCGTTTGCTTTCAAGCCACAGGCGACGCCGGCTGTCTGAAAGCCGGCGACAGTCATGGTTGTCGAATCAGTCATCAGTCATCCTTGAGCAGTAGACGTTTCGCGATAGAGGTGAGGTGCTGATCACAGCGCTGCCAGGATGCCGGTCAGACGTTCGACCAGCGAATCGACGTGGCTGTTCTGAACCACCAGCGGCGGCACGAAGCGAATGACGTTGGTCCCGGCGTTGACCATCAACAGCCCATGCTTGTACCCGGCTTCGATGATCGGCGCAGCTTCCACATGCAGTTCCATGCCAACCATCAGCCCGCGCCCGCGAATCTCCTTGATGTACGGACTGTTGATCTCTTCCAACCGCTCTTTGAGGTACTCCCCCACCGACTGAACGTGCGTCAGAAACGCCGGCTCGGCGATGCGTTCCAGCACGTAGCGCGCCACGCTGGTGATAAACGGTCCGCCCGCGAAGGTCGAACCGTGATCGCCGGCATGGAGGTGACTGGCAATCTTCTCGGTCGCCAGAATCGCGCCGATCGGCAGCCCGCCCGCCAGCGGTTTCGCCAGCGTCATGATATCCGGCGCAACGCCGGCATGTTCGTGCGCCCACAGCCTGCCGGTGCGTCCCACGCCGCACTGCACCTCATCGTAGACCAGCACCGCGCCGTGCTGATCGCAATGCTCGCGCAGCGCGCCGAGAAACTCGGGAGTCGCCGCGTTGATGCCACCCTCGCCCTGTACAGGCTCAATGAAGACCGCCGCCGTCTTGTCGGTGATCGCCTCGCGGGCGCTGGCGATATCGTTGAAAGCAGCAATCTTGACCCCGGAGAGCAGCGGCATGAACGGTTTCTGATATTTCTCCTTCGGGGTCATGGAGAGCGACCCCATCGTGCGTCCGTGAAAGGCATCGCTGAAACAGACGAGTTCGTGTTTGCCAGGCTCGCCGGAGTCGTAAGCGGCGCGGCGGGCGAACTTGATCGCACCCTCGTTCGCTTCCGTCCCGCTGTTGGTGAAAAAGACCCGGTCGGCAAACGAGCGTTCCGTGAGCACCGTCGCCAGCGCCGCCTGCTGCTCGGTGTAGTACAGGTTGCTGGTGTGCAGAAGCCCTTCAGCGGCACGCTGAATAGCTGTCGTCAACCCCGGATCGCCATAGCCAAGCGCGTTGACGGCGATTCCCGCCACCCAGTCGATGTAGGCGTTCCCCTCAGCGTCGTAGAGCGTCACACCTTCGCCACGCGCCAGCACAAATGGCGGGCGCTTGTACGTCTGAACGACATGCGCGGCGTCCTGTTCCATGACCCAATTGGTGTTGATAGCTGCAATCACTTAGGCTCCCCCTTCTTTTGCATCCTGTATCTTCAGAAACTCCGACCAATGAAGACGTTCTTCAACCCATTCGCGGCGGTCACTTCCTGGAATGATCCAGCCATTTCCGGCTTCGTAGCGGATCGTCGCCAGGCACCACCCCAGGATCCTCACCCCGGTTTCACGGCTGATGCGTCCGGAAAACAGGGCGTGCAGCACCAGTTTGCGCGAATACTCCGACTGCCTTACCAGCGCGTTATATATGAGATGATGTAGCTCATGACAGTTGGCGCACAACTGGATCGTCACCTTGTTTTCGCCGTGTGTCGCAACATCCCACAGGTGATGACGCTGTGACGTTGGATAGCCGCATGCCGAACACGCCTTCAAACGCTCCTGAAACTTCGGACGACGACGCTGACGCAGCAGCTTGTAACGCTGCAAACGGTAGAAGTCGAGCCAATAACCAACGACTTCAGCACGCGCGGCATCGTCGGGCAGCGCGGAAAACGCTGTCTCGAAGGCGTCGAGCAGATCGCGCGCCACTTTCTCCCGAAAGAGCGACTGCACCAGGGCATAGAGCGCCTCTACCTGGCTGCCGAGCGCCTGGTGAGGATCGCCATCCTGAATGGGTTCCGGTTGTTGGTCGCTCATCGCCTCGTCCATCCGCCGTCACGGATGATCTATCGCCGTGATCACAGTGCCGCCGCCATCGCGCAGCCCTTCCAGATGGGTGATCACCGCCGCCTGCACGCCGCGTCGCAATGCCTCGGTCGCGGTACGCACCTTCGGAATCATGCCGCCGAAGATCGTCTCGTTAGCGATCATCACCTCTGACTGCTCATCCGTCAGCGACGGCAGAACCTGCCCATTCAGCAGGACTCCGGGGACATTGGATAGGAAGACCAGCCGCTCCGCTTCGAGCGCCCCCGCCAGCGCGCCGGCGACGTGATCTGCATTAACGTTGAAGTTGTTCTCAACGCCGATGCAGATCGGAGCAACCACTGGAGTCAATCCGGCGCGAAGGAGCGCTTGCAGCGGTTCTGGACGTACGGCAGAAACTTCACCGGTGAACCCCATGTCCACCGGGGCATGTCTCATCTTTTCCGCGCGCACCAGGGCAAAATCGACCCCGGACAGTCCAATCGCGTCAACCCCAGTGTTCACCAGGGTGCGCACCAACCGCTTGTTGACGGTTCCGCACAGCACCATCTCTACCAGCGCCAGCGATTCGGCATCGGTCACGCGAACGCCGTCAACGTAGCGCGGTGTGATGCCCATGCGCTCCTGAAGCTGGCTGATCTCCTTCCCGCCGCCGTGAACGATGACGACCGGTTCCGCCAGCTTCGCCACCACGCCGGCGAATTCATTCAGATATTCCTGGCTGTCCAACTCATGCCCGCTGATTTTGATGACGAGAGTCACAGCAGCCCTTCCGTCTCTGCAAAGCCGAACATGAGATTGAAGCACTGCACCGCCTGCCCAGATGCGCCTTTTCGCAGATTGTCGGTGACGCTGGTGATGTGCACCAGTGTCTCTGCCACCGCCGTGACGCTGATGGCGCAGCCGTTGGTCTTGACGACATGTTTCAACGTCGCCTGTTCCCCTTTCGGCAGCATCCTGACCAGCGGTTCACCGGCATAGGTCTCTTCGTAGAGCATCTGAATGTCCTCACTGCCGTGGTCCTCGGCAAGATGAACATAGATGCTCGCCATCAACCCCCGATCCAGCGGCAGCAGATGAGGCGTGAAGATCAGCATGCCGGCGTCGGCGTTGATCTTCTTCATCTCCTGCTCGATCTCGCCCACATGGCGATGCGAGCGCCCCACGCTATAGGGTGACAGGTTGCCATAAACTTCTACGAAATGCAGGTGGGGCTTGGGATCGCGCCCTGCCCCGCTCACGCCGGACTTGGCATCGACAATGATCGGCGCTCCATGCTGAATCCAGTCGGCTTTGAGCAGCGGGTAGATGCCGAGCAGCGTCGTCGTCGGGTAGCATCCCGGCGCAGCGATGACCTGTGCCCCGCGGAGGCGTTCGCGGCTGAATTCAGGAAGCCCGTACGGCGTGGTTTGCAGCAGCGCCGGATGCGGATGATCATGCCCATACCACTGCTTGTAGCTCTCCGGCGTATCCAGACGCAGATCTGCCGACAGGTCGATGACGCGGATGCCGGCATCGAGCGCCTTTGCTGCCGTTCTTGCCGATACGCCGTGAGGCAGCGCCAGGAAAACTACATCGACGGTGTCGGGGTTCAGCGGCGCGTCATCGGGGCGAATGTAGTGCAAATCGGTAAACGGCACAGGCTGACCGGCATAGGTGGAAGATGTGGCAAACACGACGCGGGCGCGCGGGTGTTTTGCCAGCAGTTCAACCGCATCCTGTCCAGCATAGCCGCTCGCGCCGTAGACGCCGACGCGCACCTGATGAGAGTCTTGATCGGACATCGATGGCACCCATTCTCCTTATCGATTTATGCAAACAAAAACCCCCGCCTCGTCTGGTGAGGTCAGGGGTCGGGGTTCGCTCAGGTTCAGGCAGTCGCAACCGCGCTACGCCAAAGCTCCCGGCTTGACCTCAGTGGTCAGCGGGCGACGGCTGCGACGACGCGACGAACAAACGGTTGACGGCTGCATGGGCTGAATGATCAAGTCCTGAGTACTGATAGGTTGATGATACCCGCGCCCTGTCCGACTGTCAACAATCGTTCGATCATTCTGGGCTTCACTGCCGTCGCAAATCGCACAAAATCATAACAAGCCGGATCGCCATCGACTCTGTACCATTTGCTTTCGTCTGTGTCGCCTTTGGGCGTAAGATGGGGAGCAGGATGGTCAACGCTTCCTTACCAGGTCTCAGCAGCCGTCCCCCCTCAGGAAGGTCGGCTCGATTCTATGCAGGATCGTTCAAAGCCATGATTCAGTTCAGCGGTTCAGCTTCATGACCGACGCAATGATCGAAGTGACACGTTTGACCAAGCGTTTCGGAGACCGCATCGCGGTCGATCACATCTCGTTTTCAGCCAAACCGGGCGAAGTCGTCGGTCTGCTGGGTCCCAACGGCGCGGGCAAAACGACCACCATGCGCGTACTAACCGGCTTTCTGCCACCCAGCGAAGGGGGTGCGAAGATCGCCGGTCACGATGTCGTAACCGACTCGCTCAATGCTCGGCGCAATGTCGGTTACCTTCCGGAACGTGTGCCCGTTTACCCGGATATGACCGTCCGTGAGTATGTACTCTTCTGGGCGCGGCTGCGTGGGCGACGAGACGCCCGTGCGCGCGCCGATGCGGTCATCGCCCAGGTGAACCTGAGCGAGCGACGCGACACTCTCATACGCAATCTCTCCAAAGGGATGCGGCAGCGGTTGGGATTCGCCCAGGCGCTGGCACATGATCCTCCGGTGCTCATTCTCGACGAGCCGACCATCGGCATTGACCCTCGTCAGGTCATCGAGGTGCGTGATACGGTGCGGGAGCTGGGCAGAACGAAGACCGTCCTGTTCAGCACCCATATCCTCTCCGAAGCTGACCATGTATGTGACCGGGTGGTCATCCTCCATCAGGGGCGAATCGTTGCGCAGGGTAAGCCCTCCGACCTCAAGCGCAAGCTCCGCCCAGACGCGACACTGGAAGAGGTTTTCCTGAGCATCATCGGCACAGAGCGAGGAGCGGGCAAATGACCTCCTGGATTGTCTTTCGTCGGGAAATCGCGCAGTTTCTGACAACGCCTTTCGCCTACGTTATCGGAGCAGCGGTGCTTCTGCTAACCGGCATCCTCTTCAATCGTGACCTGAATATCAGCTTCAGCACCAAACCTGCAGATCCGGCGCTCGTCCCCAGCATCCTTTCTTTCGCGATGGTCTTTTTCGCCCCACTCCTGACCATGCGCATGTTCGCCGAAGAGCGGCGCGAAGGGACGATGGAACTCCTTCTGACCGCGCCGGTGCGCGAACTCAGCATTGTCCTCGGCAAGTTCCTCGGCGCGTGGGCATATTTCACCCTGCTGCTCCTGTTTACCGGCATCTACCAGATCATCCTGGTGAACATCACCGCGCCAGACCTGGGGCATGCGCTGAGCGCCTATATTGGCATCTGGTTGTATGGCGGCGCGACACTGACCGTCGGTATGGTCTTTTCGGCGCTGACAGAGAACCAGATCGTGGCGGCGTTTCTCGGCATGGTCGCGCTGATGCTCCTCTGGCTTGCCGATCAGGCGGGTCAGCTGTTCAGCAACATTGATGTCGCCATCATCTTCCGGACGATGTCCTTACAGGGACACTTCTCGACCTCCTTCGCGTCGGGCTTGATGCGCGCCGAGGATGTCGCCTTTTTCGCCGGGATCATCGCTGTCATGCTGTTCATCACCGCGCAAATCCTGGAATCGCAAAGGTGGCACGGATGAAACGCACCGCCAGCGCTTCAATTGTCATTCGCCGCCGTACCCTGGGGATGCTGGGCAATATCCTGGGCGTGGCGGGCGTCGTGGTTGGCGTCATCGGATTGATCTGGACCGGCGCGCCGGGAAACACTGTGATCGCCACTTTCGCTTTCGGCATCGGTGGCATCCTGCTGTGGGCGGTCGCTACGCCGCAGGAGTTCACCGGGTTCTTCAGCGGGCGGCAGGTGCGCTTCGGGACGATGGCGATTGTTTCGACTATCCTCCTGATCGGCATCGTGGCACTGGTCTACCTGCAGCTGCTCCGCGCTGCATGGACGTTCGATGCGACGCAAGCCACGCGCTACACGCTCAGTCCAGAGACCGAGCGCGTGTTAAGCCGCCTGAGCAGTCCGATGCGCATCATTGGCTTTTACAGTTCGCGCGCCCTGACCACGCGCGAAATCGACGATCAGTTCTTCCGCCTTTACGAGACGGCGACCAACGGCTTGATCTCCCGCGAGTACATCGACCCGGACGAACAGCCCGCCATCGCCCGCCGCTACGGCGTCCAGTACGATGGACAGGTCTTTCTCGCCAACGTGCGTGACGATGGCACAGTCGATCTGGCGACACTGGCGCGCGTCCCACGCGGAGATGCTCAGGAGCGCGACATCACCGAAGCCATTGCCCGACAGATGATCGCTGGTCGGCTCACCATTTACTTCGACATTGGGCTGGGCGAGCGAGGACCGCTCGACACAACGCAGGAGGGTATATCGGCGGTGTTCGCCGGCGTACAGGAGAGCGGCATCAACGCCCGCACGCTTGACCTGGCGCAGATCGCGGCGCAGGGCGGCGACATCCCACCCGATGCTTCGGCGGTGCTCTTCGTCCGTCCGCTACGCGACCTGACGGAGAGCGAGATTCAGACAGTCGCCCGTTATCTTGACGCCGGCGGTGCGCTGCTGCTGCTGACTGACGTTCTCTTCAGCGAGCAGCCTTTCCTGAGCGAATCGGGAGCATTCAATCAATTCTTGCTGGAAAACTACGGCATCGGCGCGCTGGACGCGGTCGTGGTCGATCCGGGGTTGAGTGCACAGACGCCGCTGGATGTAATCAGCGCCTATGTATTCGCCGAATCGGACATCGCTGCCCGACTTGATCCCGCCGTTAGCCCTACGCTCTTCTCGGTTGCCCGCGCGGTCGATGTAAAACTCTCAGAGACACCGTCAAACATCGCGACAGGTCGGGTGATCTTCACGACCGACCAGGCATATGGTGAGACGAACCTGACGCTTCTCGGCGAGACCAATACCTTTCAATATGATGAGGGAGTCGATCTTCCGGGTCCGCTGACGACGGTCGCCTGGTCCACTAACGTTCAGACCGGCGCAAAGCTCGTCCTCATCGGTGACGGCGATTTTGTCGCCAATGGGCGCATCGTCACAACCGACGGTGCGGTGACTGTGCCGGGCAATGGTATCCTGTTCACCGATTCAGTGGTCTGGCTGACTGAACTCAGCGAGGAAATCGACTTTCAGCCGCAGCTGTACGGTCAGGCGCTCCCGCTGATCTTTGTCAGCCAGCAGCAAATGGACCTCATCGCCTTCATCACCATCATCTTCATGCCGACTGCGGTGCTGCTCATCGGGATCGGCGTCTGGATGAGGCGAAGCCGCAGATGACTCAGCGCCGCACCGGTCTCCTGATCCTACTGGTGATCTTCGTCGCGCTGATCCTGCTGACGCTGGCGCAATCTCCAATGGTGACTTCTCATCAACCGCTCACGCCGGTCGCGCCCTTCTATCGTGTCTTCCCCGACCTGGCGGTGTTGGATATTATGGCGATGCGCATGCGCAGCCCGGAGACAGACGACACGCTCACCCTGCTTAGAAATGAGCAAGGTGAGTGGCAGGTCGCCGATCGCACTGGAACGCTCGAAGCGGGCGCTGGCACAGCATTGGCGAGGACTTTTGCGCTGCTGCCCTATACCAGCGAAATGCAGGCGGAGACGAACCTCGAGACCTACGGCTTCACGCCTGAAGGGGTTCTGTCTATTGAGATCATTCTCGTGGATGGCGGGTCGCATGCGGTGGCGGTGGGTTTTCGTACACCCACCGAACAGGGATACTACGCTTTTGTCGATGATCGACCGGGTTTGTATATTCTGGATCGGTCCGCTGTAGACTATCTGATCAGTCAGCTGCGCGATCCGCCAGTTGCTTGACAAGACATTCAAAAGTGTTTATTCTGTCTGATTGCATTGGAACAACAGGTTACCTACAACCTGTTAGCCTCGTTCCAGTTCCCCCCCCGTTCAACGTCGTTCGTAAGCAAGGCGTGAAGCTGTCGGGTGGTTTATTGGTTGGATGCTGTCGTCCGAAAGGTTATGGCGTAAGCGCTGGTGATTAACGTATGCTGAAGGTAATGGTGAATCGAGACGAACTCCGCAATCAACTCATCCAGCGCGCGCGCAAGCAGGGCACGTTGTCATACGACGACTTGTTGAATGTTGTCCCTGATGCCGAGCGTGACCTCAGCCTGCTTGATGACCTGATGGACGACCTGTTGGAAGCAGGTATCGAAATCACTTCGGGTGGAGAACAGGCTCGTCCTATGTACGACATTGGTGAGATGGAACGCGTCATGGAGGAAGCCAACTTCGACATTGACATGTTCGAAGAGGAAGGCATCGAGGCGACCTGGGGCTTCGATGACACGCTGATTCAGGACGCGGGCTACCAGCAGGCGCTTGATAGCGACGACGTCGTCGGTTTGTATCTGAAAGAAGCCGGGCGTGTGCCGTTGTTGACGGCTGAGGAAGAGGTTTCGCTTGCCAAGCGCATGGAGCGTGCGGTCGAAGCACGGCGCATCCTGGACACGCGCGGCGATACCCTGCCGCTGGATGACGTGTACACCCTGCGTGATTACATTTCCGATGGTGAACTGGCTCAGGAACACCTGGTGCGGGCGAACGCCCGTCTGGTCATCAGCGTCGCCAAGAAGTATATCGGACGAGGCGTCCCCTTCCTCGATCTCATCCAGGAAGGGAACATCGGTCTCATCCGCGCAACCAACAAGTTTGAGTATCGCCGGGGGCACAAGTTCAGCACCTATGCCACCTGGTGGATTCGCCAGGCGGTCAGCCGTGCCGTCGCCGATCAGGGGCGTACTATCCGCGTTCCGGTTCACATGGGCGATCAGCTCAACCGGATGCGGCGAATCCAGATGCGCTTGACGCAGGAGCTGGGACGCGACCCTTCGATTGAAGAGATCGCCGACCGCATGGAGACGACCGCCGACAAGGTCGAGAACCTGCTGGAGATCGCGCGGCGTCCGGTCAGCCTGGAGACGCCAATCGACGAAGACGGCGACAGCACTTTCGGGGATTTCGTCGAAGACATCAGCAGCCCTGCCCCGGCTGAAGAAGTGGCGACCAACCTTCTGCACGAGCAGCTGAACTCGGCACTCGACCGTCTGCCGCAGCGTGAAGCGCAGATTTTGCGCCTGCGCTACGGGCTGGAAGACGGTAAGGTCTATACGCTGGAAGAGGTCGGTCAGGCGATTGGTGTCACTCGTGAGCGCGTTCGTCAGCTCGAAGCCCAGGCGCTCAACCGTCTGCGTCAGTCATCGGCACATGTGACCCTGCGCGATTATCTCTACGAGGAGTAGCGCGTCTTGCGTCCGAAGGGGACTTCTGGCGGGTGGCTGTGGTCCTTGGCGCTCGTAGCGCTGGGGGCTGTTCTGCTGGCAAATAACTTTCTGCTGATCAGCGGCTTCAACGTCTCGGCGTTGCTGCCGCTGATTCTTGTTGTCGTCGGCGGCATCGCGCTCGTCAGAGGCGATCTGTTGGGCGATGGCGGCGGGAAAAACTTCGGAATCACGCGCGGCAGCGTCGAAAATGCGGCGCTGGAGATCAGCGCCGGTCCGGTCGATGTCGTCGCCTATGGTTTGCAGCGTGAAGCGCGCCTGATCGCCGGACAGTATGCGCCTGATTCAAGACCGGATTTGCAGGTTGATGGCGTGAACGCCCGCCTCAGGATGGACCGAGCGGCGACACCTTTCTTCTCGCTGACCCCCTGGCAGGTCGCGCTTGCCCGCGATCTCCCTTGGAAGATATACATTTCCACGCATCTGGGACAGGTCAGTGTCGACATGTCTGATCTGATTGTCGATGGCGGCGTCGTTGCGACGGGTTTCGGCGACATTCAGGTCACAGCACCTCACGAAGCGCTTGCGCCCATCTATGTCCGCTCAACACTCGGCAATATCCGCGTCTCCGTCCCGCCGGGCTACAACACCAAGATTGTCGTCCGCACCACCCGGTTGTTCAGCCTGCGGGTTGATGAAGCACGCTACAGCAGTCCTGAAACTGACGTCTATGTGGCGCGCGACCCCGCCCCAGACCGACCGGAAGCGGTAATCTATGTCAACGGCACGTTTGGGGACGCCTATCTTCTCTAGACATCTCTCCATGCGCCAGCGCGGGTGAACAATCATGGCGAATTCGGTAAATATGATCATCCGCGATGCGGTGTTGGACGATGTGCGCGGGTGTGCGGCACTCGATCATCGTTACGAGACCGATCATGTCTGGCAGATGCAGGTACGCCAGGAGGACGGTTGGCAGATCGTGTTCCGTTCAGAACGACTGCCCCGCACCCTGGAGGGGAAGCCGAGCCCGGATGTGAGCCGTCTGCAATCGGCACTGACACCGGACCACTGTTTCCTGGTCGCCTCTGATCGGAGTTCGGGCGACATGCTTGGCTATCTCACAATGCAGCGTGATGGGCTGATGCGAGTCGGGCATATTCAGGATTTCGCTGTCGATGCCGAGGCGCGCCGGTGCGGTATCGGCAAGCGACTCCTCACGGTTGCCATCAACTGGGCGAAGGAACATCAGATCATCCGCATTCAGGCTGCCATCCAGACCACCAATTATCCGGCGTCCGCCTTTTTGCAGGAGCAGGGCTTCGTGTTCTGTGGCTTCAACGAGTTTTACTTTCCGAATCGGGATATTGCGCTATTCTTCAGTCAAGCAGTTCGATAAAGCAGTCACGCAGTGGACGCTGTTCTCCTGGAAGTACTTGCCACCGCTAATGAGATTCTGACGGCAGCTATCGTCATCATTGCCGCATCCCTGCTGCTCTACAACCTCACCCGCAACCTTCACGACCGCGTCGCCCGCACATCGGGCATTGTCCTCGGCTGCCTGACTGCTGTCTATCTCTGCGACACCTTTGTCGCGCTGGGACCTGCCCCTTCGATCTATGCCCTGACTCTGCGGCTGCAATGGTATGGCATCGCCTTCATGCCTGTGGCAATGTATCACCTGTCTGACGCGCTCCTGGCGACAACCGGGCTGCCCTCGCGCGGACGACGACGGCGTGTCATTCGGCTGCTCTATCTGATAGCACTCGGTTTCTTCATTCTCGCGGCGTTCACCGATTCCCTCGTAATACCAGTGCGTCTCGTCTCATCCCTCGTGGTGGGAAGCGAGAATCTGGTCTCGGTCGAACGCGGACCTGTCTTTTTTCTTTATGTTGCCTACTTCCTGATCGTAACGACTGCCGCTTTCCTCAATGTCCAGCGGGCGCGCGTGCGTTGTATCGCCCGCAGCACGCGCCGCCGCATGGGTTACCTGCAAATTGCTATGCTTACGCCTGCTGCCGGAATCTTCCCATTCGCCTTGCTGCTCGGTGTGGGCACGGACCAGTCGATCATCGGTTTGACGCTCGTCAATCTGGCGAACGTCATCGTCATTCTGATGTTGATCTTTCTCTCCTACCCGCTGTCGTTCTTCGGCTCACGCATTCCTGACCGTCTCGTCAAGATCGAACTACTGCGATTCCTCCTGCGTGGTCCCGGCACGGGACTGCTAGCACTGGGCACAATCATCCTGACAACGTCCGGGTCCCGCATCTTCAGCCTGCCTGGTGACGAATTCATGCCCTTCGCCGTTGTCGCGGTAGTACTCCTGTGGCAGTGGAGCGTAGCGCTGGGTCTGCCTGCGCTTGAACGATGGTTGGTTTACCCCGCGGATGACGCCGATCAGATCGAGAAGCTTCAGGACCTCTCCGACCGACTGCTGACGCGCACCGATCTGCTTCAACAGCTGGAGGCGCTGCTGGCATCGCTGTGCGATTATGTGCGGGTGAGCAGCGCTTTCGTCGCCAGCGTTCCCGACGGCATGAACGCCGAGATGGTCAGCGCGATGGGTCCCATGATCCCGGACGTGCAGAGACTCGCCGAGCAGCTTCCACCTTTTGCACTGCATTCGGGCGACGATGCGGAACATGACAGCGTCTCTGTGCCGATTCGCGGCTGGAACGGTTTCTGGTTGGTCCCGTTGTACAGTTCGCGAAACGGCGATCGTCCGCTGATGGGTGTCCTGGGTATCCAGGCGAGAGCGCAGACGGTCGATCTCTCATCCGACGACAATCGTATGCTGACCGCTCTCGTTCACCGGGCAAGTCAGGCGCTCGACGACCTGTCTCTGCAAGGCGAGCTGTTCGCCGTCCTGGAAGGGTTGCTTCCCCAGGTCGCGCTTACGCGGTCGCGCGCCAATTCCCTGGAATACCGTCAGGGACGACCCGACGCGCTGGTCGAAAATGGCAGCGCCGGCAGTGTGGACGAGGAGCAGTTCAAGGAGCAGGTGCGCGCCGCGCTGCGTCACTACTGGGGTGGTCCCGGATTGACCAGCAGTCGACTGCTGGAGACTGAATCGGTAAAACGCCTCCTGTCGGAAAATGATAATAACCCGGTCAAAACGCTGCGCGCTCTGCTGAACGAGGGCATCGAGAAGATGCGCCCGGAAGGCGAACGAAAGTACGTCACCCCCGAGTGGACTCTCTATAACATCCTGGAGATGCGTTTTATTCAGCAGATCAAGGTGCGTGACGTCGCTCAGCGCTTAGTGCTCGGCGAGTCCGACCTGTATCGTAAACAGCGCGTCGCCATCGACCAGCTTGCGGACACGCTCTGGAAATCAGAACAGGATCTCACAAAGAGGACTTCCCCCTGACACGTCCCGAATCTGTCCTTTCTTCGCGACAAAACAAGCGTTCTGACCGTCGATTGCTGGGGTCTGGTCACTAATGCTATACTTAGGTGGCAGTCTCACGAGAGCTGAACGTAATGGTAATGAGTGTCGGAATGAGGGACGGGGGAATGACCGCGAATTTGCAGCGTCGGGATGATACGCCGCCCGATCTTGAGGAAGGGTACTGGGAGGCGCTGCTGCGTGAAGGGGAATTCGCAGAGGGGATCGTTCTTGGAAATGGTGATCATCGTGAAATCTCGGAAGACCGCACCCATCGAATTGACCTTGCGAATAATGGCGGCGCGCAGCACTTGTCGGACTGGGACGCAATAACCCAGATCAAGGAACATGACGAAGTCCTGGAACTCGCCGTCACGGGATATAACAGAGGCGGATTGCTGGTTGAATGGCACACACTGCGCGGGTTCGTCCCGGCAAGTCAGCTCATCGACTTCCCTGCGGTGAACAACGAAGCGGCTCGCAAACGCCTCCTGGAAGCCTGTGTCGGCAGGACGCTCAGCCTGCGGGTCATTGAACTCAACGAATTGCAGAACCGACTGATCCTTTCGGAACGCGCCGCCAGCGCCAGCCCGGGCGAACGCGCCGACATCCTGTCGCGACTTCAGTCAGGCGATATTGTCGAAGGCGTGGTCACCAACCTGTGCGATTTCGGAGCATTTGTCGATCTCGGCGGTCTGGAAGGACTCATCCATATCAGCGAGCTGAGCTGGGGACGAGTAGGTCACCCGTCGGAGATTCTGAGTCGAGGTCAGCAGGTACGCGCCGCTGTGCTGGATGTGAACGCGGATGCCGGTAGAGTGGCGCTGAGCTATAAGCGACTGCACCCCGACCCCTGGGAAACGGTAGCGCTGCGTTACACTGTCGGTGAGACCGTTGAGGGTATCATCACCAACGTCGTCGATTTTGGCGCTTTTGCCCGCATCGAAGAGGGATTGGAAGGTCTCATCCACGTCTCTGAGCTTGCCGAGGGACACTTTTTGCACCCGCGCAATGTGGTGACTGAAGGTCAGCAGATCCATGCCCGCATCCTGAGCATTGACGGGCACGCGCGCAGGTTGGGATTGAGCCTTCGTTCTCTGCTGTAATGGCTGTAGAGCTGTATTCACGAATTGAGCGATTTTCCAGGAGCGCCTGTGACGCAGAGTCGTAGACCGTCCGACAACGCAGCGGCGAAGGGGAAGTCTGCGCCGGAGAAGGTTGCCGTGCAGAAGCCCGCGCCCAAGACGCCACAGCCGGTCATCGAACGCTACACCGTCAAGACGGAATTCTGGGATACGATCCTTGGTGCCTTGCCGCCCTGGGCAGATGAGATCGCCGCGATCACGCTGATCATTTTCGCGATCGTCTCCTTCCTGTCGCTCCTCAATGTCTCGGTGGATGCGTCTCTGGCGGCGGCGTGGTCGAACGCGCTTACCAGCCTGTTCGGCATCGGCGGGATCATCGTCTGCGCCGGGCTATTTGCACTTGGCATCATCATTCTGCTGCCCAAACTGGGGATCGTCATCCGTTTTCCGGCACGCCGCATCCTCGCCCTGGAGATCGTCTTCCTGGCGATGCTGGCGCTGCTGCATCTCGCTGCTGGTGATCCGGAATTGCGCAACCTGGCGCGCGCGGGGCGCGGCGGTGGGCAGGTCGGATGGGCGCTCAGTTCACTTATCGTCAGTCTGTTCGGCTCTTCGGTGGCGGTTGCCCTCTATGGAATCCTCCTGGTGATCGGCGCTGCAATAGCCATTGGCATCAGCCGGCGGCATGTCGTCAGTCTGCTGGATCAGCTTGCCAAAGAACTCATGGGGGTGGCGCGGAAGTGGCAGCCGGAAGAACGCCCACGCGCTGAACGCCTTTCGCTCGACGAGGCGCTCACACCCGAAGCGCGCGCAGTGATCATCGAAGAGAGCGGCGCGCCCGCGCTGAAGCGGGTCAGCGAGCTGGCACAGCAGCGAACGCGCGCCTTCTCTTTGATGCTGATCCGCCCCGACGCCGACAGCCTTCCGCCATCGCTGCGCTATGGGACAGGGCTATCGTCGCCAGAGGATGAAAAGCTGGAGACGAGCGAGCCTATCGACTACTCACAGCATCCTCTGTTCAGACGTCCTGTCAGCACTGAGCGCCATGCTCCGCTGGACTCAATGCAGATCATTCAAAGAAAAGGCGAACCTCCGTCGATAGAGCGCCCAGACGGGCGGGTGAAGCGCTTTTTCACCACCGACAGTTTCAAGGAAGCACGTCAGGTCGGCAAGCGCGATGCCGTACTTCCTCCGCTCAACCTTCTGGTGGATATGCCCATCAGCATCCCCGACGCCAAGGAGATCAACGGCAATGTCGTACTGATCGAGAACACGCTGCTTGAATTCGACATCGATGTCGATGTCGTCGATGTGCGCGTCGGACCGACCGTCACGCAGTATCTCATCCAGCCATTTCGAGAAAAAACGGGTGAAGATGGCGAGATCGCCTTCAGCCGCACCCGCATCAGCAAGATCAGTTCGCTTGTCAATGACCTGGCGCTCTCGCTCTCAGCCAAGCGACTGCGCCTGGAAACGCCGGTGCCGGGGACGAACTACATCGGTATCGAAGTGCCGAATCGTAATCCGAGCGTGGTCTCGCTGCGTTCGGTCTACGAGAGCAAAGCCTACTACGAACAGATGCAGAAGAAGAAGTCTCCGCTGTTCATCCCTCTGGGGCGGGACGTTGCCGGCGACCCGGTCGGGATTGACCTTGCTTCCATGCCCCACCTCTTGATCGCCGGGACGACCGGGTCCGGGAAATCTGTCTGCATGGCGGCGATGGCAACGGCGCTGGTGCTGGACAATCACCCCAATGTGATCAAGTTGGTCATGCTCGACCCGAAGATGGTCGAACTCAGCCGCTTCAACGGTCTGCCGCATCTGCTCGGTCCTGTCGAAACCGACCTCGAACGTATCATCGGGGTGTTGCGCTGGTGCACCCGTGAGATGGATCGCCGCTACAAACTGCTTGAAGAGAATGCGGCGCGCAACATCGATACCTACAATTCTCGTCTGGGAAGGCGGCGGCGCGACGAGTATTTGCCCTATATCGTCATCATGATCGACGAGGTGGGCGATCTGATGATGAATCACCCCGACGAAACCGAGAAGACGCTCACCCGCCTCGCCCAGATGGCGCGCGCCGTCGGCATGCATCTGGTCGTCGCGACACAGCGCCCCAGCGTAGATGTCATCACGGGCTTGATCAAGGCGAACTTCCCGTCGCGCATTGCCTTCTCTGTCGCCTCCGGGACCGATTCACGAGTCATCCTGGACACAGTTGGCGCGGAATCCTTGCTGGGACACGGCGACATGCTCTATCAGGCGGCGGATATGCTGCAACCTCGTCGCGCCCAGGGGTGCTACGTATCAGACGACGAAGTGCGCCTGGTGACCCATCACTGGCGGCAGTGGATTCTGGAGCAAAATAACGGACAAGCGCCGCGCATCGTCGGTCCCTGGGAACGCGGACTGACCCGACGCGAATTCCTGGCTGAGACCGACCCGATGCTGGAACAGGCGATTGAAGTGGTGATCGCCGAGCGCGAAGCCTCAGCGTCACTCATCCAGCGCCGGCTTGGGTTAGGTTATCCTCGCGCCGCACGGATCATGGACCTTCTGGAAGAACTGGGCATCATCGGTCAACCTCTCCCAGGCGGACGCGGGCGCGAGGTCTTGATCAAACCGGGCAAAGATCCCTTCAAAGACATCATCGATAAGCGCGTCGGCAGCGAGGATTAGGCGACCGGTTCGATCAGGTCGGGTGAGTCGTTGACAGGACGGTTGACTGCTTTGGAGACTTCGTGCGCCGCCAGCGCGCCGCCATCAAACGGACGCATCAGGTGACGAACAGCGTCGATGCTCACCTCTTCCGTCGCCAACCAGGCGGCGTAATCTTCCGGTTGGAGGATCACCGGCATGCGGTGATGTATTGACTGCATGAACGGGTTGGCGTCAGTCGTCAGGATGCTGTAGGTACGGATAATCTCTCCGGTAGCAGGGTCCTTCCAGACTTCCCACAATCCTGCCATTGCGAACACAGGCGCATCCGCCAGATGAATGTACATCGGCGCTTTTCCACCGTCGCGCTGCTGCCATTCATAGAAGCCGCTGGCAGGGATCAAGCAGCGGCGGCGTCTCAGGGCATTGCGAAACGAGGGTTTCTCGGCAGCAGATTCTGAGCGCGCGTTGATGAGCGAGGCACCGATCTTGGTATCCTTGGACCACGAAGGGATCAGTCCCCAGCGCATCAGCACGGCACTGGCTGGAGCTTCATTCGTGATCACCGGGTTATGCTGCGTGGGAGCGATGTTGAACCGGGGTGGGAAATCCGGCGTCGAGGACAGGTTGAACGCCGTTTGCAGCGTCTCAGGGTCAACTGCCAGCACGTAGCGTCCACACATCGCTTATCTCCGCTTATTAGACTTCAGGTCAGGGCGTCCCATCTCGGAGACCTGGCGCACTAAACCCAGCGCGGTCAGCCCCAACGCAATGAGTTCGCCAGACTTGACGCGCTGAGTCCCCGGCGGGACCTGGCTTTCGCCGGCGGCGCGATTGTAGAGGTAGGCGGTTAGCAGCCCGAACAGCAGCCCGGCGGCAGCGCCAAGCAGATAAGTCTGGCTGCGGCTGTCTCCAGCAGCCTGCGAAGGTGTCTGGATCGACGTGTTACTCACGGCAGTTCCTTCTCTTGTTCAATATCGCCGCTGGGTGGCGCGGCGGTCTTCGGATCGAATACGCGAAATGCGAGCTTATCCAGGAGGGTGAACGCGCTGTTCCAGCGAATGGTCAGGTGGGCGGCGGCATGGATGATCGGGTCGATACGCCCTTCCACGCTGCCCAGCAGCCCACTGAGGCGCAGCAGCCCACCGGCAGCCGCATCATTTGCCCGCCCCATCAATCCGATGAGGATGACCAAAACCAGATAGATGGGCAGCATACAAATCACCATCGGGCAAAGGATGGCGACGGTGAGGAAGATGTCAGCAAGGGCGGACCCCTGGTGCAGGGCGACTGCCGCTGCCGCCAGCATGAGAACGAGCAGAAACCCCAACACCATCGGAAGGATGATCCCCAGGCGCACCGCGCGGCGGTGCTGCCTGCGACGAACAGCCGCCTCTTGCTCAGCGGTTTTCGCTTGTGCCTGTTTGCTGTCCGCCATCACCCATACCGATTCGCGGTCGAACGTGATATAAATTCTAACGCATTTTCTGACGGGTTACGAAAGTTGATGATGAGCCAGGACACGTTTGCACTGCACCTTTCCGCCGAAGTACAGGATGCCCTCTCCCGCCGAGACCGTGCGGTCGTTGCGCTGGAATCGACGCTGATCACACATGGGCTGCCCTACCCGACCAACGTCGATACTGCGCTGGCGATGGAACAGGCAATTCGTGAGCAGGGCGCGGTACCGGCTACTATCGCTATCCTGGGTGGCAGCATTATTGTCGGTTTGACCGAAGATCAAATACGCGACCTGGCGCAGCGCAGCCCTGTCCGCAAGTGCAGCCGGCGCGACCTCGCCATCGCGGTGGCACGCGGTGAAGACGGCGCGACGACTGTCGCCGGAACCATGATCGTCGCTCATATGGCGGGGATCAAAGTCTTCGCGACTGGCGGCATCGGCGGCGTTCACCGAGGTCAGCCGTTCGATGTCAGTGCCGATCTGATCGAGCTGGGCAGGACACCCGTCGCCGTCGTCTGCTCCGGCGCGAAATCGATCCTTGATCTGCCACTGACGCTCGAGGTCCTGGAGACCCAGGGTGTGCCGATTGTCGGTTTCGGCACGACGAAACTGCCCGCCTTCTATACGCGCGAGACCTCGCTGCCCATTGACGCCTGCGTTGACTCGCCGGACGAAGCCGCAGCCATCATTGACGCTTCCGTGCAGATGGCGCTCAAGCAAGGCATGCTGGTCGCTGTGCCAGTACCGGCGGAAGATGAGCTTTCGTCGGAAGCGGCGGAATCGGCAATCGCTCAGGCGACGGAGGAAGCGCATCAGCAGCATCTATCTGGTCCACGTGTTACGCCTTATGTGCTGGGTCGCGTCGCAGAACTGACTGACGGCGCATCGAGAAAAGCCAACACGTCACTGTTGATCAACAATGCGCGGGTCGCAGCGCAGATCGCCGAAGCCCTTCGCCGCCGGGAGCAGACAGGACGCTAATCCCAGCATGCTGATCCAGGTCGATGGTCGCCACCCTCTCAATGGGGTCTACCGCCCCGGAGGAAACCCGAACGCGGCGCTCGCGCTTATGGCAGCGGCGTTGTTGACCGAGGAAAAATCCATCCTGCGCAACGTGCCGCACACGCTCACAACGCAGGCGCTGGCGCTGATAGCCGAGGAACTGGGTGCTCAGATCGACTGGGATGCCGGTGACATGTCCCTCACCGCCGGACAGATCAAGCGGCGGGTCATCTCACAGGAAGACACGGAGCTTTCGTCAGGCGCGCTGCTCCTGGCAGCCCCGCTCCTCATTCGGCGTCAGCACGTGCGCCTGGAGATCGACTTTCCCCTTAATCGCATTCGGACCCATCTTGAGGCACTGCGCGATCTGGGAATCGATGTCGTCACGCCGGGAAGCGCTGTCGAACTCAACGTCACATTCTGGGACAAGAAGGATATTCTCCTGACTCAGGCAAGCGTGACCGCAACGGCGCTGGTGATGATGCTGGCGGCGCGGCTCGGAAAACACACGACGATCCGCAATGCCGCCACCGAACCGCATGTACAGGAACTCGCGCACCTGCTCGTTGCGATGGGCGCGCACGTCGAAGGAATAGGCTCGAACATCCTGTCGATCACCGGAACAGAATCGCTCAAGGGCGGCGAGGCAGCGATTGGACCGAATCATATCGAAGTCGGCAGTATAGCCGCCATCGCAGCGATGTGCGGTGGACGGGTGCAGATTGAAGGCATTCGGCGCGCCGACCTGCGCATGATCGTCCGCATCTTCCGGCGGTTCGGCATTCAGATCGACATGGACGAGGCGAATGTCTACATCCCGAGCCACGAAGGGCTGAGCATCTCAAATCGCGAAGAGGACGTAGACGCCTCGATAGAAAGCGCCCCCTGGCCCGGCTTCCCTTCCGATCTGGTCGCAGTCGCGACGGTTGTCGCCACCCAGACCGTCGGAACATCGCTCATTCACGAGAAGATGTTCGCCAACCGCCTGCTTTTTGTCGATAAGCTCAAAGCTATGGGGGCGCAGATCGTCCTGTGCGACCCGCACCGCGCCATCGTGGTCGGTCCTTCGCAGCTCATGGGCGGATACATGGATACGCCGGACATCCGCGCAGGCTTGGGTATGTTGGCAGCGGCGCTGGTCGCTGAAGGTGTGACACAGATCGACAACAGTCAGGTACTCGCCCATACATTCGGCGACGTGTTGGACAAGCTCACAGCGCTCGGCGCGCGCATAAACCCGGCATGAGTTCGACGCCTTCTGCCTTCACGGTTCAGGTCCAGGGAGCGCCTGCGGCAGTTCTCCGCCTGGATCCGCCTTCTGGCGCGAAGCCACAGCCGACGCCGATCCTGTTCCTGCATGGCTGGGGCGTCAGTTCAGATCTGATGAAGCCGCTGGCTGAGCGTATGGCGGCGCTCGGCTATACCGGGATCATCCCGGATTTTCCGGGGTTTGGTGACACTCCTCCCCCGCCAACCGCCTGGGCAGTGCGCGACTACGCCCGCTGGACGCTCGATGTCATGAACGCGATGCAAGTCGCGCGCGCGCACCTGTTCGCCCACTCTTTCGGAGCACGGGTCAGCCTTTTCCTGGCATCCGCCTCGGCGGACCGCTTCGACAAAGTGGCGCTGACCGGGGCAGCGGGCATCCCCACACCGAAGCCGCTCGTGGCGCGCCTGCGTCTCCACCTCTACAAGTCTTTTCGCTCCGGGCTGCGGCGGATCGGCGCAGATGGTCTTTCGCGCCAATTGGGCGATTGGTACAGCCGACGCTACGGTTCTGCCGACTATCAGGCAGCATCCGGGATCATGCGCGAGACGTTCCTCAAAGTTGTGAATGAAGACCTGCGCCCGGTCGCCGCCCAGGTCAGCCGCCCCACGCTGTTGTTCTGGGGAGCGCTCGACCAGGACACGCCCTTGTGGCAGGGCAAGGCTCTGGAGAAGCTGATCCCCGACGCGGGATTGATTGTCTATGATGATGACGACCATTACGCCTATTTGCGCCGGCACACGGAGATCACCCGAACGCTCGACCATTTTTACCGGCATTAGTTCCTAGGCGCTGTCAGGCAAACCCCGATATGCTCGACTTCCTGTTGATTCTGCTGGCTGTGGTGTGGTTCGGCGGCACTGCCGCCAACGTTTTTCGACAAGCCCGCTACTTTCAGATCGAGGAGTATATGGGCATCCGCTTCATTCGCTGGCTGGCGGCGCAGCGGGATCGCTGGTTACCACAACGCCCCGTCACCGCCTGGCTGATCGGATCGCTCCTGGCGTTTGCCCTTGCCGAATCACCCGGCAGTGCGCTCCCTACCCTCATCCTGATAGCGGCAGCAGCAGGAGCAGTCTTCCCGCCGCCCATCGGTGAAGTAAAGAAACCGTTCCGCGCAACGGCACGCGCCAGACGCCTTCTTGGCGCGGCTTTCGCCCTCATTGGAACTGCCGCGCTGCTGGTGCTGCTTTTCACCGCCGCGCTGCCAGAGCGGTTTCAACCGCTGGCGCTGGCTGCACTCGGCTTCCTGACCTTCCTAAGCTCCCCCTTGGTCCTCGTGCTCGGAAACCTGGCGATGATGCCGGTGGAGTTCGTTATGCGGCGGCGCTTCGTGCAGCACGCCCGCCAGGCGCTCGCGGCAGTGAATCCGACGGTCGTCGGTATCACCGGCAGCTATGGCAAGACCACCACCAAGGTGACTCTTGCCCACATCCTGAATGGTCGTTTCCGCGCCTACCCTACCCCGAAGAGCTACAACACGCTGATGGGTGTGTGCATCGCCATCAACAATGATCTTGCCCATGATAACAGCGTCGATTATTTCATCGTCGAAATGGGCGCGTACGTGCGCGGTGAGATCGAGCAAATCTGCGACCTCGCCCACCCACGCATCGGCATCGTCGTCGAGGTCGGACCGCAGCACCTGGAACGCTTCGGGACGCTGGAGAACATCGCCGCTGCCAAGTACGAGATCATCAAAGCGCTCCCGCCTGATGGCGTCGGCGTCTTCAACTGGGATAACCCACACATCCGAGCAATGGTGGCGCGCGGCTATCCGCAGACCCGGCTGACGGTGAGCCGATCGGTCGATCCGACGGATGTTACTGATGGAACGCCGCGTTTCGTCGCGTCAGCGATCCGCGAGACGCTCCAGGGCTTGAGCTTCACGGTCACTGACACCCTGACCGGCATCTTCGAGGATTTCGTCACGCCGCTGCTCGGTGAGCACAATGTCACCAACATCCTGCTGGCAGCTGCCGTCGCCGTGTATGAAGGAATGCCGCTGCGCGAAGTGGCATTCCGGGCGCGTTCGCTGAAACCTGCCGAAAGCCGCCTGGTGCGTAGCGTCACCCCCGAAGGCATCACCATCATCAATGACGCCTACAGCGCCAATCCCGTCGGCATCGTCTACGCGCTGCGTGTCCTGTCGCTCCACGATGCCGGTAAGCGGCTTCTGATCACCCCCGGTATGGTCGAGCTGGGCGCGCTGATGGACCAGGAGAATCGCCGACTGGGGGAACTGGCGGCACAGCACGCGACCGACGTCATCCTGGTCGGCGAAGCACGCACCACACCGATCAAGGAAGGTCTGTTGGCGGCGAACTTCTCTCCAGATCACCTGCAAGTCGTGCGAACGCTGAGCGAAGCGGTCGAATGGTACAAGCGCAACTTGTCTCCCGGCGACGCCGTATTATTCTTGAACGATCTGCCGGATACCTATTCGTCGTAAAGGCTGCCGCTGTGGATTTCGCGCAATCTGCGCTCACACTCTTCACGCTGATCGCGATGGTCGTGACCTTCTTCGTCGCGCTCATCCCGTTCATTCCCGGACCGACGATCCTGTGGGCGATCAGCCTACTCTACGCCATCCTTACCGGCTTCCAGGAAGTAACCTGGGTATCCATGATCCTCATCTCGCTGCTGGCGCTGCTTGCCTTGACCAGCAGTTTCTGGCTGCCGCTCCTCGGAATGAACGGTGGCGACATGTCGTGCAGCAGCGCGGTCGGCACCATTGTAGGCGGTCTCGCCGGTACATTTCTGATCCCCATTCCGATCCTCGGCACGCTCCTCGGCGCGATAGGCGGAGCCGTGGTCCTGGAAGTCATCCGGGCGCGCAGCATGACTACCGCCGTGAAGGCGGGCGTCTTCGCGCTGGATACCTATCTTAAAGGGATGTTCATCGAGGCGGGGATCAATCTGGCGATCATCGGCATCTTCTACGCCAGCATCATCGTATAGAAACAGAGCATAGAAACAAAAACCCCTCAGGCTGAGGGGTCTTTGTGGTGATGGCTGGACTTGAACCAGCGACCTATGCATTATGAGTGCATCGCTCTAACCGGCTGAGCTACATCACCATAGTGTAGTAGCGGGGGCAGGATTCGAACCTGCGACCTCCGGGTTATGAGCCCGACGAGCTGCCACTGCTCTACCCCGCAACATGCTGTGAAGGTTATCATGCGAGGGAAGGGGTGTCAACGGTCAATCCGGTTTCGCCGCAGAAATGCCCCTCGCGACCTCAGTCGTCCCGCCGTTTCAGCCGGGATTCGAAGCGCGTTTCATGCGACAAATTAGGCACATCTGTGCTATAATGACAGAGCTACAGTTCGCCTCTCAGAGAGGACGATCTCCTGATGCCTCAGTTTGAACTCGTCTCGGACTTCAAGCCCACCGGCGACCAGCCTACAGCCATCGAAAGCCTCGTCGAAGGCGTCCTCTCCGGCAAGCAGCAGCAGGTGCTGCTTGGCGCGACAGGAACTGGAAAGACCTTCACCATCGGGCACTGCATCCAGCGGCTTCAACGCCCTGCGCTGGTGCTGGCGCACAACAAGACTCTGGCGGCGCAGCTTTACTCCGAGTTCAAGGAATTCTTTCCGCGCAATGCCGTCGAGTACTACGTCAGCTACTACGATTACTACCAGCCGGAATCCTACGTCCCCAGATATGACCTCTACATCGAGAAGCAAACCGACATCAATACGCAGATCGAGCGTCTGCGCATCGCTGCTAAGGCTGCGCTGCTCTCGCGGCGCGATGTGATCATCGTCGCCTCCGTGTCATGTATCTACGGTACGGGCGATCCCGTCACCTGGGGCAAGACAATTCTGGAGGTGCGCAAGGGCGACGAGATTCGCCGCGAGTCGATCCTGCGCCGGCTGGTGCAGCTTCAGTACACGCGCAACGATATGGACCTGGGACCGGGAACATTTCGGGCGCGCGGCGATGTCCTGGAGATCTATCCGTCTTACACCCAGACAGCGTATCGCGTGACGCTGTTCGGGGATGAGATCGAGCGCATCGTCGAGTTTGATCCGCTGACGGGCGAACTGCTCGTCGGGCACGAGGTGGTGGTTTTCTTCCCGTCGGCGCAGTTCATCGCCGACGACGAGAAGCTCAAACAGGCGATCCACGACATCGAAGGCGAACTCGAAGAGCAGATTCGCTGGTTCAAGAGCCAGGGGAAGTTGGTCGAAGCGCAGCGTCTTGAGCAGCGTGTCAACTATGATGTCGAGATGCTTCGAGAAATGGGCTTCACATCGGGTATTGAAAACTATTCCCGCCATCTGGATCAACGCGCGCCCGGCACGCCGCCCTGGACGCTGCTCGATTACTTCCCTAAGGATTACCTGCTGGTCATCGACGAGAGTCACATGACCATCCCGCAGCTTCACGGCATGTACAACGGCGACCGTTCGCGCAAAGAAACGTTGATTGAGTACGGCTTCCGACTGCCGAGCGCCCTAGACAACCGCCCGCTCAAGTTTGAGGAGTTCGAACAGCGCGCCGGCTACGTCATCTATACCAGCGCGACCCCCGGTCCGTATGAGCGTCGCATCGCGCAGTCCATCGCCGAGCAGATCATCCGCCCGACCGGCGTCGTCGATCCCGAAGTCCAGGTCCGCCCAACCAAGGGGCAGATCGACGACATGCTCCAGGAGATCGCCGCGCGCGTCAAGAATGGACAGCGCGCCCTGGTCACGACCTTCACGCAGCGCATGGCAGAAGAGCTGGCGGGATATATCAACGAGATGGGTATCCGCGCCCACTACCTCCACGCCGAGGTGCAGACGCTTGAACGGGTGGAAATCCTGCGCGATCTCCGCCTGGGAATCTATGACGTGGTCGTCGGCATCAACCTGCTGCGCGAAGGTATCGATCTTCCAGAGGTGTCGCTGGTCGTCATCCTGGATGCTGACAAGGAAGGATTCCTGCGGTCAGAACAGGCGCTCATCCAGACCATCGGGCGCGCCGCGCGGCACATTGAAGGCAAAGTCATCCTCTATGCCGATCACATGACGGACTCGATGAAACGCGCCATCGGCGAAACGGAGCGCCGCCGCGCGATTCAGCAGGCGTACAACGAGCAGCACGGCATCACGCCAAGGACCATCGTCAAGCAGGTGCGCGATCTGACCGACCGTCTGCGCGGCGCCATCGAACCGGAAGTGCAGCAGGCAGCAGGTGGACAGCTTTCCCTCAGCGCTCTGCCGAAAGACGAGCTGCATCGTATGATCAAGGCGCTGGAACAGGAAATGAAGAGCGCTGCGAAGGCGCTGGAGTTCGAGAAGGCAGCGCTGCTGCGCGATCAGATGATCGAGCTGAAGCAGGTGCTTGCAGAGAAAGAACCGGAGGACGCGCTGATCAGCTAGAGGCAGGAGAAGAAGAACCGAGGGCATCTGCTCTCGGTTCTTTTAGGTCGGCTAGACGACGAACTGTCCATCCTTGTAGAATAGTTCACCGTCGACGTGAATGGTGCTGTCCTTCCGCATGTCACAGATCATATCCCAGTGAATGGTGCTGACGTTCTTGCTGCCTGTATCAGGATATCCGTGTCCCAGCGCAACGTGAACCGTCCCGCCGATCTTCTCGTCGAACAGGATACTGCCGGTGAACTTCTGAATGCCGAAGTTTGTGCCAATTGCGAACTCGCCCAGATAGCGGGAGCGGGCATCCGCGTCCAGGCGTGAAAACAGCAGCGCTTCGGCATTCCGGGCTTTCGCTTCAACCACCTTGCCCTCTGCGAAGCGCAGCTCAATCCCTTCGATCACCTGTCCCTGCACAATCGACGGGAAAGTCGCCCGGTACCAACCGTTGACAGAATCCTCAACCGGACCCGTGAAAATCTCGCCATCCGGCATATTGCGTTCGCCGCAGGCATTGATGAAGACGCGATCGGCAATCGATAGTTCCAGATCGATGTTCGGTCCTTGCAGCTTGACGTGCTTCTTGCCCTTCAGCCAGTCGATTTTCTTCTGTTGCATTTCGCCCATCGCCTGCCACGCCGCAACCGGGTCGTCACGGTCGGCGAACGTTGCGCCAAACACGAAATCCTCGTATTCCTCAAGGCTCATATTGGCTTCCTGGGCGCTGCCCTCGGTTGGGAAAAGGGTACCCACCCACTTCATTTTGCCTTCGGCGGCACGCCGCATGCGCGTATCCAGCCAGGAACGACGCGCAGCGGCGATCTGCTGCATACGCACCGGATCGACATTGGTGCTGGCGCGCGTGTTGGGAATCGCCCCGCAGCGGATGTACACATCGGCGTTGTCGTAATAGAGCGACTGTGACGGGTCAAGCCACTTGACCTGTTCATCGTTGGCGAAGCGCGTGAATGAGCGGGTCATGTATTCATCGCTCAGCATCAGCACCGGGTTTCCACCGGCTTTGACGACGTGGTCGTGAACGGCGCGGATCAGCGGCAGCGCCGCAACATCGCCAAGAACGCCAACCCACTCGCCCGGTTGCACGCGCGTCGAGTAATTGACGAGGATATCGGCGAGACGGTTCACACGGATGTCGGTCATTAAAAGATTCCTCTCCTATCGTAATCACAGCAGCGCACGCGCTGCCTCCAGCGCGGCATTGAAGTTGACTTCATTTCCCATGACCGGGACGTATTCGACATAGTGCACCACATTCTGCTGGTTGAGAATGATCACCGCGCGCTGCAAAATGCGCAGTTCCGGCACCAGAAGCCCGTAGGCGGCGCCAAAATTTACGTCACGGTGGTCAGAGAGGGTTTCTACGTTGCTGATGCCTTCTGCGCCGCACCAGCGCTGCTGCGCATACGGCAGATCGGTGCTCACGGTCAGCACCACAGCGCTGTCACCCATCTCGCCGGCTTCTTGGTTGAAGCGCCTGGTCTGCGCAGCGCAAACCCGCGTGTCCAGCGAGGGAACAATGCTGAAAACCTTGATCTTGTCCGCGTAGTCGGAAAGCGTCTTGATCGACCAGTTATTTGCCGTCAACCTGAAGTCAGGCGCAGGCGTTCCGGCTTCCAGCATTGGACCCTCGACCAGGAATTCCTTCTTGCCAATCAACATTCCAGGTCTGCTCATAGTAATACGAATCTCCACCAGTTCACTTGAAAGACGATTCACAAGAGCCTATCTGAACAATACTGTCGAACGCCGTCCGGGTTGGTTTCAAAACTCCCGGTATTTCCAATCTCCGCCGACCATCGTCCCGGCGACCTGAAGCGCAGGAATCTCCTCAGGCGGGACGGTGTAAAGATCGCGATCCAGGACGACCAGATCAGCCCAGAAACCCGGTTCCAGCCTCCCCTGGCGATCTTCTAGACCAGCCGCATAGGCGGGTCCAAGCGTGTATCCGCGTACCGCTTCATCCACGCTCAGGCGCGCCTCCGGATACCAGCCTTCCGGTCCAGGGCTGCCATCGCGCCGCCGCCGAGTCACCGCTGCATGGATGCCCAGCAGCGGGCTGGGATGTTCCACCGGCGAATCAGAGCCGAACGCAACGACGACGCCCCGGTCAAGCTGCAAACGCGGGTTGTATGCCCAGGCGCAGCGCGCTCCCCAGTAGCGGTCGGCAAACGGATAGTCAGACGTGGCATGAATGGGTTGCATCGAGGCGATCACATCCAGTTCCGCCAGGCGGTTCACATCATCCCGATGGATCAGCTGGACGTGTTCGATGCGATGCCGGCGCAGGCTGCGCGCCACTCCGCTCGCGGCTTCCAGGCGGCGCACCTCTTCGTACACATCAAGCAGATCGTGCACAGCGTGGTCGCCGATCGCGTGTACCGACGAGGCAAAACCGGCGGCGCTCGCTTTACCGACCATCTCAAGGATTTCCTCCTTGTCGGTGACTACGATGCCGAAGTTATCCGGCTCTCCTTCGTAAGACGCTATCATGGACGCAGTGCGCGGACCCAGCGCCCCGTCTGCGAAGATTTTGAGGTTGCCAATCCGTATCCACTCGTCGCCGAAACCCTGGCGCACGCCCAGGTCAAGCGCCGACTCCAGGTATTCGGCGTTGATCTGCTTGACCACGCGCATGTTCAGCTGTCGCCGTTCATGAAGGATTTGCAGCGCGAGGAGGCTGTCACGCCAGTCGAAGTCGTGAAATCCGGTCAGCCCCAGGCGCAGCGCGTATTCCTGCGCCTTCAGCATCCGGGTCGCCAGCGTCTCGACGGAAATCGGCGGGATTCGGCTGGAGACCAGCCCCATCGCCGTCCATTCCAGCAGGACTCCGCTTGGAGTTCCGTCAGGCTTGCGGATGACTTGTCCGCCTGGCGGGTCCGACGTCTCACGGTCTACGCCGCAGAGACGCAGTGCCAGGCTGTTCACCCAGGCGGCATGTCCACTACGCGCCTTCAGGAAAACCGGGTGGTCCGCCGTCGCTGCATCCAGATCGTCGGCGCTTGGAAAATGTCCGTCTTCCCAGGAATCCTGAGACCAGCCATGACCGAGGATCCATTCTCCCGCTGGTGTGCTCGCCGCAAACTGCGAGACACGCTCGGCGCACTCACGGCGCGACGGAACATCATGCAGGGCGACTGTGAATAGTCCTTCAGTCGTTCCCTGCCAGTGTAGATGGGCATCTACGAAGCCCGGTAGAACGGCACGACCTTCAAGGTCATCGATCACCGTGTCCGAAGTCGTCAGGGCACGGAGCGTCTCGCTGTCCTCGGAAGCAGCGACAATTCTCCCTGCGCTGATTGCCAGTGCGGTCACAAATGGGCGCCTGGCATCGAGCGTGCGGATCTGTCCGTTGAGCAGCAGTCGTTCGATGCGAGGCGTCATAAGATGTGCTCCGGCTAAACCGAATCCAGTGCCGCGCGAACCTCATCCGCAGTGGGCGTCCCTAGAATGCCGGGGCGCGTCACGGCGTTTGCCGCTAACCTGGCGGCGATTTGTATCGCTTTCGACATATCGTAGGCGACGAGAGGCAGCGACGCCAGCAGTGACGCCGCGAAAACATCCCCCGCCCCCGTCGGCTCAACGACCGTCACCTTCGGCGTAGTATAGCGGTCATGCTGTCCATCGTGGTAGTAGCTGCCGCCTTTTTCGGCGCGGGTCACGAATGTGTGACGGGCACGCGCGCTGACCCAGGCTTCGGTCTCTGGCGCGGCGGCGATGTCTTCTTCGCTGAAAACGACGATGTCCACCCGTTTAAGCAGGTTCTCGTGGTCGAACGGCTTGAAATGCACCACCTGATCGGCGCCCCACTGGCGCATCCAGCCTTGCAGCGTAGCCAGGATGGTTGATCCACCGAAGTAGGCGGCGACGCCGGAGCGGATCTCGTCGGCGATCGGCGCAAGATGAACCAGCGGCGCGGAACGCAGTTCATCCGGGATGGTTTCAGCCAGAATCTCCCCGGCGCGCCCACGAACGTACTGAAGGCGTCCGTGATCGGTGTAGATATTCTCGTAGGTGGTCGTTTCATCCGCCGGGATGATGTGAATATCGGCAAACGACCGAAATGTATCCAACAGCGGTTCATTGGGGAGACAGCTCGTGACGATTCCCACCCGCCATCCAAACGCCGCAGCAGTACGCGCCGCGTACGAAACCGTTCCGCCGGCGATTCGTCCCTGCGGAGTCAGATCGGCGGTGATATGTCCGATCAACACGTAATCGACAGTCATTCCTGCGCGCTCGGAACAATCGTCACTTTGCGCCCTGCCCCTTCGCCAACGCTGCGGGTCGTCACATCGGGACGCTCGCGCAGCGCCAGATGAATGATCCGGCGCTCGTGGGGCGGCATCGGTTCAAGCGTGACGACACGTTGATCCCGTACCGCATCATCTGCCATACGGACAGCCAGCGCACGAAGGGAAGCAGCGCGCTTCGCTTTATAGCCATCAACATCGACGATCAGTTCAGCGCGGCGCTGTAGCTCGCGGCTGGTGATTAGGCGCGTGAGGTATT
>JAEURA010000099.1 GCA_016789005.1 Anaerolineae bacterium
CAGGCGTTTCCCCGCCGTTGATCACGCGGCGGGGATATTCGTTTGGTTAAGAGGCTGGCGGGTCTACCCTTCTGCCAGAGAGGGTCTGCTGACGCGCCCTCACTCCCAGCCGTTTTCCAGCTTGGCGTAGCGCGCCGCCGGGAAATGCTGGAAGAGCCGGGGCATCGCCGCCAGATCGCCGCCGACCTGAACGCGCAGATCGAAGGTGACCGGCTCGCACTCGCCCAAATCCTCGTCGTAATTGGGGTTGAAGACCATCACGTAGAGGTCGTCGTACTTGCCGGCGCGCACCACGCCGCGCCGCCCCAACGCGAAGACATCGACATCGCCGCCGCTGACGCCGATGCTGTACAGCGCCAGCGCGCCGGAATCGCCGACGATCTCGAAGGTGTAGTTTCCGGGCGCGGCTTCGACGGCGAAATAATTCGCCCCCAGCTCTTCGATGCCGACGCCGTTGTAAGTCCAACCGCCTTCCTTGAGGTTGATGGTGTCTTCCAACCAGACCGTCGCGCCGAACAGCTCGGCGAGGTAGTAATCGCGGGCGAGGTTGCGCAGCCGGTAGCCCGCCAGCGCCTCTGCCAGCGTCGTGCCCTGCGCCTCCAGGGCGCGCTCGACCGCCTCGAAACCCTCGTAGTCGCCGACGTATTCCCAGAGCGTCTTGACGAACGCCTGCCCGTATTCCTGCGCCAGATGGTCGATGAACAGCCACTCGCCGTAATGCCGGTCGGCGTCGGCGTCGGTGACCACCGAGCCGAAACAGAGTTCGGGGTAGTCGTAGTTCTGGGCGACATAGCCCGTCGCATCCTGGTCCACGCCGACGGTCTGCGTCTCCATCCAGACGGCGGTCGCCTCGTAAATCCAGTCATGGGTATCGGCGTAGTCATAGGCGAACTGCAGGGCGTGGGAGAACTCGTGCGCCACCGTCGCACGCATCAGCGTCACGGCGTCCTGCCCCTCGCCGAAGCTGATGTCCTGGAAGTCGTTTTCGACCATCAGATAGCTGGTGGAGGACCATTCTTCGGTGCGGCTGGTGCGCGGGTTGTCGCCGACGATCTCTTCGGGCGAGGTGATGCCGAGCGCCTCATCCTCGGTCAGGTCTTTCAGGTAGACATCGTACAGGTCGCTGCCGCCCACGCCGTCATCGGGCGGCGGGGGCGCCCAACCCAGCAGTTCGACCTGGACCTTCCACGATTTCTCCAGCGCGGCGAGGACCTGTTCCAGATATTCGGTGGTGACCGCATCGACGCCGGTCAGGGTGTAGTGGACGCGAAAATGCGACGTGTCACGGAACTGCGGCGAACCGCTGAGCGTGACATCGTAGTCCTGCCCCTGGGCGACGAGCGACGCCGCGCCGGGCAGCGCCAGCAGGAGGGCGAACAGGAGGTTGAGGAAGCGGTATCGGCGCATAGGACAGGTTCCATGAGTGTCGAGATCACGATACCTGTATTCTACGATAGTTCGCCATCCTTTGCCGGGCAGGAGCCTTCAGGTTACAATATTTTGCGCGCCGTGTAAGCTCCTGCTAGGAGCGCCGCGCGGCAGCGCATGATCGGTTGAATGCAGCGATGCGTAAAGGAAGTATGATGAAGAAAGTTTTGTTGTTTGCTGTGGTGATGCTGCTCGCCCTGAGCGTAAGCGGCGTCGGCGCACAGGACCAGGTGACGCTGGTCATCGAAAGCTGGCGCAATGACGATTTGACAGCCTGGGAAGATGTCCTCATCCCGGCGTTTGAAGCCGCCTACCCGAACATCAACGTCGAGTTCGCGCCCACCGCGCCGACGGAATACAACGCGGCGCTCAACACCAAGCTGGAAGGCGGCACTGCGGGCGACCTGATCACCTGCCGTCCGTTCGACACCTCGCTCGCTCTGTTCCAGGCGGGGAATCTGGCTTCGCTGAACGACCTGCCGGGCATGGAGAACTTCGGCGACGTTGCCAAGAGCGCCTGGATCACCGACGACGGCTCGGACGTCTTCTGCGTGCCGATGGCGTCGGTCATTCATGGTTTCCTGTACAACGCCGACATCTTCGCTGAACTCGGTCTGTCTGAACCGACCACCGAATCCGAATTCTACGCGGTGCTGGACGCCATCAAGGCGGACGGCAACTACGCGCCGCTGGTCATGGGTACCAACGATCAGTGGGAATCGGCGACGATGGGCTTGCAGAACATCGGACCCAACTACTGGATGGGTGAAGAAGGACGCCTCGGCTTGATCGCCGGCACGGCGAAGTACAACGAGGGCGGCTTCCTGGCGGCGTTCGAGGCGCTGGCAAAGTGGCAGGCTTACCTGCCCGATGGCTATCAGGCGCAGACCTACCCGGATTCGCAGAACATGTTCTCGCTCGGACTGGGCGCGATCTACCCCGCCGGCTCGTGGGACATCAGCGTCTTCCGCAGCCAGGCTGATTTCGAACTGGGCGCGTTCCCGCCGCCCGTGCCGGATGGTCAGGAAACCTGCTACATCAGCGACAACACCGACATCGCCATGGGCATGAACGCCGCCTCGGCGCATTCCGAAGAAGCACGCCTGTTCCTGGAGTGGATGACCACGCCGGAATTCGCGCAGCTGTATTCGAACGCCATCCCCGGCTTCTTCTCGCTGTCGAACGCGGCGATCACGCTGGATGACCCGCTGGCGCAGGAATTCGTCGACTGGCGCGGCACGTGCGAGTCGACCATCCGCTCCGCCTACCAGATTCTGTCGCGCGGCGAGCCGAACAACGAGACGGAACTGTGGAGCTACAGCGCGCAGCTGCTCAACGGCGCGGTCACCGCTCAAGAAGCGGCGGACGCCGTTCAGACAGGTCTGGCGTCATGGTACGAACCGCAGATGGGCGGCTAGGTCACAAGTCGAAAGGGATGAGGTCTGAGGGATGAGGCAGATCGCATCGCTCGTCACGCATTCCGCATCCCTTTCGCTCACTGACTGGCGTGAAATCCTCTCGACGGGGCGAGCCAGCGGCTTGCCCCACCACCCGATGACAGGGCGGAGAATGCCTGTATCCTGCGGCTGCTTCTTAGGCGAACGGCGGTGCTCATGAACGAAATGCCGGCGGGTTCGCGCGGCAAGTTTCCGATCCACATCATCGTCTTTCTCGCCCCGGCGGTGATCATCTACACGCTGTTCATGATCTGGCCCCTGCTGGATTCGCTGCGCCTCAGCCTTTACGCCCCGTCTCCTGATGGCGGTGTGACCTTCGTAGGCTTCCAAAATTACGCGACGCTTTTTAATGACCCGAACTATTCCGAACGCTTCTGGGGCGCGCTGCGCAACAACGTCGTCTTTTTCATTATTCACATGGCGGTGCAGAACCCGGTCGGGCTGCTGCTGGCGAGCTTCCTGGCGTCGCGGGTGACGCGCTTTCGCACCGTCTTTCGCACGCTCATCTTCACGCCGACGGTGCTTTCGGTGGTGCTGGTCGGCTTCATCTGGCGGCTGATCCTCAGCCCGCTGTGGGGCATCTCCGAAGGTATTCTGGCGGTCATCGGCATCGAGAACCAGCCCTGGCTGGGCTTGCCAGAGACGGCGCTGCCGACGCTGTCATTGGTTTCGGTGTGGCAGTACGTCGGCATCCCGATGATGCTCTTCCTGGCGGCGCTGATCGCCATCCCCGACGAGATCATCGAGGCGGCGCAGGTGGACGGCGCGACCGGGTGGAACGTCTTCTGGCAGATCAAACTGCCGCTGATCCTGCCGACCGTCGGAATCGTCGGCGTGCTGACTTTCGTCGGCAACTTCAACGCCTTCGACCTGATTTATACGACGCAGACGGCGCTGGCGGGTCCAAATTTCGCGACCGACCTGCTGGCGACGCTGTTCTACCGCACCTTCTTCGGCTTCCAGCTTCAGCTGGGCAACCCGACGATGGGGGCGACCGTCGCCGGCGTGATGTTCGCCATCATCCTCGCCGGCGTGCTGGTCTACCTGTTCGGATGGCAGCGCAGGCTGCTGCGCAATGAGGTGCAGCTGTGACCGATTTCGCCGTCTTGAGCCGCCGGGTGCAGATCGTCACCATGCACCTGGTGCTGCTCGCCTACACCGTCTTCGCGCTCTTTCCGGTCATCCTGGTGGTAATCAACTCGATGAAGGCGCGCAACGCCATCTTCAGGACGCCCTATGCCCTGCCCAACCCTGACAATTTCGACCTCGTCGGCTACGAGACGGTCTTCGAGCGGGCGGGTTTTCCCAGCTACTTCCTGAACAGCCTGATCGTCACCGCCGGGGCGCTGGCGCTGATCTTCATCGCCGGGACGATGGCGGCGCATGCGCTGGCGGAATACAAGTTCCCCGGCAACACGGCGCTCGGTCTGTACATGGCGCTGGGCATCATGGTTCCGATCCGCCTGGGCACGGTCAGCCTGCTGCAACTGATCGTGAACCTGAAACTGGCGGATACGCTGACCGCGCTGATCCTGATTTATGCGGCGTCCGGGCTGCCGCTGGCGGTCTTCGTGCTGTCGCAGTTCATGCGGCAGATTCCGCGCGATCTCAAGGACGCCGCCCGGGTGGATGGGGCGAGCGAATACCGCATCTACGCGCTGATCCTGCCGTTGATTCGCCCGGCGCTCGGCACGGTCATGGTCTTCAACATGATCCCCATCTGGAATGATCTGTGGTTTCCGCTGATCGTCGCGCCTTCCGAGCAGAACAAGACGGTCACGCTGGGCGCGCAGACCTTCCTGGGGCAGTTCGTCAACGACTGGAACGCCGTGCTGGCGTCGCTGACTCTGGCGGCGCTGCCGGTGATCATCCTGTACATCATCTTCTCGCGCCAGCTGATTCGCGGGCTGACCGCGGGCGCGGTCAAGTAAGACCTGGACGGCGTGCCGCGTACTGTATTCCATCATCTAGACGAGAGAGCGAACCCCTCATGCCCGTGATCACCCTGAAGGACGGCACGAAGCTGGAAGCCGCCGCGAACCGCCGGCTGGTGCTGGCGCTGGAAGACAGCGGAATCGACATCCTGCACCGCTGCGGCGGTCATGCGCAGTGCACAACCTGCCGCGTGCGCTTTATCGCCGGCGAACCGGAGACGATGACCGACGCGGAACGGGAACGCCTGCAAGCGCGCGGGCTGCTGGGGACGGCGCGGCTGAGCTGTCAGGTGTTGTGCGACCATGATATGAGGGTGGAGGTCGTCAACCGGCTTTCGGCGAGCGATTTTACCGATCCTGGTCCACGCCCGGACGAGGCGATCACGCCTGATCCGGTCTGGGGGGCACGCCCAGATGCCGGTTCGCAGGGGTGAGGCGTGCCGGATTACAGCGCACGCTCATTCTTCAGGCTGAATGCTGGCGATTTGTTCTTCGGTGGCGATGGGAATTTCGAACCAGAAGGTGGACCCTTCGTTAGGGCGCGACTCCACGCCATAGCTGCCGCTGTGCAGGGTGACCAGCTGGCGGACGATCCACAAGCCCAGCCCGGTGCTGCTTTCGCCGGCGGTCGGGCGGTTGCGCAGCTTGCTGAACATGCCGAACAGCTCATCCTGTTCTTCCTGGGGAATGCCCGGTCCCTGATCATGCACGTAGAGGCGGCAGCGGTCGCCCAGGTCTTCTACCCACAGGTGGCTTTCGGTATCGACAGGGCTGAACTTGAGGGCATTGTTGACGAGGTTGCTCAATGCCTGATTGAGCATGCGCGCATCGCCCCACAGGAGAAATTCCGGCGCGTCAAAGACCAGGCGAATCGATTTGCGACCGGCGACCAGCTGATGCTGCGCCACCACATCGCGCACCAGCGTGCGGGTATTGACCACGCCGAACTTGGGACGCAGCTCCTGGGCGTTGACGGCTTCGACGAACACCCGAATCATGTCGATGATGGCGTTGAGCGTCTGTTCCATGTTATCGATGACGCGCAGCGCTTCTTCGTTGGGTGAGATGATCTCGCGCAGCATGTAATGCCCGATGCGGAAATTGGTGAGCGGGCTTTTGAGGTCATGGCTGATGATGCGGCTGAGCTTGAGCTGCACGTCGCGCGTCATCGCCAGCGCCTTAATGGTAGACTGCTGCTGGCTGATCAGGCGCTGCAAGCCGAGATGTGTTTCGATGCGCGCCAGTAAGACCTGCAGATCGAGCGGCTTGTTGACGTAGTCTTTCGCGCCAAGATGCAGCGCCTGGATGACCTTTTCGGTTTCGTCGAACGCCGAAATGACGATCACCGGCATGGCGTTGCTGGGCGGGTTGGTTTGAAGCGTCTGAAGCACCTGGAAACCGTTGGCGCGCGGCATTTGCAGGTCGAGGAGCATCAGGTCGAATTCCTCAACTTGCAGCAGATCAATCGCCTTCTGCCCGTCGCCGACGATGGTCACATCATAGCTGTCCGCCAGCAGGTAGCGCAGCACCGCCTGCGACGACGGATCATCATCCGCAACCAGGATGCGGGGCAAAACGAAGGGTGAACTCATAGACGGATTCATCGACGGAGTCCCGATTACCGCAACGTCATCTGCCAGCGATTAACATGGATGATAACACCTCCACGCCGTACGTAAAGGACCGGCATCAATGGTACATCAGGCGAAGACAGTCGAATCGGTGTGCCGATCTGCTCATCGTTGACGTAAGCTGCCAGCAGCCCGGAGGTCAGGTCACGCTCCAGGCGGATGCGGGCGATGGGCGCGCCGACCGACCGCTGGATGTTGACCTCAGATGTGCCATCTCGCCGCTGACCGATGTTGAAGACACCCTGCTGCGCCAGGCTGATCTGCACGCCGACGCCGCCCGCCAGGTCTTCCGGCGAACTCAGCAGCATGCCGAAGTACACCCCCTGGTCGAGCACCAGCGGCGGGTTGTAAGTGACCAGTTCCAGCTCCGCCACCAGCCGAATGATGCGCTGTGCGGGGGAAGCGCCATAGCGCACTTCGAGCACTTCCGGCGGCACGGCGATGGCGATGTCCTCACCGGGCGCAGCTGAGCCGCTGCCCAGACGATAGGCGCTGCTTTCCAGGGCGCGGACGAAGTTTTCGCTGTCCCAGAACGGGGCGCTCATAGAATCCAGCAGGGTGAACAGATCCTGATCGCCGCGCACGCCACCCGGCGGCGGGGTCGGTGGGGGAGTCTCGGTCGGCGGCAGGGTCAGAGATGGGGTGAAGGTCGGCGATGGGGTGATGGTGAGGGTCGGCGTGTTCGTCGGCAGGACGGGCGTCTCTGTCGGAGGCTGAGTCGGCAGCGCCAGGGTTGGCAGGACGACCGGGGGCAGAGTAGCGGCATCGGGAAGCGTGGCGGCGACGGTCGGCGCGGGTGTCGTCGGCGGCAGAGTCGGCGAGTCAGTCGGGCTGGGGTCTGCGGTCGGATTCTCTGCTACGGCGGCGCTGGCGGAATCGGTCGATGGACTGCTCCCCGGCGTTACCTCCTCGCCGCCGCGTGACGCGATCAGCGCCGCGCCGCCGGCAGCGCCGAGCAGCACGATCAGGACGACGACGATCAACCCGACCGGGAATCCTCCCCCTCTTCGGCGAGAGTCGTTCTCCGGGGCGTCGGCGTCATCGGCGCTGTCCACCCGCAGGTAGGCTTTCGGTTCGGCGGCATCGTCTTCGGAATCAGTGATGGCAGGGACCGGCTCCTGCGTCGGAGGGGCAGGGAACTCCGACGACTGCTCGATCAGGTCATACCAGTGGCGATACAGCGGATACGCCGGGTGACGGTCGATGAACATCGCCCGAAACAGGTCGTTGAAGTGGGAAAGGCGGACACTGCGCCGGCTGGCGTCATAATAGGCGGCGAGGAATTTCTCGTAGGTTTCCAGCCACAGCCGCAGCGTGCCGGCGTAGGCAGCGCCAACCAGCCGCTCGGTCGTCGCCACCTGATCGCGGTGGATTTGCAGCACGGCGGGCTGCGGCTCCGGGTCACGTCGCTCGGCGATCTGCGTCAGACGGCGGGCGCTGTTGTGCAGATCAGCCGTGCCGCTGATCAGGTCCATCAGCCAGGCGCGGAAGGCGGTCAGAGTCACGCCGGCGGTCGATTCGACCTCATCGACGGCGCGCAGGGCATTCTCCAGCTTGTTGCCGGCGGCGCGAAATTCGCCGTCGGACCAGTCGCGCAGCGAAGCCGTGATCTCGCGCAGGCTGTATGCCGCCGGGGCGAGCAGGCGCGCCTGAGAATTCTCTTCCAGCGCCGCCCGCGAACGTTCCAGAGTCGGCAGGGCATGCGATCCGTTGATGCTGTTGAGCAGATCGGCGGCGGCGCGCAGGTCACGGCGGCGCTGGATGAACGATTCCAGCGCGGTCACGAAGGGATGCCCGCCGGCACCGACCAGGATGGCGGCGGCAGCCTGACGCCAGAAATCGGCGTCATCGAGATCATCGTCGTGCGCGTCGAGTGCGCCCATCAGGGCGAGGTTGGCGAAGAAGATGCGCGCGCCAGCCGTACCGCGCCGCGCCAGCGGCTCGACCAGCCCCTTGTGCATCGCCTTGAGGTAGGTGTCTTTGCCTGGCATCTGGGCGGTGAAGGCGTCTCGCGCGGCGATCTCCTCGGCGGTGTAGAGCATTTCGACCTGCATCAGCGTCGCCTGGGTGCGCACTTTGTCGGCGACACCGCCCCGTTCCACCCATTCGCGCATGATCGAGGTCAGGTCGCGCAGGCGGCGCGCTGCGTCGCGGTCCACGTCGGTGCGAGAGATTTCGAGCGCCTGCCCGCCCAACTGCTCGGCATTGGCGAGCCGGCCCCGGTCGAACTGCTCCCAGCCATCCGCCAGCGCGCGCCCCAGTCCGCCGAAGAGGGCATGTCGTTCGATGTACGAGGCGTTGTTGACGACCGAACGCAGCTGATTCAGCCAGCCGGCGAGCGCCGGGGAGACGGTGCTGATGGCATCCACCGCCTGCGCCAGCGCCGTCAGGGCGTCGGCGCGGCTGCCGCGTATCGCCGCCTCGGCGTACTGTTCCCAGGCGGCGGCGGCGAGCTTCAAGCCCAGCGTCATGCCGACCAGCATTTCGTCAAAGAGGCGGTTGAGGAACGGCGAGAGATCGTGCTGCGCCTCGACCAGCCAGGCTGCAAGATCGGAGCCGTCGGCGGCGGGGACGTACGTCTGATAGGACTGGAGCAGATCGTAAAGCTGATCCAGGAGCCGGCGTACGCCATCCCATGCCCGATTGGTTGGGTCAACGGCGCGGCTGTGTTCCAGCGCGTTCAGCGCATCGCGTGGGCTGCCGGTCGCCTGCTTGCCGACGATGTGCATGTTGTCCGCCAGCGCCATCGTGGCGTTGACGGCGCGGTCCAGCGACGACAGCGGCAGGCGGCGGTTGCTGAGCTGATGCTGTGTGCGTACCGTTCCCAGGAACTTGTTGAGGGCAGTCATCTGATCGACCAGCGCGCGGTAGCCGTCGCGCAGCAAGATCAGGCTCGATCCGCCGCTCTCTTTCGCCAAAGCGTCGAGGTCGCGGTAGATGTCGCTGAGGAACGCCTGCGCTTCGCCGACGGCGACGCCGTCCTGATCGAGATGCGCCAGCGCCATCTCCAGGCGGAAGAGGTTGGGGCGCAGCAGCAGAATTTCCGGCGTGTGCGCCGAGATGCGCTCCGCCAGCAGCAGATTCAGCGCATGGGCGTTGGCGTCCGCCGGGATTTCGGTGAGCAGCAGATGCGCCGCTTCCGCCTGACGACCCTCGAACAGGAGGGGTATGGAATCGTAAACGGCCGCCGCCGCCGGCAGGGCAGCATCGGTGATCAGGCGTGCCCAATCGGTCAGCAAGCCGATCAGCGCCGCCAGGTCGCCGCGCGCGCGGGGGCGCAGCTCTTCGAGGATCGGGATCGCTCTCGCCCAGGCGCCGCTTTCCAGATAGATACGCGCCGCGTCGAGATCGGCGGCGACTTCGAGGTCCTGCTGACGGTTGAGGATCTCCTGCATGACCTGGCGCGCCGGCGGATAGCCGGGGTCCATCGCCATTGCCGGCTCGATGGCTTTTTGCAGCCCGATCAACTCCTCTTTGCTCAGTTCGCGGCGGAGCCGTTCGCTGGCGCGGGCGACGACGGCGCTGCGCTCGCGTTCCAGCGGCACACGGATTTCGCTCAGTTCGCGGCGCAGCTCGGCGATGGAGCCGGTGCGCAGGCGCGGATTGGGGTGCAGCGCCCGGCTGATGATCGCCGCCAGCCGGTCCGAGACGCGCTGAGCGTCGTGCCCAAAATCGACGCGGAAGCCTTCGGCGGCGTCGCGTGGGACCTCGGCGCGTCCGCCGCCGGTCAGGATCGCGTAGAGCAGCTCGCCGACCTGATAGACATCGGTCTGCCGGCTGACGCCCTGGGCGGTCACTTCGTCGCCTTCCAGGAAGACAGCGTTGCCCCAGTCGATGATCTTCAGCCGGTAGCGGTCGCGGTCCCAGAACAGGTGCTTGGCGTCCACATCGTTGTAGACGATGTCGTGCTGATGCGCGTTGTAGAGCAGGTCGAGGAGCGCATCGACGATGATCAGCATTTCCAGTTCAGGCAGGCGCTCGCCGCGCTGCGACACTTCGGTGACGAGATCGGCGACGATCAAGCCTTCGGCGCGTTCCATGACGATGTACTGGTGCGCCATTCCGCCGACCATGAACTGCCCGCCGCCCAGGAGCGCCGTCACCACAGGATGCCCCGCCAGACGGGACAGCGCTTTGCGTTCGTTGAGGATGCTGACTTCCTGACCCGCGCGGATAGGCGGCGCGTCCTGAGGCGCAGGACGCTTGATGACCACCGGGCGGTCGCTGTCCTGCGTGTCTACAGCGCGAAGCGTCTCGCCAGAGCGCCCGCGCGGGTAAATGTAGTCATAGCGATAACGATTGTCGAAGAAACCTTCAGCCATGCGCCCTATTTATCCTTATCCCCTTTTCTATTGTACGCACAGCCTAGAGCGGACGCCAATGTCAGCATGTTCCTGGCATCCGATGTGGCACAGCAGAAATCGTTCATCTGAGTGTCCTGCAGGCTGCCGCTGGGTGACTTGACCTGTAAGCAATCGCTAACGTACAATTCGCTGGGCAAGCCTGGAAGAGTTGAGGCTCACGAATATGCCGTCCGCGCGAAAAACCAGCCAGCAGGCGGATGCCGATGTCTTCACTGCCATCGCTCATCCCGTGCGCCGCCGCATCCTGGAACTCCTGGCTGACCAGGAACAGAATGTCATGTCCCTGTCTCAGCCGTTTGCTGCCGAGATCAGCCGCTCGGCGATCAGCCAGCACCTCAAGATATTGCAGGACAGCGGGCTGGTCGAAGTCCGCAAGCAGGGGCGGGAACACCTGTACCGGTTGGAGGTGGAGAACCTGAACGAGGTTTATCGCTGGATCCAGCAGTACGAGCGCTTCTGGACGCTGAAGCTGGACGCGCTGGGCGAATACCTTGAGAACGCGGACAAACATGGGGTGTGACGATGCAGCGTGAAATCCACATCGAGCGCTATTATAGACAGCCGCCGGAAAGGGTGTGGGATGCGCTCACCGACCCGACACATCTTGCGGCGTGGTACATGCCGAACAATTTCAGGGCGGAGGTGGGGCACACCTTCACCTTCCGCACGGACCCCGCACCGGGTTTCGACGGGCTGCTGCACTGCGAAGTCGTCGTGGTCGAGCGACCTCACAAGCTGGCGTACACCTTTCGAGGGGGGTGGATGGATCGCAGCACGCTCGTCACCTGGACACTGCTCCCGCAGGACGGCGGAACGCTCCTGCGTCTGGAACATACCGGTTTCACGGCATTGAGCGATCCAGCCATCCGCACCATTCTCGAAAGCGGCTGGGGAACGTTCCTGCCCCGCCTGGATGCGCTGATGGCGGCGGAGCAGGCGTAGCGCATCACTCGCGTGCTAGAGGCTGTTATGAACTTCTGCGGCAACCTCACCCCTGTATCCCCTCTCCCACGCGCGCGGGGCGAGGGGACCTGACTCCCCCTTATCCCCGTTTTGTGGGAGAAGGGGGCTGGCGGGGTGAGGGGAGAAAAGTTCATAACAGGCTCTAAAGCGTATCTGATAATTCATCAACGCTCTCGTAGGGGCGGCTCGCGAGCCGCCCGCACTGCCTGAAAAATCGTCACGGTTACAGCGGGCGCGTCGCGACGCGCCCCTACCAAGGGAAATTATCAGACGGGCTCTAGAACCTGTTATGAACTATTCTCCCCTCAACCCCCCAGCCCCTTTCTCCCACAAAAACGGGGAGAAGGGGGAGTCAGTTCGCCTCGCCCCGCGCGCGTGGGAGAGGGGATACAGGGGTGAGGGGGAATTCCTGCGAGACCGTCTTTCTTCCCTGTCCCTGAGGGAGAATGATTGAGGGTGAGGGCAAAGTACGGTGCAGCACTAGGCACGTCTCCATGATGCGCTGGTCAGGCTGATTCGGACTGGAACACACGCACGTAGTCCACCACATACTGCGTTGGAAAGACCACATCCAATCCGATAGGACCTGGAAACTGTCCGCCAAGCGCCAGGTTCAGGATGATGAAAAACGGCTGATCAAAGGGCCAGTCCCGTTCGCCGACATCGGCGCGGGTGTACGTGCTGTACTCGACCCCATCGTAGAACCAGGTGATCTGATTTTCGTCCCACTCGACGGCGTAGGTGTGAAAATCGTCGGCAATGTCGTACTCCTGCCGGTTCCACTTGCTGAGACCCAGCGCGCCGGAGTAGCCAGGACCATGAATCGTGCCCAGGATGAGGTCGGGTTCCCTGCCAATATACTCCATGATGTCGATCTCGCCGCAGTCGGGCCAGCCCACTTCACGGATGTTCGACCCCAGCATCCAGAAGGCGGGCCAAAGTCCACGTCCAGCGGGCACGCGGACGCGCGCTTCGATTCTGCCATACTGGAATTCGCGCAGTCCTTCTGTTTTCAGGCGCGCGGAGGTGTAGTACGACCCCATGTAGCGTTCTTGCCTCGCTTCGATCACCAGCATGCCGTCCTCGATGCGGGCATTTTCGGGGCGGTCGGTGTAGTGCTGAGCTTCGCCATTGCCCCAACCGCCGGCGCCGAGGTCATAGGTCCAGCTGCTTTCATCGATCGCCTCGCCGTCAAACTCGTCGTGCCAGACGAGCGCCCATCCTTCGGGCGTCTCTATCTCGGCGGCGGTTTCGGGCGTCGCTTCCGCGCCAGACGGCTCCTGGGCAGCGGCGGGGAGGGTCATCGTCAAGCCGAGGGCGGCAAGCGCCAGCGTCATCAGCCGGGCAAATCTCATGCGCATCAGATTCCTCTCAAGTCATTTGTGATATTCAAGGCATGGCGCGACATTGCGCAGTGTTACCCCTTGACCGCTCCAGCCGTCAGACCGGATACGATGTAGCGCTGCAGGACCAGGAACAGGACAACCATCGGCAGCGTGAGCATCAGCACCGCCGCCGCCAGCAGGGGCCAGTTGCTGCCATAGACACCCTGAAAGACGATCAGCCCGCGCGTGATGGGGTAGTAGTCTTTGTTGGTCAGGTAGATCGTCGGCAGGATGAGCTCGTTCCAGATGCCGATCGCGTGCAGGACAACTACGGTAGCGATGGCTGGGCGAATCAGCGGGACCACGATCGACCAGACAAAGCGAAAATACCCGCATCCGTCAAGCGCCGCCGCTTCATCCAGCTCTCTGGGGATCGTCTTCATGTAGTTCACCAGGATCACCATGCCGATGGGGTTCACGATGAACAGCAGGATGTATCCAATAGGATTATTGTACAACCCCAGGCGCAGGATGAGCTGAAACTGGGGGATCAGTGCCGGGGGCAAGAACAGCGCGATCACGTAGAGCGTGAACAACAATCCGGCGTAGCGCACGTAACCCCGTGCAATAGGAAAGGCGACGAAGACTGATGTCACGACGAAGATCGCGGTCGCTGTCGTGGCATACAGCGCAGAATTCAGGAGATACTGCGGGAAATTCGCCTTCTCCCAGGCTTCGGCAAAGTTGCCGAAGTTCATCTCAACCGCCGGCGCTGTCGCGTTGCGATTGAAAGTTCTTGTCGTCTTCAGGGAGGTGTTGACGAGCATCAGCAGAGGACCCAGATAGATCGCCGCGAGCACGAACAGGAACACATACGATCCGATCTTGCCCCAAACGACATTCCGGCGTGGACGTGATGTGGCATTGGCGACCGCGCTCATCCTACCAACCTCTCTTCCCGCCGACGCAGGAAATACTGCACCGTCAGCCCGATCACCAGCACCATCACGAACATCACAATCGAAGCAGCAGCGGCGTAACCCTGCCGGAAGCTGCTGGTCACGCTGCCAGAAGTCTGACCGAAGCCCGTCGCGTAAATCAGATAACCGAGCACCTGCGTGCCGTTGCGATAGCCGATCAGGACCAGGAACAGCTGCCATGCCTGCAAGCTGCCGATGATGTTCAGCAGAAGATTCGTGTTCACGCTCGGCGTCAGCAGGGGCCAGGTAACATTGGTGAAGACCTGCCAGGCGTTTGCGCCATCAATGCGGGCGGCTTCGTAGTATTCCTCAGAGATGGTCTGAAGCCCGGCGAGGAAGATGATCATCGTGACGCCCATGTTCGCCCAGATTTGCACGACGATGACCCAGGCAAACGCTTCCGTCGGCGGTCCTCCCAGGAACTCGGAACGCAAGCCAAAGGTCCCCAGGATCTGCGCCAGCGGACCCCCCAGTGGGTACAGGAAGAGCGTCCAGATCAGCCCCTGGATGACTGCGCCCAGGATGACCGGCATGAAATAGAGCGTGCGGAAGAAATTTCTGCCGCGCAGCTTCTGGTTGAGGATGATGGCGACGACTAACCCGAGTGCGAACTGAATGGTCGTGACGAAGAAGCAGAAGACCAGGGTTCGCCCGACGGCATTGAGGTTATCCCGCGCCGCCTGCCCCAGGAAGAGAAACTCCTCGTAATTGTCCAGCCCCACCCAGTTCACCGGAGCGTTGGGCAGCCCGGAGGCATCGGTAAAAGAGAAGACGGTGGTCGCCAAGGACGGACCCACAGCCATGATGAAGTAGGCAAGCACCCCAGGGAGCAGCAACAGGTACGGCACCCAGCGAGCGCGACCACGGCCAAAGTGATACATAAGCAGCCCACCTCGCTATTCTAGTGTTCACATGAATGAACTTCCCTCGCAGGTCGCGAGGGAAGTTCGGAAAAAGTGGTGGTACTAGCCGCCGATGGCGTCGAGACCAGACTGCAGATCTGCCTGAACCGTATCGGCGAGAGTCTGCGGGTCATCGAAGGTGCCAAAAGGCTGGAAGAAGGACGCCCACGGGGCGGCATATTGTCCGACGCCGCGAGGGGCGACCCAGTACTGCTCATAGCCGACACGGAAGTTCGCCAGGTAAGGACCGACCTGCTCACCAATGCGGGTGCTGAGCTGTGCGGTGGGCTGTGTGGGGATGAACCCAACGGCGTTGACGAACGCCTGATAGTTCTCCGGGTCAGAAAACTCTGCCAGATACAGCAGGGCAGCATCGGCATTCGGGGTATTGGCGGCGACCGCCCAACCCTGGTCGTACTTGCCGAACAAGTACTGGTTGTCTTCGGGGGTATCAGAGGCGGGGAAGGGGATGTAGCCCCATTCGAAATCCGGTTCGGACGCTTCGATAGCAGGCGCATACCAGGTTCCACCGGGGAACATGGCAACCGCGCCAGAGGCAAAGCGTCCAGGGGCAGCATCGCCGGCGACGCCGCTCGCGCCCGGTTCGATCATGTCGCGCGCATAGACCTGCATCTTGCGCCACATTTCCATCGACTTCTCGTCGTTCCACTTGATCGTGCCCGTCCACAAGCCCTCTACCAGAGCCGCCTGATCAGGGTAGATCGCGCCGATCATGCCGTAAGCGCCCACGAAGATCGGCCAGCCATCCTTACCGCCGGCGGTCATACAGGGGATGCCGTCTGCGGTGAAGGTTTGGCACGCGGCGACCAGTTCATCCCAGGTGGTCGGGACGGCGAGGCTGTATTCCTCGAACAGGTCCATGTTGTAGAAGACGCCGCTGTAGGAGACGCGCCCCAGGTTGATCGCATAGACGCCGCCGTTATACGTGCCGGCGTCGGCGATGGTCGCAGCGTCGTAGTTGTTGATGAAATCCTGACCGCTCAGGTCCATCAGCAGCCCGGCGTCGATCAACTGCTGCCAGTTGGGCGCATCGACATTCTCCATGTACGGCTGAACCGCATTGGAAAAGCCGAAGATGTCGATGACATCAATGTCGTTGGCGCTCAGGCGGGTCTGGGTGACGGTGCTGAGATCATTGGCGTTCACCACCGACATGTCGATGACGATATCGGGATGCCGCTCCTGGAACTGCTGGTTGAACATCTCCATGAATTCCACCATAGGGGGATTCTGGTGGACCAGGACCCGAAGGGTGGTGGTCTGTGCCGCAGCGGGCTGCATGAACACAACGCTCAGCAGCAGCAGTGCGACCAACGTAGTCAAAACCGTCTTTCTCATCATCATTTCTCCTTACAATCCTTCTTCGGGAGTTATCTCGGAAGTGCTCCTAACCTCATTTCGAGTCTATCGACCGTACCTGCACCCGACATGTACAAAAGCGTGTCGAATCTGGATGATTCATGGCGCGCGAGTACTGCCGCAGGGATCGAGTCATGAGTGCGGGGCAGAAAGCGGTGACGCCTGATGCTGCGGGATGAATGGATAAATCAGCGTTCAGAGACGCCGGAACGAATCGGGAGAGATCCCGGTCTCGCGGTGGAAGATGCGGCTGAAGTAGCTGCTATCCGAGAAACCGACGTTCTGCGCGATGTCGCTGATGGTCTGCTGGCTGTCTCTCAGGAGATTTTTTGCCTGATTGATTCGATAGCGTTGGAGGTAGGTTACGGGCGTGGTGCCCAGTTCTTTGCGGAAACAGAAGGTCAGATGGTCTTCCGAGATGCCTACATGCCGCGCAATATCGCCGCGCGACAGCGATTCTGCGAAGTTCTGATGAATGTATCCCATCGCCATGCGGATGAGACGCCGCGACTCCTCACTCAGCTTGCGCTTGTGTTCGAGAGCAGAAGTGATGTGAGAGATGGTCTCCTCAATGCTGAACAGACCTTTGCCTAGGACGGCTGCAATCCCTTCGTTCAGGCGGCTCATATCGTGTTCGGTGAGCACCTTGCCGGTCACCACGATGACCGGGATGCCGCTCACGCTTTCCATCTGGCGCATGGCTTCGAGCACCTGAAAACCATCCATCTCCGGCATCTGTAGGTCGAGCAGAATCAGATCAACGACTTCATGATGCAGGATATCCAGCGCTTCCCTGCCGTTGCGCGCTTTCAGGACCCGATTGGAAGAGGCGTGTGATTGAACAATCCGGGCGTGCATTTCCAGCGTGCTCGGTTCGTCGTCAACCACGAGGACTGTCCGATGGCGGCGCTCGGTATCGGGAAGCAGCCACTGATTGTCAAGCGCCCTGGTCAGCTCGGAGATCTCGATTGGCTTGGTGATGTAATCCAGTTCCAGGAGCGCGCCGTCGCTGGACGCGGCGCCGAAGAAGAACACCGGAACGCCAGCCAGCTTATGGACCCCCTTGAGTTCTTTCAGCGTATTCCATCCGAACGCCGTATCCACGCTGACATCCACGATAACCGCGTCGGGATGCTGACGGACCACATCTGACCGCCAATCAGTGCCAGCCTCGACGATCACGGTACGGACATCGTATGAAAGCTTCTGAAGCAGCGCGTACAGCTCTCCGCTGGTGGAGTTGTGGCTGTTCAGCAGGACGATGCACGGCTTTGTGGGCAAAGATTCACGGTCGCCTGGCGTCGGTTCGGCAGGACGCCGCGCAGTCGGCAGCGCGAACGAGAAAGTAGACCCCGCGCCGTCTTCGCCCGTAGAATGGACGGTGATGCTTCCTCCGTGCATCTCGACCAGCCGCTTACTGATAGCCAACCCCAACCCCAGACCGCCGTAGCCGCGCGCAACACTCCGGTTGGATTGCTGGAACTCGTCAAAGATGACCTGCTGTTCGTTCAGGGAAATGCCCATGCCGGTGTCACGCACGGATACGGTGACAACCTGATCGTCGCTGTCCACTCGAAAGCTGATACTCCCTTGCGAGGTGAACTTGATGGCATTGCTGATCAGATTAAGCGCCACCTGTCGCAGTCGGGTGGCATCACCCCATACCCAGGGTCCGGTTTCCGACAGATTCGTTTCCCATGCCAGCCCCTTGTCGGCAGCCATCTGACTGCCAGTCTCGGCGATGATCCGTAGAGCGCGCCCCAGATCGACGTATTCGTTGTTCAGGCGAAGCTGTCCGGCGCTGCTGGTAGCCAGATCAATCACATCGCCGATCAGCCCTCCGAGGTGCTGTGAATAGGCATGAATCCGCTCAATATCCTTCAGGAGCGCATCGGGCAGCGTCAGATCACTTTCGTCGCTGTCACGAAGGACCATCTCGCTCAGTCCGACGATCAGGTTCAGGGGCGTTCTCAGTTCGTGGCTGATGGTCGACAGGAAGCGATCCTTCATCTGATTCGCCTCTTCTGCCAGCCTCCGCCCCTCAGTCGCATCACGATACAGGCGTGCCGTGTTCAGCGCCCCGCCAACCTGCTGAACGACCGAGCCGTAGAGATCAACGTGCTGCGCGTCAAACACCATGATGCCGATTTGCCCGGATTGGTCAGACAGAGGGATCAGAGTCAGGATGAATGGTTCGTCAGGCGTGATGAGGCTGGGGGGTGGAAACTCCTGTCGCTGGAAGCGCACGCGCGCGCGCTGCGGGTTGAGCAGATCAAGCCCGACCATCCACGCACCGGGACCGTCGTTCCCGGCTTCAAACAGCCCGACGAGCGCGGTGTGAACATCCATATGGGGCAGGTGACTCGCCAATATCGCGAAGATTTCTGTCTCGTCAAGCGCGGTGAGCAGCCTCGCCGTCAGAAGGCTGAGGCGGCTCGATATGCGCCGCTCATCCACAACATACTGACGGTGCTGCCGCCGCATCTGCGCGCTAATCCTCAGCCGCGCCTCGCTCAGAAAATCACGCACCCGCAGCGCCGAGGACGGATCGGTCGCAGCCATGCTGCCGAATCCATCGCTCATGAGAGAGATTGCGTCCTGCCAGATATGCGAATCATCATCCTGAGCTTCGGTATGATCGAGGACCTCAGCGAGGGTTTCTCGGAACACGGCACTGTCGCCGGTCCTGATGCACGCGGCGAACGTATCGACCAGCCGCTGGCAGAGCTTCAGCCCCTCTTCTTCAGTGATGCCATGTGCCTGATCGAGAATCGCCGACGCCATCCTCCTCGCCAGCGTGGCAGCGTTGAGCGCCTCCTCGCCAGGTTTCGCGACGTTGTCCTGCTTCCTCCCGCCGCTGCACCCGCATGACTCGCGGATCGCGAGGTGGGTGTTGACCTGCATCAGGTTCGGCAGTCTGACCGATTGCTGGATGGAATGCAGCAGCAGGTCGACCGCACGATAGCCGATGTCAAACAGCGGAACATGGATGCTGGTCAAACCCGGTTCGTGTACGCTCCCCTCAAGACGGTTGTCGAACCCGATCACTGCAACGTCGCCAGGGATCTGCCGTCCGGCATCCTGAAGCGCCCGCATTGCCCCAAGCGCTGACTCGTCATTGCTGGCGACGACCGCAGAGAAGTCGGACCCCGTCTCGAGAAGCTGCTGCATCGCCAGATACCCGCCGTCGTAGACGTGCCGACCGTATGCCACCCGATTCTGACTGCGATCAAGGTTGAATATCTCCAGACCGTCCTGATAAGCAAGGAGTCGTTCTCCGCTGTCTCCTCGCATATCCTCCACCGTGCCGGCGATGAAGGCAATTCGGCGGTGACCGTGTTCGACGAGGTGCTGCATCGCTTCAAGGACGCCGTGCCGGTTGTTCGCCGAGATCGTTGGTCCTTCCTCCCCCGATCCCACAAACAGGACTGGATGCCCGGATGCGATAACTTCGCGGATGTAGTCGGATCGTGACCGAGAATGCAGCGGGACAGCAACGATCAACCCATCCGTGTTCCAGGGTCCAACGGGCACGAAATCATGGTCAGAAGAGAATCCGGGCCATGCGGGACGCAGTGGATCGGCAGGGCTGGCGGAAGGACCCATGCCACAGCCCAGCATCACGCTGCATCGCAGGTTTCTGGCTGCGTGGGCGATTCCACGAAAGATGGGCGCGAGGTAGCTCAGGTTCGTCGCCGTCCGATAGAACTGCCATCCTGCCAGAACACCGATGGTCGGCGCCGCGTTTCTGTAGGTCGAAGCCATTCGAAAAAACGCCTCATTTTTTCAAGCAGTATAACCCTGGGAGACGGGATTCGCTTTAGGTCGGCTTGGCGAAAGTCGATAGGCGGTCAGGCACAGAGGGGACGTCCGCCGTCGGGGCGTCCCTACGATTCAGAACAGGGCTGTAGATGCGTGCGAATGCGCGTCCGGTGACTGGCTAAGCCCAGGACGTGCTCGCTGAGAATGCGCTGATATAGCCAACAGATCCTTACTCCCCGGACTGGCTGAAATTGCTCGCCAGCAGGGAGAAATCTGCGATGTTCACGATCCCATCCTGGTTGAAATCGGCGCCGGCATTGAAGTTCGGGTGGGGCTGACTCAGCCCAAAGCTCGCCGCAAGGATGGAGAAGTCGCTGATGTTGATGATGTTGCTGTCGTTAGCATCACCCTCCAACAATACCGCCGGCGAGATGTTGTTCCCTCCCGCGTTGAGGACCACCCCGTTGGTTCGCCGGGACAGCGTGTGTGTCCCCTTGACCACAATGTCATAGATGCCGGTGGTCAGGTTTGGCACGATGAACTGTCCGCCGCTGTCCGAGATGAAATCGTCCGCATAAACCGGCATCAGTTCGCCTGTCGGATACAAAGCGAAATGCACCGTCGTGACCCACCGGGCGTTAGGCGCGGCTGGGCGTCCCTGGAGACTCAACTGTACGGACAATTCGGCGTAATCGGTCTCGAACGCGCCCATATCGACCATGCCGCCCAGGATGCGAGGGAACCCCGTCCCACGCTGATCGGTGGTGACGCCGACCGGGATAAGGCTGTTGTCTCCGGCGTTTATGGCGATACTGCCGGCTAAGAGGGCATGGGTGAGCGTGGGTCCTCCGTTGTTCGCCAGCAGCGCCAGATTCGGATCGCCGGTCACGTTTGCGGTGTTCGTTCCGTTGACGCACAGCAACCCGTCCTCGATGAGTGAATTCTGCGCGTGAATGATCCCTGCCGAGCGGAAACATCCGCCGCTGTCGGCGAGGATACTGTTTTTCAGATGAGTTATCCCACCGGTGTTGGCGACCGCCCCGCCCTGCGCCGCCGCATTCCCGCTGAGGGTGACGTGAGTGAGCGTGAGCGAGCCAATCCCGGTGTTGCGCACACCCCCGCCAGACGCGCCGGCGCTGTTGGCGGTGATCGTGCTGTTGAAGACCGCCAGCACGGAGTCCACGTTGTTGATCGCGCCGCCGTTGTCGCTGGTCGCCGCGTTGTCGCTCAGAGTGCTGCCCGTGATGGCAGTGCTGGCAAGATAGTTGTAAATCGCGCCGCCATCATCCTGCGCGGCGTTGCCGCTGAAGGTGCTGTCGGTGATTGTTACCGTGCCGCCGAGCGCGATCAGCCCGCCGCCGTCCCCGTTGTCGCCGCCGCTGACTCCCGTCGCTGTATTCCCCGTCACCGTCACCCGGTTCAGCACCAGCGTTCCGCCGCTGACAACTGCCCCGCCGTTGTCGGCGCGGCCGTTGGTGAGGATCAGGTCGTTGAGCGTCAGGCTGGCGCCGCTGACGATGACGAAGTGCCGGAAATCGGGTGCTGCGCCGTCGCGGGTGATCGCCGCGCCGCTGCCGTTGATGGTCAGCATTCCGGTCCCCGGAAGAATTTGCGGCAAACCGGACGCGCCGGGACCCACCGGATCGAGGTTGTGGACGGCGTTCAGCGTATAGGCGCTGGGCGTGAGATTGATCACATCGTCGGTGGGACTCAGGTTGGCGCACGCGATGCTGAAGATGAGATCGGTCGAGTCGCCCGCGGGGACGGTATGCGGGAAAGTTGGGCAGGATTCGACCGCGCCGATGTCAACGCTGGTGCTGACGATGCGCGGGAAGAACGCACCGCGCTGGTCGGTGATCACGCCGATAGGCAGCAGCGCGCTGCTGCCTGCGTCGATGGCGGGACTGCCGGTCAAGAGGGCGTGAGTCAGCGTCGTGCCGCCGTTGTCAGCCAGGGGGCTAAGCAGCGGGTCGCCGCTCACGTTGCCGACACTTACGCCGTTCACGCATGTCGTTCCGCCAAGTTCGAAGAGGCTGGACTGCGCGCTGACCGTACCTGTGGATCGGAAGCAGGATACGCCGAGCGGAAAGAGCCCGCCGGCGACTATCGTGTTGTTCAGATTCGTTGTGGCACTGAAGGTCGAGAGTCCACCGTTGACAGTGCTGTTGTTGACCGTCAGGACGCCGCTGTCTTCATTGTGGAGATCGCCCGTGATGACGCTGGAGTTGCCGCTGATCGTGCTGTTGGTGATGGTCATCACGGCGGAGAACCAGTTAGCGATGCCGCCGCCGTTGGTCGCCGCGTTGTCCGTGATGGTGCTGTTATCCAGGGTCAGCGCGGCAAATAGGAAGTTACCGATACCGCCGCCGTCAGCCGCCGTATTGTTGCTGAAGGTGCTGTAGTCAATGGTGGCGGTTCCGTTGTTGCGCAGTCCGCCAACTTCGCCGCCATTGCCGTCAACGACCACGCGAGTCAGAGTCAGGGTTCCCAGGTTCCAGATGCCACCTACAGTATTGCTGGTGAAGTCGCTCGAATTATTGGCGATGGTGCTGTCCTGAATCGTCAGCGTGCCGCTGCTGCGAATGCCCGATCCGCCGTTCGCGTAGCCGTTGCTGATCGTCAGGCTGGTCATCAGCATCGTCGCGCCCACGTCGACCGTCATGATGCGGAAGTCCGGCGTGCCGCCCGCCGCGCTGCGAGTGATCGTCGCGCCGCCGCCGTTGATCGTCAGGCTGCCGTTGTTGACGATCGGTGGGAGTCCGCTGCTGCCGGCGTAGGCTGTCGTCAGCGTGTAGGTGCTGTCCGTCAGGTTGATCGTTTCATCGGAAGCGGTGCTGTTGGCGCAGGTGATGGCGTCGAGCAGGCTGTTCGTATCCGACGCCGGCACGGTGAATGGAAACGTCATGAAACAGGTCTGTTCATAGGCGCCGATATCGACGGATGCGCCGACGATGCGCCGGGCGCCGCGCTGGTCGGTGGTTGTGCCGGCGGGAACCAGGGCATTGCTGCCCGCGTTGATGGCGGGGCTGTCCGTCTGAGTGGCAAAGGTGAGGGTAGAACCGCCGTTGTTAGCCAGCGAACCGAGCTTTGGATCGCCCGTCAGATTGTCGGTATTCGTCCCGTTGACGCAGGTCAGCGCGTCCTCGATCAGCGTATTCTGTGCGTTGACCGTACCGCTGCTGCGCTGGCAGTTCATGAGCGCGCTGTTGGCGATGATCGTATTCTGTAACGTGGTCGTCCCCGAATTGTGGTAGATGCCCCCAGCCCGGCTGCCGGCTGTGTTGCCGCTGATCGTGCTGTTGATCACCGTGAGCGTCACGTAATTCCAGATGGCGCCGCCGCCCTGTGGGGAATGGTTGCCGCTGAAGGTGCTGTTGATCACGGTGGCGGAACCGGCTGGGTTGACCGTCAATCCGCCGCCCACCCCTACCGCGCTATTGCCGCTGATCGTGCTGCCGATGATCGTCAGTGCGCCGCTGGTCAGGATGCCGCCGCCAGCCAGACTCGTCGTGTTGCCGCTGATCATGCTGCTGGTGACCGTCAGTATGCCCTCGTTCAGGACGCCGCCGCCGTTTCCGGTCGAGTTGCCGTTGGTCATTGTCAGCCCATTCAGCGCGGCGGATGCGCCGGCGGCGACGGAGAAGATGCGAAACTTCGGCGTGCCGATGGCTGAGCTGCGGGTGATCGTGACCAGCTCCCCACCGTCGATGCTCAGAGTCCCGTTGTTGGCGAGACTGGGCAGCGCGGTGAGCAGGGTGATCGTTCCGCTCACGCTGAACGTGATCGTGTCGTCGGCGGCGCTGGCGTTTGCGTCGATGATCGCCTGACGCAGCGACCCGGTGCCGGAGTCGTCCAGCGTGCTGACGACGTAGGCGGCGGCGTGAGCCGGAGTCTGACTGTGAGCCAGCGCCAGTATGGCGGTGAACAGCAGGATGCAGGTGAAACGTAGCAGAGAGCGGCTCGGTCGCGTCATGATCAACAATCCCATCACCTGAAAATGGACACTGCCAGGACCCACGATTATCCCGGAAGGACACAGCGCAAGGCGGGTAGCTTGCGTTGTGATTTCGCTCAAGGATTATCTGCTGCGTTGTTGGTATGACATTTATTATTATATTGAAAAAAGCGAAAGCGCGAGCAAATCCATGCTGATCAAGATCATGTCGGGCGTGTATCAGCCGGACGAAGGAGCCTTGCTCGTCGAAGGCAAAGCCGTTCATCTCGGCACACCCCACGAGGCGCAGGGAGCGGGCGTCAGCGCGGTCCACCAGGAACTCAATATGCAGCCCTACCTGAGTATCGCCGGGAACATCTTCCTCAGCCACCAGCCCTACGGGCGATTCGGGCTGATCGACTCCCGCCAACTGAGACGGATGGGGACAGACCTGCTTCAGCAGCTCGGAATCGACCTGGATCCGAAACAGACGCTGGAAGAGCTGATCGTAGCGCAGCGCGAAACCATACTGCTCGTTGCCATCATCCGACGCCTGAAAGAGCGCCGCATTGGCATCGTATACATCTCGCATCGCCTTGAGGAGATTACCGAACTCGTCGATCGGGTGACGGTCCTGCGGGACGTCCACACTGCGCCGATCGAGCAGTTCAGCGTCGATCAGATCGTCTCCATGATGGTCGGGTGCGATATCTCCGACTTATTCCGCAAACAGGCTGCATTGAGCCGCGAATATGTTGATCGCCTGGCGATCCGTACCCCTTCTATTGACCAGCATGTGAAGTTCCTGATCGGCGTTTGACGCCATTGCCGACTGCGCACACCGTCACAGCATGTATGTCGTCAGCGGTCTGCCGATGCGTGAAGGTGAACGGCTGCGCAACGTCGCGGTTCTGATCAACCGGAAGGGCGAGCTCATCGGGATCTCTGCCAAACGCCACCCGACCGAGGGCGAGATCGGTTCAGGATGCAGACTGTGCGCCAACCGCCCTGACAGACCTGTTTCGTCTCAGTCCTCGGGGCTGCCTGGTCACCACATCCGGCATCAGGTCGATCTTGACCCTCCCAGCGGAGTATGCTAGCATACGCTTGAGGATTGACCTGTACCTGTAGCTCAGCGGATAGAGCATCTGCCTACGGAGCAGAGGGCCGGGGGTTCGAATCCCTCCAGGTACACCAAATGCGACGACAGTCGAACGAAAACCAGCGGGGACAACTCTGCTGGTTTTTGTTTTGGCCCTGCCCCCTTTCTTCCGCCCAAGCTCCTGCGATGTGTGGTGCAGATACGCGAATGGGGGAAGAAGCTCCAACTGAACGATTTGTATCGCACGCTATATGGAAGAACACGACGGCATGTCTCCAAGCCTGCGAGAAATTGCCGACGGCTGCCACTATCATCGCTCCACGGTGGACCGCTACTTGCTGATGCTTGAGATGCAGGGGCGTGTGAAACGGGATGCGCACCGCGCCCGCAGTATCCGACTCGTCAAGCCACCCGACCGATCCCCAGACAGCGCTCGAAAAACAAGCTACGAAGAAAGAGACAAAAAGACCGACAAATGTCTCGCTCAAAACAGAACATATAGGCTATTCTTGAGAAGTTGGTGGTGACCTTCCGGGCGGCGGTCGGCACGTCGCCGGAGTTCAGCGGCGAGTTCTACGTGGAGAGCTACAAGCCGGCGCTGGACACCGGCAAGGCGGTGACCTTCGAGGCGACGCTCAAGCCCGCCACCGGCACTTCGCCGGCGTGGGGAACGATGGCGTAAGCCATAGGCTGGATCCGCAACTGAATAATCCCAGGGCGTCCAGAATCGCTGGACGCCCTCCTTACAGGAAAAATCGCTTAGAAAAGTAGGGTCTTTGTGGACATAGAGACAATTCTCCATACGATCCGGCTTGGTGAACGGCTGGGGCAGATTGCTGCCAGCTATAGGACGGATATTCAGACTTTGTTCGCCCTCAACCCTGCGCTTGAGTCCGATAGGCATTTCCGGTCTGACCTCACGTTGGGGGCAACGGAGTATTCGGTCAATCGAACGCTAAGAGTGCCGCGCCCTCTGGAAGCGGTTGCTCCCGAACCCTACATCGTCAGAACTGAAGATGATTTGCTGAGAAGAATGTGGGAAACAGCATGGGAACGCGACCCAAACACCTATGACCGCGATGCGGCAGACACCCTGTTCAAGACCAGCCTGCAAGGATTGGTGTTGACTCTGCAAAGTGCCGATGAGCAGATGCGGGCATCTCTTGAGCAGTTGTCTTTGGCGCGTACTCGTGCATTGTATGAACAGCAAGCCGAAGCGGCGTACTCTGAGCTGTATCGGTTCTGGGGTGGAGACGACTACGAGGAGTACCTGCGTTTTTATCGGGACGCGCAAGTTCTAGAATCAGGGAGAATGCCACCTGAAGCGCGACATGCCGATTTCCAAACCGATCTGGCACTGACGGATTACTTCCAACAGCAGTTCGGAACCCGCGATCGGAACGCCGTTGAAGCGCAGATTTTTGACCTGGCAGTCGAGTTGGTTGCCCGGCAAGCAGTCGATTCCAGTGTTTTTGGACTCAGTGAGACGGCATCGGCGGACGAGATTCGTGCAGCGCTGAAGGCGAGGGTTGGCGAAAACGCAACCCTTGAGGAGTTGTTCGCTTTCCTGGAAGAGATTACGCAGCTGGGCAGCTCCTGGATCGGTGACTCCTTTCCAGAACTACCGGAGTATTATGAATCGATCCCTCACTCGGATGAACTGTATGCCCAGTACCGGACGCAGGAAGCGCTTGATGCGCTTGCCGGCTACCACGAGGCGAAGGCGCTCGACCAACTGCGCCAGATCGTCTACGACCCGACCTGGAACCCGGAAGAGGATGCCTACTACTTCCCGCTGCTGAGCGCAGCGATCCAGGCAATGCCAGGGACCCTCATGGGGGTGGGCATCGGCTTCGCCAAAGACGGGCTGCAAGCGTATCACGATCAGATGCTGGCGTTTCACACCTGGCGTCTGGAAATGAAGATTCATCTCGACCGTGTCGAGGCGATGATGCTGGAGCGGCAGGGGGAGGAGCAGGCTTCGCTGTGGTGGCTGCTGGAGATCCCGCTGTCCATTCTGGTCGAGCCATTGGACTGGCTGTTCACGATTCGCGATCTGTTGAAAGGCGAGTGGAGTGCGCTGATCGGGCTGCTGCCGCTGGTCCCCTCGGCTTTGCGGCACATCGTGGATGCCGCGAATTATGCTCGCGTCACTTTGCCGAGTACGATAAGGCAATTCGTCGATGATGCTGCCGTTCTGTATGCCGGTGCATTTCGACCCGGAACAGGAATAAACGAAGTTCCTTCACAGAATATGGTAGCGCAGATTGAGGCAAACTACTGTGTCCCGGCTTGCCTATCACAACTGCTGGCTGATCGCGGAGTAGCCCTGTCGCAAGCGGACTTGGCTAGAATGCTGAATACAACTGTTGAATATGGGACCGAAATACCAGGAGACATCAGAACTCTGGATAAGAGCCAACAACTGGGGGTGCGTCTGTCCAGTCACCCAATTTGGACATATCTGCCTTCTCTCAACACACTTGACTACCATGTCCCGACTGTAGCAGAGGAGATTGGGCAGCTACTTGATCGACGAGGATCTTTCATAGCTAGGGTTAATCGGCATGCAATCATCGTTGACGAAGTCCTGGAGACTAATGGAAGCTACTTCGTCAAGGTACGTGATCCTCTCGGGCTTCCAGGCACATCAGTTGGCTCTGAGTATATGCTGTCGGCCTCTGAGTTTCTGCAGTTGGTTGTTAACGGGCAATATTGGATAATCCTTGTTGGTTAGCAAACCGAGGCAAAGCTTTTCGCTGTGGAGGAGATATGAGATGGTTTCTGATGAACTTGTGAGGCGTCTACAGACTGGTGTAGGCAAACTACATGAGGAGGGACTGCAAGCGGTTCTGCTAGGCGGGCCGGTTCCTCATATTGCGGGCACTGTGCCACTGCAACAGGATGACGAAATAGGCTATGTATTTGCTGGCAATGAGCGACTTTGGAGCGTGGTATCAACTGGGCCTGGGCGGATGTCGACAGTAGTGTGTATCACCGATGATCTCGACATCGCTGTCCAGTCCCTGATCGAATTCAGCCGATTGGAACGCCGAACAGAAACGCCGCTGAGATTGATCCAAAAGATGATCTGGGACATCCAGCGTGCAGGCTTCTGGTGTGTCGTCAGCGTTGACGGGTTCATCAAGGTCAGCACCGTAGAAGCGGAGCCAATGGAGTGGCCTGATGATTTCATGGAACTTGCCTGCAGCCGAGAAAAGAAGTATCCAATGGCAACCATCGATTTCACTGATGATCATTGGACAATCGTCGTGACGTTCGATCAGAGCCAGCATTCCAGCAAGCGACTTCAGTCCTCCGGTGTAGAAACCATTGCACGAATGGTGATTGATGAGCTAACCAGGGGTAAAGCATGACTCTTTGGAGCCTTCTTGTTGAGCGAATGGAATGACGATTTCACGAGCACGCATGACGATGTAACGAACAGAACACCTGATCTGTCGTGGTAAGGAGAACCTCCCGATGGAAGCACAAAGTGCAACACATTCCCCGCAGCAGCAGGCTGCGGGGCGAGGACAGCCCCAGGGACTGGCGAGCATCCTGGGGTTCGTCACCGAGTTCAACGCCAACGCGCAGATTTTTGCGATTGCGGCAGAAATGCTGACGGTGGCTATCGCCCAAATGCAGGCACTCCAGATGATCGCCCAGGCGCATGAGACGAAACTCACCAGCCTGAGCGGTCAGGTGAACCGCCTCAAGGAGGAGGTCGATCGGCTGATGAGGCAGGGGAATCTGTATCGTCCCCCGGAGGAGTATCTGCCCCAACGCGGACCGCGCTAGAGGCTGTTATGAACTTCTGCGGCAGGAGTTCCCCTCACCCCAAGGCGAGCCTTGCTCGCACCCCCTCTCCCACGTGCGCGGGGCGAGGGGACCTGACTCCCCCTTCTCCCCCAAAACGGGGAGAAGGGGGTTGGGGGGTTGAGAGGAGAAAAGTTCATAACAGCCTCTAGCGGATATCCCTCCGTCACCCTGTCGGCGCTGTGATATCCGGACATGATCAACGAATGGTTCGTGGCTTTGAGGACCTCTACGGGAACCCCAGCTTCAGCCGCACTCGACTCCCAGGTTTCGCCATCCTGAACAATATGTGGCTCTGTTTCCACATTTCCCTCGCAAGTAATTCTAGTAACTTG
>JAEURA010000135.1 GCA_016789005.1 Anaerolineae bacterium
CGCGCCCAGGTCCAGGAGGGCTAGATCATGCCGCAAACAGGCGAATATCTGCTGCTCGGTCTTGCCGCCGTCGGGACGCTGCTGGGGCTGTTTCTGCTATCGCTGGGGGTGCGCTTTCGCAACCTGCGCCGTGACCTGAAGGCGCTGGAGGACATCTCGCGCGAGGAGTAGGGGGCTTTCCTTCCACTATTTTACGAACCAAACATGAATTGGCGGCTATAATGGCTTCGTGACCCCTACGTGATATCAACGTGACTGGAGCGGAACCCATGGCTGCTTTGCGACTGCTGCTGTTTGGTGCGCCGCGCTTTGAAGTGGATGGTGAGATGGTCGATGGCGTGCGTCGTAAAGCCGTCGCTATGGCGGCATACCTGGCGCTGACCGACCGACCGCAGACCCGCGATATGCTGGCGACGTTGTTCTGGCCCGATCAGGATGAGGAACGCGGCCGCACTTCCCTGCGCAGTAGCCTCCACAACCTGACCAGCCTCTCAACCGAGACCTGGCTGGAAGCTGACCGACAGATGGTAAGTCTCAATACTGAAGCCATCGAGATCGACGTCCGCGAGTTCGTGAACGCCTTGGCTGGGACGCGCGTCCACCTGCATTCCGACGGGAAACTGTGCGAGGACTGCGAAGCGGCGCTCAACCGCGCGGTTGACCTGTACCGTGAAGATTTCCTGACCGGGTTCAGCCTGCCGGACAGCGCCGAGTTCGATACCTGGCAGGCGACTCAGCGGGAATGGCTGAACCGGGAATGCTCCATTGCCCTGCGGCGGCTGACCGTGCATGCGGCTAAGGGCGGGCTAAAAGAGGCGATTGCCTATGCCCGGCGCTGGCTGGCGATCAACATGCTCGACGAGCAGGCGCACCGTCTGCTGATGCGCCTGTACGTCGCCAATGGACAGCGCGCCGAAGCCCTGCGCCAGTATCAGGACTGCGTCCGGCTGCTGGATGAGGAGCTGGCGACTCCGCCCGAAGATGAGACGACCAAGCTGTACGAATCGATCCGCCGGGGCGACTCCCTGGCGGCAGGCGTCGAAGGAGGGCTGAGCGCCATCGACGGCGCGCGCGGAGGCGATCTGTTCGGTGCGACGAGCGTGCTGCCGCCCATGCCGACGCTGGTCGTGGGACGCGAGCGGGTGCTGCGCGAGATCAAGGCGCGGCTTGGACTGCCCAAGGCGGAGGAGCGGCGACCGGTGACAGTGATCGAGGGCTGGCCCGGCGTCGGCAAGAGCACGACGATCGGCGCGCTGGCGCACGACCCGGACCTGAAAACGGCTTACCCCGACGGCGTGCTGTGGACCTCGCTGGGTGAAGCGCCCAACCTGATCGCCGAACTGACGGTGTGGGGCGAAGCGCTGCGCCTGATCGCCCCCGGCAAAGTGCCCAAGCTGGAAGACCTGACCAGCCAGATCACCTCCGCTCTAGCCAACCGGCGCATGCTGCTGATCGTCGATGACGTGTGGCAGGTGGAACATGCCGCTCCGTTCCGAGCTGCGGGTCAGGGCAGCGCGATGATCATGACCAGCCGCCTGAATATGGTGGCGCGCGCGCTGGCGCCGACCTCCGAAGATGTCTACCGGCTGCCCGTGCTGAGCGATGAATATGCGCTCAACCTGCTGACGCGCCTGGCGCCGGAAGCGGTCAGGGAACACCCTGACGAAGCGCTGGAACTGGTGCGCGACCTGGAAGGGCTGCCGCTCGCGATTCAGGTGGCGGGGCGGCTGCTGCACGAAGAGATGCGCATGGGCTGGGGGATCTGCGACCTGCTGTCCGAACTGCGCGAGGGAAAAAGCCTGCTGGCGGCGCAGGCTCCGGGGGACATGCGCGAAGCATCGGGACAAAGCCAGCCGACGATCACCTCGCTGCTCCGGCGCAGCACCGACGCGCTCGATGAAGAGACCCTGGTGCGCTTCGCATTGCTGGGCTTGTTCGTCCCCAAACCGGCGACCTTCGACCTGCGGGCGATGGCGGCGGCGTGGGGGATCGTCGATCCCAAGCCGACGGCGCGCATGCTGGTCAATCGCGGGCTGATCGAGCCGATCAGCGGCGGGCGCTTTCAGATGCACGCGCTGCTGGTGCTCCATGCCAAGGCGTTGCTGGAGGGCGCGTGATGATCGGCTTGGCGGAACGCGCTCGCGAGTCGAAGCTGCGGCTGGCGCGGCATTATGTCGAGGTGACGCTGGAGGCGCGGCGCGTCTACCGGCAGGGATGGGATAGCAGCGTCAGCGCCCTGGCGATGCTGGATGCCGAACGCGCCCAGGTTGAGCAGTGGCTCGCCTGGCTTTCGGCGGAAGCGCCAGCCCATGACGAAGCTGCCCGGATGCTGGTGATGCTCATGCAGGAGGGAGGGGCGCTGCTGGCGATGCGCCTGACGGCGAGCGATATGCTGACATGGCATAAGCATGCCCTGACCGCTGCCCGGCGGCTCGGCGACACGGCAGGGGAAGCGGATCATCTGACGCGCACTGCGGTGATCCAGTTCACCCTGGGGCGCACGGAAGAGTCGGAAGCGGCGCTCAGACAGGCGATTGACCTGGCGGAGCGGTTCTCTCACCCTCACCAGCTCGCCGATGGACTGCTCGCCCTGGAACACAGGTTGTCGCACAAAGGTGAACTGGACAGCGCGCAATCAGCCGTCCGCCGCGCCCTGGACCTGTACGCCGCGCTTGGAGATGAATGGGGCAGGCAGAACTGTCTGTATGAACTCGGCTGGATCGCCGTTAGCCGAGGGCGTTGGAGTGAGGCGGAAACCTTTCTGAGGCAGTGTCATGCGATTTGCCTGCGTCTGGGCGATCAGATCGAACTGGCGAGCGCTCTGAACATGCTGGGCACGGTGATGCACAAGCTGGGACGACATGAAGAGAGCGCCCGCGTTCATGCCGAATCGCTGGATCTGCTTCAGCGATTGGGCGACCAGCGGGGAGCCGTCAACACGCTGATGGGCATCGCCGTCGCCTACGACCGGGAAGCGAACTACCCGGCGGCGCAAGACTACTACCTCCGCGCGCTTGCCATCGCCAGGACCTTTGGCAATGTGGGATGGGAGGCGACCATCCTGGGCAACCTGGGGTTTTCCGCCTACCTCGAAGGACGCTACGCCGACGCCGCGCTCATGCTGGAAGAATCGGCTGCGCTGTACCGCCGCCAGCGTTGGGACTACAACCTCTGCGTGATCCTGGCAAACCTGATCGCCGCAGTGCTGCCGATGGAGGACTATCAGCGGGCGCGGGGCGCGCTGCTGGAAGGCATGGAGATCGCCCGCAGCATTGCCGCCGAGCCGCTGAAAGCCACCATGGTGGTCGCGGCGGTGCAGACCTGGGCTGCCGCCGCGCTGGCGCAGCCCGACGCGGCTGCCCAGCGCGACATGATGGCGTATGCGGCGGTCTGGTCGGGGATGGTGCTGGCTTGTCCCGGCGCAGAACAGGAAAACCGCGATGAAATCGAGAAGCTGCGCCCCCAGATGGAGGCGATCCTGGGTGAAGACGGGTTCACGGCGCTGATCAAAGAAGGCGGCGAGAGCTACATCGACGAGGTGATCGCCGGCATTGTGTCGGTGCTGCGGACATCGCCCTGAGACGTCTGTTCGGACTGCATCTCGTTCACGGTGCTGAGCACGCGCCTGACCGCGCCGATTGCAGTCGTCACAACGCGACCCACCACGGGCAGGAGGTTCGATTCTGCGCCGGCTTCGACGCGCAGACGGTGCTGTTCGGCATCCTGGCGGCGGGACAGGCGGTTGTACTCGGCTTCCATGATGCTCAGGTGATCGGGATGCATGATGTCTCTCCTGGTTTGTCGTGCTGCTGTCGGTCAGTGTTTCAATCTGACATCAGCATAGACCCCTATCGTGATCGCATCGTGACGCCAGCGTGACAGCGAAAAACTCATTTCTTGAGTTCTGCCGATGTCCCTCTTGCGCATTTCTAAGACCTTTCCTACGCCCTGCACGTAGACTCTACAGCAGAGTATGCAGGCAGAGTGTGGAGAGGTCGTGTTCATGGACCTGAACCGATTTACGAACAAGGCGCAGGAGGCGCTCCTCAAGGCGCAGCAGCTTGCCGACGAGCGCGGGCACACCGGCATCGAGCCGATCCACATCGCGGTCGGGCTGATGGGACAGAAAGATGGCGTTGCGCCGGAAGTCGCCGCCAAGATCGGCGCGCGACCGACGGCGCTGCTCGCTGAATTGGAGCGCGGGCTGAACGAGCGCCCACGTTCGTATGGCAGCAACGCCAAAGCCGGGCTGCACAAGACAGCGGTAGAGACGCTCAACGCCGCCGAAAAAGAAGCCGCGCGGATGCACGACGATTACGTCAGCACCGAGCACATCCTGCTCGCGCTGACCGAAGAGAAGAGCGTGCGCGGCGTCTTCGAGCGCGCCGGCGTGACGCGCGACGCCGTCCTGCAGGCGCTGACGGCGATTCGCGGCGGGCAGCGCATCACCAGTCAGGACCCGGAGAGTACCTACAAGAGCCTGGAAAAGTACGGGCGCGACCTCACCGCGCTGGCGCGGCAGGGCAAGCTTGACCCGGTGATCGGGCGCGAAGACGAGATCCGCCGGGTCATTCAGGTGCTCAGCCGGCGGACGAAGAACAACCCGGTGCTGATCGGCGAGGCGGGCGTGGGCAAGACGGCGATTGCCGAAGGGCTGGCGCAGCGCATCGTCAACGGCGACGTGCCGGAAGGGCTGCGCGACAAGCAGATCATCGCCCTGGATATGGGCAGTCTGCTCGCCGGCGCGAAGTTCCGAGGCGAATTCGAGGAACGGCTGAAGGCGGTTCTGAAGGAGGTCAGCGAGAGCGACGGCAGGATCATCCTCTTCCTGGATGAGCTGCATACCATCGTCGGAGCGGGCGCTGCCGAAGGCGCGGTCGATGCCAGCAACATGCTCAAGCCGATGCTGGCGCGCGGCGAGCTGCACACTATCGGCGCGACCACGCTGGACGAGTATCGCAAGTACATCGAGAAAGACGCGGCGCTGGAGCGGCGCTTCCAGCCGGTATTCGTCGACGAGCCGTCGGTTGAAGATACGATCAGCATCCTGCGGGGGCTGAAAGAGCGCTACGAGGTGCATCACGGCGTGCGCATCCAGGACGGCGCGGTGATCGCGGCGGCGACGCTCAGCGACCGCTACCTGCCCGACCGCCAGCTTCCCGACAAAGCCATAGACCTGATCGACGAGGCGGCTGCCCGGCTGAAGATGGAGATCGACAGCAAGCCGAGCGCGCTCGATGCCGTCGAACGGCGCATCATGCAGATGGAGATCGAACGCGAAGCGCTGCGCAAGGAGCGCGATCAGGCGTCGCGCGGACGGCTGGACGACCTGGAGGCGGAGATCGCCGACGAGCGCGAGACGCTCAACGCCCTGATGGCGCGCTGGCAGATGGAGAAAGAGCAGATCGCCGGCATCCGCGGGGTGAAGGCGAAGATCGACGAGGCAAAGATTCAGCTTGAGCAGGCGGAGCGGCGCGCCAACCTGGAAGAGGCGGCGCGGCTGCGCTATGGCACGCTGCCCGAACTGGACCGCGAGCTGACGGCGCGCGAAATGGCGATGAGCGCCGCCCGCGCCGAGGGCACGGCGATGCTGCGCGAGGAAGTCGACGCCGACGGCATCGCCGAAGTGGTCAGCAAGTGGACGGGCGTCCCAGTGGCGCGTCTGCTGGAAGGCGAGATCGAGAAGCTGCTGCGCATGGAAGACCGGCTGCATGAGCGGGTGGTCGGTCAGGATGACGCCGTGCGCGCCGTCGCCTCGGCGGTGCGCCGCAGCCGCGCCGGTTTGCAGGACCCGCACCGCCCGGTCGGCGTGTTCCTCTTCCTGGGACCGACCGGCGTCGGCAAGACCGAGCTGGCGCGTTCGCTGGCGGCGTTCCTCTTCGACGATGAGAACGCGATGGTGCGCATCGATATGAGCGAGTACGGCGAGCGCCACACCGTCGCCCGCCTGATTGGCGCGCCGCCCGGCTACGTCGGCTATGACGAAGGCGGACAGCTCACCGAAGCTGTGCGCCGCCGCCCCTACGCCGTCATCCTGCTCGATGAAGTAGAAAAGGCGCACCCGGAGGTCTTCAACATCTTCCTTCAGGTCTTCGACGACGGGCGGCTGACCGATGGGCAGGGGCGGACGGTCGATTTCACCAACAGCATCGTGATCATGACCAGCAATGTCGGCAGCCAGATCATCAAGACGATGGCGGGGGGCGCCGACAGTCAGGAAATGCGCGCGGCGGTCATGGAGGAGTTAGATGCTTACTTCCGCCCGGAATTCCTGAACCGGCTGGACGACGTGATCGTCTTCCGGGCGCTGTCGCAGGCGGATCTCGCCCAGATCGTGGACATCCAGATCGGGCGGCTGCGGACGCTGCTGGCGACCCGCCGGCTGACGCTGGAACTGACGCCGGAAGCGCGGGCGGTCCTCGCCGCCAAGGGGTACGACCCGGTCTTCGGGGCGCGCCCGCTCAAACGGGCGATCCAGCGCGAGCTTCAGGACCCGCTGGCATCGGCGATCCTCGAAGGGCGTGTGCGCGAGGGGGATCACATCGTGGCGGACGCGGCGGTAGACGGCTCCGGGCTGGTCTTCGCCGCCGAGCCGGCAGCGGAGGTGGTGTAGAATCCTCACCCCCAACCCCCTCTCCATTGCATGGAGAGGGGGCAGAACGGATCAGGAAAGACCTCGCCTATTGCATGGAGAGAGGAGGCAGAACGGGTTAGGAAAAACCCCGTCCATTGCATGGAGAGGGGGCAGAACGGATCAGGAAAGACCTCGCCTATTGCATGAAGGGGCGATGCCGAGCAGTTTTCGGTTAATAATGCACTGCTCTCGGCTGGCGATGCGCCGCTCGCTCCCCTTCTCCAATTCTTGGAGGGGGTCGCGGAGATGAGGACTGCAAGCATGTCCCAAGGAATGACGATTAAGAGGTACAATAGCGTCATTCGTCGATCATCACAGCGGTGGGCTTGTCCCTCTGAGCAGAACTGAGGACGGTTTATGTCTTCGTTGGAAACCTACCTCCACACCTTGACGACCCTGCGCGGGGCGACCGTCCCTGAAACCTCCTACTATGCCGCTTTGCAAACGCTGCTGAACGAAATCGGCGGCGCGCTACGACCTCGTGTTCAGGCAGTTATTCACCCCAAAGACAGCGGCGCGGGCATTCCCGATCTCGGCTTGTACGATGACAACCAGCCCGCCGATCAAAAGCCGGCGCGCGGCATCATTGAAGCCAAGCCTGTGAGCGATGATCTGCTGAAGATCGCGCATGGCGAACAGGTCGCCCGCTATGTCGCGCATTACGGACAGGCGCTCGTCACCAACTACTATCAATTCGTGCTGGTCACGCGAAACGCGCAGACCGGGCAGCCGGTGATTGAGGAACGCTACGACATTGCTCCATCGGCGGGTGCATTCTGGGAGGCGGCGAAGCATCCCCGCACACTGGCGCAGAAACACGAAACTGCCCTCCGCGAAACCCTGATGCGTGTCATGCGCCGAAATGCCCCGCTTTCGACCCCGCAGGATGTCGCGTGGATACTTGCCAGTTATGCCCGTGAAGCCCGCGCCCGGATTGAGGCAGGCGGATCAGACCTCGCGGCATTGAACACGATTCGTGGACAGCTCGAAGCCTCGCTCGGCGTGCGCTTTGAGGACGAAACCGCTGAAGATTTCTTCCGTTCGACGCTGGTGCAGACGTTGTTCTACGGCTTGTTCAGCGCGTGGGTGCTGTGGCATGAAACACACCCCGGCGCGGGTAAATTCGATCTGTGGCGCGATACCCGCCGCATGGAAATTCCCGTGATCAGCGAATTGTTTGAACAGTTTTCCAGTGGAACTGCGCTGCCGCTGTCGGTCGAGCAAATTCTCGAATGGACGGCGGACGCCCTCAACCGGGTGGATCGGGCGGCATTCTTCACCAGCTTCAACAAGGGCGCGGCGGTGCAGTATTTCTACGAACCGTTCCTCGAAGCCTTCGACCCGGAACTGCGGCGGCAGTTGGGCGTGTGGTACACCCCGCCGGAAGTCGTCGAATACATGGTATCACGAGTCGATGCGGCGCTGAAAACCGAACTGGGCATCGCCGACGGATTAGCCGATCCGAGTGTGTTCGTGCTTGATCCGTGCTGCGGAACCGGTGCTTACCTGGTGGCTGTTCTGAGACACATTTACGCGGCGCTGCGACAGCGTGACGGGGAGGCGCTCGCGGCGCAAGCGGTACAGCAAGCGATGCGTGAGCGCGTGTTTGGCTTCGAGATTCTGCCCTCGCCGTTTGTGGTCGCCCATTTGCAGATTGGCATGATGCTCAACGCTTTGCATGCACCGCTGGCACAGGGGCAGCGTGCCGGGGTCTATCTGACGAATGCGCTAACGGGTTGGGAGCCGCCGAAAGAACCGAAAACGGCGCTGATGTTCCCTGAGTTGCAGAAGGAGCGCGATGCCGCTGATGCCGTCAAGCGCAGCCGCCCGATCCTCGTCATCCTCGGCAATCCGCCCTATTCCGGTTTCGCAGGAGTCGCCATCGAGGAAGAGCGAACGCTTACCGAAGCGTACCGCACAACGCAAAATCCGAACCTGCCGCGCCCGCAGGGGCAGGGCTTGAATGATCTGTATGTGCGCTTCTATCGCATGGCGGAACGGCAGATCGCGGAGACGACACAGCGCGGCGTGGTATGCTTCATCAGCAATTATTCGTGGCTGGATGGGCTGTCACACACGGGGATGCGTGAACGCTATCTCGATGTGTTTGACCAGATCATCATCGATAATCTGAACGGGGACAAGTACAAGACGGGCAAAACCACCTCCGACGGTAAGCCCGATCCGAGCATCTTCTCGACTGAGTTTAGCCGCGAAGGGATACAGGTGGGCACGGCGATTGCCACGCTGATCCGCAAGCCCGCCCATACTGGCGCGAAGGCGATTCAGTTTCGCCATGTGTGGGGGACGGGCAAACGCGCGCAGTTGCAAGCTGACGGCGCGAGTCTCAATACTGTGACATATCAGCCGATCACGCCTGCGCTGGAGATCGGGCTGCCGTATCTGCCGCATACGGTCGGCGCGGATTACTTCGCGTGGGCAAAACTGCCCGAATTGTTTCCCGTGTCGTTTCCGGGGGTGAACACAGGGCGCGATGCTGTCTTTGTTCACCTAGACAAAGAGAAACTGCTTGAAAACGTTACTTCTTATTTCGAAGCAAAAGCTCTTCCACTTCCAAAGACAGATAACGTTTTCAAACTTCAGTACAGACCTCTTGATATACGGTATTTGTATTGGCACGAGAGGGAGTTAGATCGAGCGCGTCCAGAATACATCCCTCACGTTCATCCTGAAAACTTATGGTTGTTATCTCAGCAACGTGTTCGCAAAGATTGGTCGCCCGCACAAGTTGTAAGAGAAATTGGCTCAATGCACCTTGAGGAAAGAGGTGGTTCATACTTCCCCCTCTACCTCTACACCGCACCGCAGCAAGCACAGCTCGGGCTGTTTGAAACCGAAGCGCTTCCCCTCAGCGGACGCAGACCGAATCTAAGCGAAAAGGCGAGGGCGGATCTGGCGGGGGTGTTTTCCTCACCCCCTGCCCCCTCTCCAATGCATGGAGAGGGGGGTGGTGTTGCACAGTTCTCGGTTAA
>JAEURA010000153.1 GCA_016789005.1 Anaerolineae bacterium
GTCGAATCTCAGCGAAAGGCAGACTCCCTTGAACACGCGCGGTGGCATGCGCACTTTTCTCACCATCTGGCTGGGACAGATCGTCTCGGTCACAGGCAGCGGCATGACCCGCTTCGCCCTGCTCATCTGGGCATATGATCAGACCCAGGCGGCGACGGATGTCGCCCTGCTCGGCTTCGCGGCTTTCTTCTTCTACGTCCTGTTCAGTCCCTTCGCCGGCGTCCTGGTGGACCGCTGGGACCGGCGGGTGGTCATGCTGGCTGCCGACGGCGTCGCCGGCATCGGCACGGCGCTGATCCTGCTGCTCTTCGCCGGCGGGGCGCTCCAGTTCTGGCACGTCTTCGTCTACGAAGCCGTCACCGGCGCGATGGAGGCGTTTCAACTGCCGGCATTCGCGTCGATCATCAGCGTCCTGGTTCCGGCTGCCCGGCGCGGGCGGATCAACGGGCTGCGCACGCTCGGACACTCGATCACGCGCATCCTCGCCCCGGCGCTCGGCGCGCTGGTCCTGGGCGCGGCGGATCTGCGCGCCGTCCTGCTGATCGATCTGGCGACGTTCGCGGCAGCCTACGGCACGCTGCTGTGGGTGCGTGTGCCGCCCCCGGCGCACAGCGCAGCCGGGCAGCACGGGCGCGGCAGCGTGATCGGCGAACTGCGCGCCGGTCTGCGCTATCTGCGGGCGCATCGCGGGCTGCTCTACCTGATACTGCTGTTCACCGGCATCAACTTCATCGCCTCGCTGACCTACATGAGCATCATGCCGACGATGATCCTGGCGCGCACCGGCGGCGATGAGGCGACCCTGGCGACCGTCCAGGGCATGGTCGGACTCTCGTCACTGATCGGCGCGGTCGGCGTGACCCTGCTGATCGGACGCGGACGGCTGGTCCGCTGGATTGTGGTGGGCGGGGTCCTGTCGTTCCTGTTCGGGGACCTGCTGATGGGCATGTCGCAGGTGCTTGCGGGGTGGCTGGCGGCGGCATTCGTGACGGAATTCTTCGTGCCTTTCATCTTCAACGCCCAGCGCACCATCCTGCAGAACAAGGTTCCGCCGGACCTGCAGGGGCGCGTCTTCGCGCTCGATGGCGCGCTGCGCGATCTGATCGTCCCATTCGGCTATCTGATCGCCGGACCCCTGGCAGACCATGTCTTCGAGCCGGCGATGGCGCGCGACGGAGCGCTGGCGGCGGCGCTTGGTGGGCTGTGGGGGACAGGACCCGGCGCGGGGATGGGCGTGATGTACCTGTTCACGGCGGTCCTCGGCGCATCCCTGTGCGCCCTCGCCTGGGTCATCCCGTCCATACGCAATGTCGAGACCGACATCCCCGACTACCAGGAAGAGGCGGCGGGGATGCCGGCTGCGCCATCGCAACCTTCCGGGATCACAACTACGATACATGTTCTTACTTGACGACACCTGGTATCAGACGATAGACCCCTACAGTCCGACGGAATACCTGGGAGTGGTCTTTGTCTCGGCGAGCGATGATGGTCCGCACGTGGTGGAACTGCGAAACCGGACGGACAAGAACGCGTCATCGAGCGGACACAAGCTGGCATACTGCGTATCCTACGTGATGCCGAGCGCGGGAAGCAACACGTCGGATGTGGCGACGATCCGCTACCGCTATGATGGGATCAGCCGGGTGCGGGAGGCGGCATACTATCCGGGACTGAACACCAACGCCACGCCGAGCAAACGGTACGAGTACCAGTTCGACGTGGCAGGCAACCGACTGAGCGAGTCGCTTTCGCTGAACGGCGGGACGCCGACCGTCGTGACCAACACCTACAACGCCGCCAACCAGATCAGCAACGCCGGCTTCAGCTACGACCCGAACGGCAACCTGACTGACGACGGACCCAACGCCTATACCTGGGACCGCGCCAACCGGGTGCTGAGCCTGGGCGGGCACAGCTACGCCTACGATGGCGAGGGGCGGCGCGTGTCGCAGACGGTGAGCAGCGTGGTCACCCGCTACCTGCTCGACGTGCAGCCGGGGCTGGCGCAGGTGATCGCCGCCACGACGGGAGCGAACGCCACCCGGTACGTCCACGACATCGGCGGCATCCAGGCGATGGAGAACAGCAGCGGCGTCTGGTCGTGGATGCTGAATGACGGGCAGGGCAGCGTGCGGATGGTTATGCCGAGCGGAACCGGCACCGTGCCGACCGAGACGCGGCAGTACGCCCTCTATGGCACGCGGAGCCAGCTGCTCGGCAGTCCGCAGACGGACTTCGGCTACACCGGCGAGCCGCTGGACGGCAACGGGCTGATCCACCTGCGGGCGCGGTACTACAGTCCGGCGTTGGGCGTGTTCGCGAGCCTGGACCCTTCCGGGGTCACTGCTTCATCAGCCGCGCCATGCGCGCCTTCAGCGCCGCCCGCCGGGTCTGGTAATCGGCTTCGGCGACCCGCCCCGCCTCAAATTCGGCGTCGAGGTCGGCAATCGCCGCTGCCAGCGCGTCGATCTGCCGCTGAGGATCGTCTGCGACGGCTGCCCGGTTGCGTCTGCTGATCAGATAGATCGCCCCGCCGATCAAGCCGACGACGACCAGGAATCCGCCGATGACCAGGGGCAGGTTGTTGGCGGAGACGGTCGCGCCTGCACCGCGATCCACCGTTTCGGACTGCGCCGCTGCTCCGCTGATCTCATAGCGCAGCACCGCGCCGGCGTCGAGCGTCAGGGTGCTGCCATAGGCGGCGAACGCTGCGCTGCCGATGGTCTCGCTGCCGAGCGGCGGGAACTGCTCGCCGCTGATGGCGAGATCGGTCGGGCGGACGAGCAGACGCGCCGCCCCGCTGAAGGGATAGTTGATCTCCTGCTCGATGATCGCGCCGCCGCCGTACTGGACCAGGTAGATGACGTTGATGATGTGTTCGTCGCCGGGCAGCACCACCGTCGTATCGATCAGCGCCGGGCTGTCCTGCGCCACCAGATAGCGGTTTTCCCCGCCCATCAGGCTGACCACCAGCGCGCCGGGCGGCAGCGGGATGACCAGGGAGACCGGACGACCATCTTCGGAAAGCTGGCTGGAGGTGAAGGCGCGGTCGGACGTATTGCGAATGCTGAAGACCTGCGCCACTTCCATGCTGTCGCCGGCGACCGTCACCTGCGCGACCATGCCGCTGATGCTGATCACGCCGGGGTCGTCGGTCAGCTCGTAGATCGTCAGCGACAGGTCGAGGACGCCGGTCGCCGCTTCGTCCGCCAATGCCTGCCCGCGCCGCAGGTCGGAGGTGAAGACGCGGTCATGATAGTTGGCGGTCATGATGTAGGAACTGCCGGGCGCATAGGCGATGTCATCGAAGATGAACGAGCCATCCGCTGCGCTGATCGAATCGACCTGCGTCTGGTTGAACTGCGGATCGAAGGCGAACAGGGTGATGGGAATCCCGGCGGGCAGGTCGCCGCTCGCCGTGCCGTTGCTGATCCTGCCGGTGATGCTGACGACATCGGGGACTGCCGTTTCTGCCGAACCTTGTGATGCCGCCGGCGATACGGAGATCGCCGCATCCGCTTCTTCAGTGGCGATGGGATCCGTCTGGGCGGCGCGGGCGCTGCCGGCATTGGCGACCGATAGCGTGCGGACGTAGCCGATCACCGCCAGGATGTCGTCTTCGCCCCAGTCGCCGCCGAAATCGACTCCTTGAGCGGGCATGATGTCGCCGATGCCCTCACGAACGCTGACCGCCAGCGCCGAATCGCTGATGTAGGTCATGCCGGCAAAATCGCTGAGGTCGCCGGGCGTATCGCTGAATTCGGCGGCGCGGGGTCCGTCACCCCTGCCCGTCTCGCCGTGACACTCGACGCAGGTGGCTTCGAACAGGGCGCGCCCGCGCTCCACCTGTTCCGGCGTGTAGTGCAGGCTGTAGGTGTACATCGCCACCGCCCAGCGCTCCTCGAAGGAGAGCGTGCCCTGCCAGGGCGGCATCAGTTTGTCCACACGCCCGTTGGTGATGGTCAGGAACCAGTCTTTCGGCTCCTGTTCGAACGAGGTCGCCGGGTTCTGAAAATTGGCGACGTTCTGCACCTGCCCGCTGAGGACGAATTCGCCGTCGCCCGCGCCGGTCAGCCCGTGACAGCGGGTGCAGTTGGCGGCATAGAGCGCCGCGCCAAGCGCCAGGTCGGGGATGACCTCCGGGTGAGACGGTTCAGTCGGGGCGGGCGTCGGAGGGATGACCGTTGCGATGATCTCCGGCTCTCCGGCAAGCCCGGAGCATGCCGCAAGGAACAGCAGGACTGCCAGCAGCAGGCGGGAGGGTCGGATCATGCTTCTCTCGATGCGTTTAGTTTTGTGCGCTGAGCGGCTTTGACCGCCGCCTCGATAGCCTGATCCAGGTCACCGTCGCCGCTCGAACCGTCGCCAGCGCCGTGCAGGCTCGCCAGCAGGTCCAGCGCCTTAAGCGCCTGCACGCCCCGTTCGACCCAGACTGCGCGATCCTGCTCGTAGAGCGCCGGTTCAATCTTGCCGAGGGCGAAATCTTCGTCCAGGTCGCGCAGATTGCTCAGCGCGCGGTCGTAGTACGCCTGAAGCCGCTCACGCTGAAGATCGCCGGGGGTGGTCCCAGGCGCGTCCTGCGCGCGGCGGCGAATCAGGAGTGGGGCGGCGATGATGAACAGCACCGCCGCCGCCAGGATGAGGGTGAACAGCAGTCCCTCCAGGCTCATGTCGCTTCTCCCAGCAGACCGTCAAGCAGGGCGATCATCTCGTCTTCCTGCACCGCCGAGAACAGGAATTTGACCACCTGCCCGTTCTGATCGATCACGAAGGTTTCTGGCACGCCGGTGATGCGGTAGAGACGCTTGGTCACGTCGTCGCGCGGGTCTTCGGCATTGGGATAGGTGACGTTGTAGCGCTCGATGAATGCCAGCGAGTCGTCCGGTTCGTCGGCGTGGGTGATGCCGATGAAGATGACCCGCCCCTCGTAGCGTTCCCACAAGCGCTGAAGCGCCGGCGCTTCGTCGTGGCAGGGTCCGCACCAGCTCGCCCAGAAGTTGATGACGACGGGCTTGCCGCGCTGTTCAGACAGGCGGAAGGGCTGCCCGTCGAAGGTGGTGATGG
>JAEURA010000175.1 GCA_016789005.1 Anaerolineae bacterium
CGACGCCGACTAGGGTCTGTCTGCAAACTGCTCACCTCACTCCGTTTCGCTGCGCTCAACCGCCCCTCTCCGCGCGGAGAGGGGCAGGGGGTGAGGTTGGGGTGAGGTTGTGTGAAAACCGGGTTTGCAGACACGCGCTAAGCGGAATCTTGAAAGAAATCCACGAACGGGAGACCCGCCGGGTCTCCCCTACGACCGCCAACCCGTAGGGGCGAGCCGGCGGCTCGTCCGTTGAGAAGATACGAGACAAGGCTTAGATGACAAAAAAGCGCCGCCCCAGGCACACGGGGGCGGCGCTTTTCATTCACACCTGTGGGGAGTCCTCTCACCTATGGTGAGCGTCAGCCGTGATTGGTCTCCGCCTTGTGCGCGGCGATGACGTTCTGCGCCACGTGCGCCGGGACCTGTTCGTGACTCAGATAGCTCAGCGTGTAGATGCCGCGCCCGCCGGTAATCGAACGCAGATCGGTCCCGTAGCGCATGACCTCCGCCAGCGGCACGGTCGCCGTGACCACGCTCTTGGTTCCGACGTTGTCCATGCCCTGCACGCGCGCCCGGCGGGTGTTCAGATCGCTGATAATGTCGCCCATCATCGCTTCCGGCACCGTCACCCTGATCTCGTAGATCGGTTCGAGCAGCACCGGTTTCGCCGCCATGAAGGACTCTTTGAAGGCTTCGCGACCGGCGATCTGGAAGGCGATGTCTTTCGAGTCCACCGGGTGTTCCTTACCGTCGGTGACCGTCACCTTCACGTCGATGATCGGGAAGCCGGCGAGGATGCCTTCTTCCAGGATGCTCTGAACACCCTTCTGAATACTTGGTTCGAAGGAGCGCGAGACCGCGCCGCCGACGACCGCCCAGGCGAACTCGTAGCCTGCGCCGGGGTTTGGATCGACCTGGAGCGACACTTCGCCGAACTGCCCCGCACCGCCGGTCTGCTTCTTATGGCGGTAGGTGGCGCTGCCGCCGGCAGTGATCGTCTCGCGATAGGGCACTTTGGGAGGCAGGGTGTCGATGCCGACGCCCAGGCGTTCGGCGCGCACCAGCATCACGGCGATGTGGATGTCGCCCATGCCTTCCAGCACGGTCTGGCGCACATCCGGGTCCTGCCGCCAGCGCAGCGTCGGGTCGGCATTGGACAGGCTGGTGAGGATTTGCCCCATCTTGCTGCTGTCCGCCTGAGTGCGCGGGCTGAGCGCCACCTTGAACAGCGGCGCGGGGAATTCTGGACGGACGATCTGGAACGGATTGTCCTTGCTGCTGAAGGTGTCGCCCGTGAAGGTGTGCGTCAGCTTGGCGACGACGCCGATGTCGCCGCAGTGCAGCTTCGTCACCGCGATCTGCTCTTTGCCGCGCAGGACCATCAGCGAATTGAAGCGCTCTTCCACGCTCCGCGTGGCATTCCAGGCGCGGGTTTCGTTGCTGATCGAACCGGCGAAGATGCGGAAATAGTTGAGCGTGCCGACGAAGCGGTCGTTGCTGGTCTTGAAGACGTATGCGCCCAGCCCCTTGTCGTCGGACTGCGGCGCGGTGTTGTATTCGTGTTCACCGTCGGGGAGGATCATCTGGAAGCGGCGCTCGGTCGGGGCGTTGACGTAGACGATCAGCGCCTCCAGGAGCGGGACCGTGCCGATGTTCTTCGTGCCGCTGGTCACGAACACCGGGACCGTCTTCAGATAAGCGTCGCGCGCTGCCTTGCGCATGCCCTCACGGATTTCATCGCTGGTCAGGTCGCCGGTCGAGAAATACTTCTCGATCAGCTTGTCGTCCGCCTCTGCCGCCGCCTCGACCAGGGTGACGTGCGCCGCCCTGGCGGCTTCTTCCATGTCGGCGGGGATGTCGCTGCGCGTCGCGCCGGCGTCGAAATACGCCTTCAGCGTCACCAGATTGATCACGCCCTTGAAGTTGGCTTCTTCGCCAATCGGGATCATGACGGGGACGAATTTGTAGTCGGGGAAGCTCTGGCGCAGGCTGTCCATCGTGCGTTCAAAGCTGGCGTTCTCGCGATCCACCTTATTGATGGTCACGATGATCGGCTGCTGGTAGACTTCGGCATACTGCCATGCCAGCTCGGTGCCGACTTCCACGCCGGAGACCGCATCGACCACCACGACGACCGAGTCGGCGACGCGGATGGCGTTCTTGACCTCGCCCTGGAAGTCGGTGTAACCAGGGGTATCGAGGATGTTGATCTTGTGGTCGTTGAATTCAATGGGGAGGAGGCTGGTGGAAAGGGATAACCCGCGTTCCTTTTCGTCGTCTTCCCAGTCGCTTGCAGTAGTCTTTTCCTCAATTCGCCCCAGGCGCGAAAGCGCGCCGGAATTGAATAACAGCGCTTCGACCAGCGAGGTCTTGCCGCTGCTTTGATGCCCAACCAGGGCGACATTGCGAATCTTGTCTGAGGTATACTCTCTCATAGTGGGGAAGGCTCCTGATATTTTTAACCGCCGCCGCCGGAATCCGGGGACGACGTACCGAGGCTCTGCGCCTGCGGATTTTCAGTCGTGGCTATGCGACAGCCGTATGGTGTTAAATTTAACAAGGATTCACCAAAGCGTCCAGAAAGCTTAACGACGCGCGGGGCAAGAGGTGCACAATAGCACCTTCTGAACCGTGATTGATGACTAACGCGCCGCTGCCGCCCCGGACCGGGCGCTGTCGCGGGCATGCCACAGCATCGCTACGAACACCCCGACCACGATGATCGTGCCGCCCGCCAGCTGTCCCAGGCTGGGCTGTTCGTCGAAGATGAGGTAGGCGGCAGCCGTGCTGAAGATCGGCTGCACCTGAATCAGCATGCTGACGTGGGTTGCCGGCATATAGCGCAGCGCGTAGTTGAACGCCGAATGGGCGATCAACTGCGGGAAGAGCGTCACCATGACCATCCAGAAATACCCCATCGGGCTGAAGCCGGTCACGGGGGTCTGCGTGAAGACCAGCACGACGATCAGCGCCAGCCCGCCCAAGCCGAAGAGCAGCCACAGGAAGGGGACGAGCGACAGGCGCTGGCGCAGCGGACGGCTGAACGTCCGTTGCAGCGCAATCGCCACCGCCGCGATCAGCGCCAGCGCCCCGCCCAGCGCCATGTTCGATCCACCGCTTCCGTTACTTCCTGAAAGCGTCAGCACCAGATTGCCCGCCAGCCCAGCCAGCAGCCCGAAGATGATCCCCCGGCTCAGACGCAGGCGGAAGAATACCGACTCGAATACCCCCGTCCAGAGCGGCGAGGATGTGACCAGCACAGTGCCGATCAGGACGCTGGTGTACTCCAGCGAGGTGATCCAGGTGCTGAAATGCAACGCCATCAGCAGCGCGGAGAACGCCGCCCAACCCAGATCGGCGCGGCGGGTGGGCGACAGCAGATCGGCGATCTCGCGGCGGTGGCGGGTGAGGGCGATGGGCGTCAGAATCAGCGCCGAAAGCGTCAGGCGGAAGGCGGCGATCAGCAGCGATGGTGCGCCTTCTGCCTGGGCGAGGCGCGTGAAGATGGCTGCCGAAGCACCGGCGAAGACGGCGGCAATCAGGGCGAAGAGGACTCGATTGGGGGGATGCGCGGCAGGCGCGGCTGGTGAGGTCATGGTGTGGACTATCGTAACGGCTTGTGGACAGCCGATCAAGTGAGGGGCAAACGGCGGCGTGCCCGAATGTAACTGAATTTTACACAGTGCGCGGTGCGGCTGCGGCTCTAGATGGATCGCCCAGGATGTCCCTCGCGGAGTCATAATCTGCGTTGTTTTCAAAGAACCTTATGGAGGGACTGCGATGGATTTCACACAACTGGGACGGACGGGCTTGAAGGTCAGCCGGCTGTGCCTGGGCACGATGAACTTCGGTCCAGAGACGACCGAAGCCGACAGCTATGTCATCATGGACAAGGCGCTGGAGCACAGCATCAACTTCTTCGATACCGCCAACGTCTACGGCTGGAAAAAAGGCGAGGGCGTCACCGAGCAGATCGTCGGGCGCTGGTGGGCGCAGGGCGGAGGACGGCGCGAGAAGGTGGTCCTCGCCACCAAGGTCTACGGCACGATGGGCGACTGGCCCAACGAGAGCCGCCTTTCCGCGCTGCACATCCGACGCGCCTGCGAAGACAGCCTCAGGCGTCTGCAAACCGACTACATCGATCTCTACCAGATGCATCACGTCGACCGCCTCACCCCCTGGGAGGAGATCTGGCAGGCGATGGAGACGCTGGTGCAGCAGGGTAAAGTCCTGTATGTCGGCAGCAGCAACTTCGCCGGCTGGCACATCGCCCAGGCGAACGAGGTGGCGAAGGCGCGTCACTTCATGGGGCTGGTCAGCGAACAAAGCCTGTACAACCTGAACGCCCGCAGCATCGAACTGGAAGTCATCCCGGCGTGCCAGCACTACGGACTGGGGATCATCCCCTGGAGTCCGCTGGCGGGCGGGCTGCTCGGCGGCGTGCTGGAAAAACAGGCGCAGGGACGCCGCGCCAGCGAGCGCATTCAGAAACTCGTGGAAAAGCATCACGCGCAGTTGGAGCGCTACGAGACCTTCTGCCGCGATATGGGCGAGAAGCCCGCCGACGTGGCGATTGCCTGGCTGCTGCATCAGCCCGCCGTCACCGCGCCGATCATCGGACCGCGCACGCTCGACCAGTTGGAAGACAACATTCACGCAATGTCCATCAAGCTGACGGACGAGCAGCTCAAGGCGCTGGATGAGATCTTCCCCGGTCCCGGCGGCGCTGCGCCCGAAGCCTACGCCTGGTAAAAAAGCCCTGCCGCGTTGCAGATTGTGAATCTCCTGTGAATTTGCTCTCTGCGGCGCGGCGGGATTGTTTTCTTTACGAATCGCCGCGATCAACCCCCCTACAATGAAGGCAATGCAAAGAAACACGAAAGCTTACTTGGGGGCACAACACAATGAACACCGGCGATTTCACAAAGAGATCCATTTCCGTTCAGATGCGGCAGGTCGTTCAGGCAGGCATCCTCCTGCTGGCGCTCAGCCTGATCGCCGCGTGTACCGGCACTGTCGCGCCGACCGCCACCCCTGAACCCACCACCGCCCCGCAGGTCGTCGAACCGGCTTACACCTTCGGCATCGCCATCTCTGACCTGAGCAACCCCTTCTTCGCCACCCTGGTTTCGGGCGCACAGGATGCCGCCGAGCGCGACGGCGTCGCCATCGTCGCCGTCGATGCCGCCAACAGCGCCGAGACGCAGGGCGAACAGATGGCGACGCTGATCGAGCAGGGCGTGGATGCGCTGCTGGTCAACCCGGTCGATTCCGACGCCATCGTCAGCGCTGTCGAAGCCGCCAACACCGCCGGCATCCCGGTCTTCACGGTGGATCGCAGCGCCAACGGCGGCGAGATCGTGGCGCACATCGCCTCGGACAACCTCGCCGGCGGCAGGATGGCGGGCGACTACCTTGCCGAAGCCATCAGCGAAGAGGGCAGCGTCGTCGAACTGAAGGGCATTGAAGGCACGTCCGCCGCTCAGCAGCGCGGCGCGGGTTTCAACGAAGCCATCACCGCCTTCCCGAACATCACCATCATCGCCGCCGAAATCGCCAATTTCAGCCGTGAAGAGGGCAAGACGGTCTTCGCCGCCATCCTGGAAGCCAACGCCGACATCGACGGCGTGTTCGCCCACAACGACGAGATGATCCTGGGCGCCATCGAAGCTGCCCGCGAAGCCGAACGGCTCGCCGATATCCGCTTCGTCGGCTTTGACGCCGTCGAGGACGCGCTTGCCGCCCTGGAAAGCGGTGATCTGCTGGCGACCATCGCGCAGCAGCCCGCCGAAATGGGACGCCTGGGCGTGGAAACCGCTTTCGCCCATCTGAGCGGCGAGACGGTCAGCGCCGACATCCCGGTCGATCTTGCGCTGATCACCCGTTAGCGAGTATCGAGGACTTCCACGATGCGTCTGCCCAGCCTTTCGCTCGTCCAGCGCGCAGCCCTGGTCTTCGGGCTGCTCCTGCTGCTGGTGGTCCTGTCCAGCGGCACCGGGTTGTTCTTCAGCCGCTCCATCGACCAGAGCATCAGCGCATCCACCGCCGCCCTCGATCAGATCGACAGCGCGGCGGGTTTGGAAAGCGCCTGGTTTCAGGTCGTCGCCAGCATCGACAACATGCTGCTCACCCGGCAGACCAACGTCATCGAGGGTCGCCTGGCGGAACAGATCGCCGTCTTCAACATGCGCCTGGGATCGCTGCAAACCTTGCAAATGGGCACTTCTGCGCAGGCGGTCGAAGATCACTCCCGCCTGGTGACCTCGCTTACCAGCCTGGCGGAAGACCTGAACCAGACGGTCGATGAACTATTCAGCCTGGCGCAAGCCGGCAGCTGGACCCGTGCCCAGGCACTGCGCCACACCGAGCTGGCGTCGCTTCAACGCCGCTTCAGCGAAGACCTGGCGGATTTCCAGGCGAACATTCGCCAGGATGCCGACGAAGCCGTCTCCGGCACGGCAGAGCTGCGCGATGTCACCCTGCGCGGTTGGATCCTGGTCTCGATCCTGGCGGTGATCATCGGTTCGGCAGCCGCCTACCTAACGGGACGCGGCGTCATCGGACAGATCAACCAGCTGGTCGCCTCTGCTTACGCCATTCAGCAGGGCGATCTCACCCGCCGCGTCGCCGGGTCGCGCGTGCCCGAACTGAACGTCATGGCGGAATCGTTCAACGCCATGACCGGTCAGCTGACCGGTTCGATTCGGACGCTCGAACAGAACGTTACCGCGCTCGAACGGTCCAACCAGGAACGCGCCCGCCTGATTAAAGAACTGGAGGACGCGCTGCTCTTCAAGGACCAATTCCTGGCGACGATGAGTCACGAGCTGCGCACGCCGCTCAACGCCGTCCTGGGCTACGCTGCCATCATCCAGGAAGACGAGGTTCTGGATGAAGATGTGCGCTATATGGTCAGCCGCATGGAGGGCAACTCTGTGCGGCTGCTGAACCTGATCAACGACATCCTCGACATTTCGCGCATCAACGCCAACCGCATCGAGATCGTCTCCCGCCCGGTCGATCTGCGCGCCCTGGCGCAGACCTGGCATCACGACTTCAGCCGCGAGGCGGAAGGCAAAGGCTTGGATTTTCGACTGGACATCGACCCGGCGCTGCCGCCGAAGATCGTCGGCGACGAAGAGCGATTGACGCAGATCACCGCCAACCTGCTGCAAAATGCCTTCAAATTCACCTCGCACGGCTATGTCAGGTTGGGCGTGACCCGTGACGCCGACCGCTTCAGGATCATCATTGAGGACAGCGGACAGGGCATCCCGGAGACCTGGCATCACCTGATCTTCGATGAGTTCCGGCAGGTGGACATGGGATCGCGGCGCAAACACGGCGGCGCGGGGCTGGGCTTGTCCATCGTCAAGAAGCTGTGCCTGCTGATGGGCGGCAACGTCACCGTCAGCAGCAAACTGGATGTCGGCAGCACCTTCACCGTGACGCTGCCGCTTCGCATCCCTCAGGAAGAGGCGCTCGCCGCGCCGGCTGGCGCAGTTGTTCGAGAGGAATTCGCTGATGTCGCCAACGCAGCCCGAACTTAGTGGGTGGACCGTCCTGGTCGTCGATGATGAAGAAGACAGCCTGGACGTCGCTCGACGCCTGTTGAAGAAAGCCGGCGCGGATGTATTGAGCGCCTCCAACGGACGCGAGGCGCTGACCCTCATCCGAAAGCACCGCCCGGACTGCATCCTATCCGACCTGTCGATGCCGGAGATGGACGGTTGGCTGCTCATCAAGGAGTTGAAGGACAGCCGTCCCACCGAGCAGATCCCGGTGATCGCCCTGACCGCTCACGCTATGCCCGGCGACCGGCAGCGGGCGATGGAAGCCGGGTTTCACAATTACATCACCAAACCGCTGGACGCGCGCAAGTTCGTCCAGCAGCTCGTCGTCATCCTGGTCGACTTTCCAGATTTCGCCCACCGCTTCTCCGGCGTGTAAAATGGGGGAAGGCGCTCCATCGCCTGGACGGATGTTCTGAAACTGTAGAGGTGAAAAAACGATGCCCGCACAGCGAATTCTCATCGTTGAAGACGAACCGGATGGCGCGGACCTGGTGCGCCGCCTGCTGAAATCGAAAGGCAAGGAGACCGCCGTCGCCACCAATGCCGAGGTTGCCATCGCCGCTTTGGAGGCGGAACCGGACGCTTACGCCGCCATCGTCATCGACCTGGCGCTGCCGGAGATGGACGGCTTCGAGCTGATGACGCTGCTGCGCGGCAGCGAGTATTTCGCTCAGATGCCGCTGATCGCCATCACCGCCTTCCACACGCCAGAACTCAAAGTCCGCGCGCTGGAAAGCGGCTTCGACGCTTATTTCCCCAAGCCGCTGGATACGGCGGCGTTTGCCGCGTCGCTCGACCACTTCCTGAACTGAGCCGCTGACCGCCGGGCGGGGTGCTTCCCCGCCCGGTTCACCAAACCCCAAGGTTCGACTCATCCCCGGTTTGCGAACCGCTCACACCCCGTTTATCTATCCCCCCTAACCTAACGCTTGAAACTGCGCGCAGGTTTGTTGTGAGATGTACCGGTATCTGCTTAACTCGTGTATTGGTATCGAACAGTCAATGGGAGTCACAGGTCAATGAAGATCCGTTTGCTTTCCGTCGCGGCGCTGCTCGTCGTCGCCCTGCTCGCTGTCGTCCCCAGCTTCGCCCAGGATGACGCCTCGACCATCGCCGAAATTGTCGTCGCCAGCGCCGGCGCCGAGTCGCCTGAGTTCACCGTCCTGCTGGCAGCCGTCAGCGCCGCCGACCCCGCCGTGCTCGAACTGCTCAGCAGCCCCGACGCCGGCGTCACCGTCTTCGCCCCGACCGACGCCGCCTTCGCCGCCGCCCTGGAAGCGCTGGGCGTGTCCGCCGAAGACCTGCTGGCGGATACGGACATGCTGACCAACATCCTGCTCTATCACGTCGTGCCCGGCGTCTTCGCCGCCGAGGCGGTCGTCGCCCTAGATGGCGCGCTACTCGGCACGATGTACCCTGAGACCGCCCTTGCGATCTCGGCGGGTGATATGGGCGTCATGGTCAACGACTCCAACGTGGTCACGGCGGATGTCATGGCGTCGAACGGCGTCGTGCACGTCATCGATGCCGTCCTGCTGCCTCCGGCAATGGACGACATGGCGATGGGTGATGACATGATGATGGAAGAACCTGCCGGCAATATCGCCGAGGTGGTGATCGCCGCCGCCGGAGCCGAAGCGCCGGAATTCACCACGCTGCTGGCGGCGGTGCAGGCGGCTGATCCCGCCATCCTGGCGACCCTGACCGGCGCCGGTCCCTACACCGTCTTCGCCCCGACCGACGCGGCATTTGCGGCGGCGCTGGAAGCGCTGGGCATCACTGCTGAACAGCTCCTCTCGGATGTCGAGACGCTGACCAGCGTCCTGGCGTACCATGTCGTGCCGGGTCACTTCGCCTCGCCGACGGTCGTCGCGGTCGCCGGCGCTGAGGGCGGCGTCAACCTCGCCACCGCGCTGGCGGGCACGACGGTCAACGTCAGCCTCGACGGCGAGTCCGTCAAGGTCAACGGCGCGACGGTCGTCACCGTCGACGTGCACGCGACCAACGGCATCATCCACGTCATCGACGGGGTGATCCTGCCCCCTGGCTAATGCCCCTCGCCCGCGCCTCTCCCGCACCCCGGTGTGGGAGAGGTGCGGAATAGCAGTCTGTTGCGCAGCGGTCTTCCAGCGGTCACAATGGTATTGAAGCGGCGTCGCGCGGATGTGCGGCGCTGTTTGCCGACCTCGAGGAGGGACAAGATGCGCAGGACCATCGGACGTTTGCTGAATCTGGCAGGGGCATATGTGACGTTTGAGGGCGCGTTCGCCATGCTCTTCCTGGCGTCGCGCGACGTTCACGAGACGCTGGCGACTCAGCAGAACAAGGGCTTCCCTGGTCACAGCCTCTCCAAGGTCATCCGCTACAAGCACTACACCGTCACCCACGAAATCGAAGACGGCATCGAGCGCGTCACCTATCGCCCGCACGAGCCGAAACACGAGACCCCCATCGTCATGCAGCACGGCATGTGGCACGGCGCGTGGTGCTGGGAGCGCTGGCAGCGCATCCTCGCCGAGCAGGGCTGGACCAGCTATGCGCACAGTCTGCCGGGGCACGCCCTTTCGCCCGCGCAGCGCCCGATCCCCTTCTGCACCCTCGATTATTACCTGAGCTTCCTCAAACGCGAGGTGGACCGCTGCGAACGCAAGCCGATCCTGATGGGACACAGCATGGGCGGCGCGCTGACGCAGTGGTATCTGAAATACGTCGATGACGCCCTTCCGGCGGCGGTGCTGGTTGGTCCCTGGGTGTTCGACGCCACCTTCGGCACGCTCCTCGACCTCAAACTGGACGATCTGCCGAACATCGTCCTGGAAAGCGCGCTCGCCTGGTCGGCAGCGCCCTGGGTGCGCACGCCGGAACGCGCCGCCAATGTGCTGATCAGCCCCAACGCCGCAGTCACCCCGGAAGAACTGCACGCCCGCCTCGGTCCAGAATCGGCGCTGGTCCTGATCCAGCATAATCCGCCGTTCTGGACGCCGCCGGAGCGCGTGCGCTGCCCGGTGCTGCTCGTCGCCGGCGCGCTCGACACTGTCTGCCCGCCGAAGCACATGAAGCGCACGGCGCAGCATTACGGTGCGGAGATGATCGTCGATGCGGGGTCGGCGCACAATCTGATGATGGATGGCGATTTCGAGGGGACCGCGCTCAGCATCGATGCCTGGCTGACGGCGCAAAACATCCCTTGAGCCGCGCCGGATCGCCGCACGGCGCTCAAACGTCCGGCATTGTCGCGCCTGCCAGTCCAAACGTACACTTGTCACGAAGATAATGTCCCGTCGGTCTATTGTCTGGGATCGTGATGAACCCGCCCGATCTTGACCGCCTCCTCCGCGAATGCAGCGCCGATGACGCATCGCACCTGCGACTGCGGCTGTTGTTCGACAGCCTGGCGCGCAGCACGCCCCCCGATAGCGAATACACGCCCTCGCCGCAGATGCTTGAGAGGCTCAGACGCATCACCTCTGATCTGCTGGGAGAACATGACGAAGATCGCCTGCTGAGCGCCATCGCCGAAAGCGCTCGCAGCGTCCTGGATGCGCCGCATACTGAAGTGGCGCTGAAGGACGGCGACGAGCTGTTCGTGCGCGCCGTCTGCAACCCGCTGGTCGATGTCGTCGGCGAGCGAGTCGGGCGTGACAGCGCCGTGATGTCGTGGCTGGCGCACGATACGCGGCAGCCGATCGTTCACGATGACTATGCGGCGTTTTCGGGGCGGCGGTCGGTCTATGATGACGTCCCGCTGCATGCCGTCGCCTGCATCCCCATCCTGGCGCACGACGACTGCCTGGGCGTCCTGCTGCTGGGGCGCTCTCAGCCGGACCAGCCCTTCACCTCGGCGGAGGTTCAGCAGGGCATCCTGTTCGCGCAGCTTGTGGCGCTGGTCCTGGTCACCGAAAGTAAGTACGCAGCGGCACGGCGTGAGCTTGAGGAGCAGAAGCGGGCAGAGGCGCTGGCGCAGCGATTCCAGCAGGACCTGAAGACTCTGAATCAGGTCAACCTGGAGCTGGCGGCGGCGACTACGGTGGACGCGCTCTGCCGGCGCGCTGTAGAACTGGCGCTGAAGCGGCTGACCATCGACCGCATCGCAGTCTTCCTGGTCGATCACGACCATGATCTGCTGCTCGGAACCTACGGCACAGACCCGGACGGGAGTGTCCGCGACGAACACGACTACGTGGAAGCGCTCGATGCGACGCATTGGACCAGAGCGATGGATGCCACCCCGCTGCGCGCCGGATTCTGGCAGGCGGACGCACTGTACGATTACGGGGTCGTCGTCGGCACGGGCTGGAGAGCGGCTGCCTCGCTGTGGGACGGCTGGCAGTCGAACGGCTACATCGTATGCGATAACTACGTACGGCATCGTCCGGCGCGCGCCTATGAGACGGAACTGCTCTCGCTTTTTGGCACGACCCTCGGTCACCTGATCGCCCTCAAGCGCGGGCACGAGGCGCAGCAGAGCAGCGACGAACACCTGCGTGCCATCACCGAAAACATCCGCGAGCTGGTAGCTCAGGTCGATCTTACCGGGACCACCGTTTACGTCAGCCCATCGCATCAGGAAGTCCTGGGCTATCCGCCGGACGCGCTGCTAAGGCGGCAGTTCGTGGACTTCATTCATCCAGATGATCTGCCCGGAGTCGTCGCGCTGTTTCAGGAGGTGGTCGCCGGGGTGGATACCCCTCTGCTGGTTGAATTCCGCGTTCGCCACGCCGACGGACACTACCTGTGGATGGAGGCTTCCGGGCGGGTGGCGCGGGGCGGGGATGGCGAGATCAACGGTTTGATCAGCGTCTCGCGCGACATTCATGAGCGCCGTCAGCTGCGCGAGGTCCAGGTTGAAGAGGACCGCCTGCGCCTGGCGCTGCAAAAGGAGCATGAACTGAGCGAGATGAAGAGCCGGATCATGCTGCGTATCTCGCATGAGTTCCGCACCCCGCTGTCGATCATCCTGACCTCAACCGAGCTGCTGGACCGCTACTATGATCGGCTCTCGGCGGAACGGCGCAGCGCCAAGATGGCGGACATCCGCCGCGCCGTCGAACGGATCACCGGCATCCTGGACGACATCCTGATCCTCCTGCGCAAGCAGTCGGGCAGCATGCCGGCGCATGCCGAGGTGGTCGATCTGCGCAGGATGTGCCAGCAGGCGGTGGCGGAGCTTGCCAGCCATGCCCGCGACCGCACGGTCGATCTGCGCCTCGCCCCGATCACCCTGATCAGCGATCCGGCGCTGCTCAGGACGGTGATCGTCAGCCTGCTCTCCAACGCGCTGAAGTTCTCGCCGCCGGATCAGCCGGTGATCGTCGAGTGCGAAGAGGAAGCCGAGACGATCCTGCTGCGCATCATCGATCACGGCGTGGGCATTCCAGAGGCAGAAGCGGCGGATGTGTTCAAGCCGTTCTACCGCGCCAGCAACACCGGCGAGATCGAAGGCGTCGGCTTGGGGTTGAGCATCGTGCAGGAAGCGCTGGAGGTGATCGGCGGGACGATCAGCCTGCACAGCGGGGTTGGGCGAGGCACGACGGTTGAGGTGCGCCTGCCGCGCGCCAGCACGGCAATCGGGCGGCATTCTTTACGATCTGGGCTGACTGCCCCGGAATAACATCCTTCTATGCCGCCCTGGGTCTGCGATCACCCACAGGGGCACGGCAAAATGCTGCGCCCCTGTCGATGCTTCAGGAGGTGAACCTATGGGTTGATCTTGACGCTCATGGGCGTCGGGGTTAGCGTGATCGCCGCGCCGTCGAGCGTCAGCAGGGTCGGACGATACGGGTC
>JAEURA010000176.1 GCA_016789005.1 Anaerolineae bacterium
GGAAGTAGCCCGCCGCCACGCCAATCAGCAGCCCGACCGCCAGCGCGGCGATCAGCGCCGGCGGGTGCAGCGGGACGCCGCCCGTCAGGGCGTACATGTGAAACGACATCGACCAGATCAGGTTCAGCATGGCGACGGCAAACACCTGACCCAGCGCCAGCCCGACCGCTGTCCCCACGCCGCTCAGGAGCAGCGCCTCGACGGTGAACAGGCGCACCACCTGCCCCTGTTCCGCGCCAATCGCCCGCAGGATGCCCAGATCGCGCCGGCGTTCCAGCGCCGCGGTGCGAAATGTCACCGAGATGAGGAACGCCCCCATGAAGAGCGAGACGGCGCCGAAGAAGTTGAACAGCGCTTGAAAGACCTGGTTTTGCAGCAGCGCCCGGCGCGGATCGATCCCCTGCACGCTGAAGTCGCCGATGGCAGCTTCCACCCGCTCCAGGACCTCGACGACCGGTACGCCGCTCGTCAGCCGCAGAGTGAGCACGTCTTCGTACGGCGTCGCGCCAGGCTCGAAGACAGCGGCTTCGATGCCCGGCAGCCCGGTGACGGCTGCCGCCATGTCGGCGCGCAGCGGTTCGGAACGTCCGGTCATCGCCTGAAACAGGCGGATCGTCGCCCCATCAGCGCCCAGGGCGGTCCGTTCGGCGGCAGCCTGCACCGCGCCGGGCATGGCGTTGGCGGCGTAAAGCGTGGCGACGCCGAAGACGATGGCGAGCAGGGTCAGCGCGGCGCGGGTGCGGCGCAGCAGCAGGTAGCGCCGGGCGAGGAAGATCAGGTTCATGATGCGCCTCCAACCCCGGAACGGGCGAACGGATGAGGATCAACCAACCGGGACAGCATCGTAGACCTCCTGGCGGCTCTTGAGCCTGTTGTCATCGACGATGCTGCCGTCTTTCAGATTGATGATTCGGGCGGCGTGGGCGGCGACACGGGCATCGTGTGTGACCAGCATGATGGTCTGCCGCTGGCGAGTCGCCAGCTGGCGGATCAGCCGGATGATGTCCTGCCCGGTCTCGGAATCCAGCGCGCCGGTCGGCTCGTCCGCCAGGATCAGCGCCGGCTGGATGACCAGCGCCCGGGCGATCCCCACGCGCTGCTGCTGACCACCGGAAAGGGACGCCGGGCGGTAGTCGGCGCGGTCCTGCAAGCCGACCGCCGCCAGCACCTCGCCGGCGCGCTCCAGCGCAGTCGCACGGCGTACGCCGTCCAGGATGAGCGGCATGGCGACGTTTTCGCGGGCGGTCAGCGCCGGCAGCAGGTTGTAGGTCTGGAAGATGAAGCCGATGCGCCGCCGCCGCAGTGCCGAAAGCGACTTGTCGTTCAGGTCATTCAGCAGCGCCCCATCGATCTGCACGCTCCCGGCGGTCGGTCGGTCCAGTCCGCCGATCAAGTGCAGCAGCGTGCTCTTGCCGGAACCGCTCGGTCCCATGACGGCGACCATTTCACCCTGGCTCACGCTCAGGCTGACCCGATTCAGCGCCGTGAAGGCAGTTTCGCCGCTGCCATAGGTCCTGGTCAGCCCTTCGACGTGCACGATCTCTTTCGCCTGCATGGGAATCCTCTCTTCCATCGACTCTCATCCCCTCGTCGGTCTATTCGTCTTTCACCCCGCTGCGCGGTCTGCCGCGCGTCAGCGGGGGCGGCTGCGGTGGGCGGTAGCGGCGCAGTTCTGGAAGGCGCACCTCGCACATCTCCAGCCAGCGGATGTCGGCATCCAGGTGCATGATGGCGGTGTCGAGCAGCAGTTGAAATGGCAGATCGTTTTCAGCGTCCAGCTGCTCGCGAAGCTGCGTCACATCGTGCAGTTCCTGGTAGAGCTGCCGCCGCTGCTGCCGGATCACCTCGGCGATGTCTACCGGCGCGCCGATCAGGCAGAAGATCAGCTTCAGGTAGAAGTCGTCGCCGGAACGGTAATCGCGGACTTCCGGCGTCAGAAGCCAGTCGATCAGTTCGCGCTTGCCCTGGTCGGTCAGCCGGTAGACTTTGCGCTCCGGCGCATCGTTGCCGGCTTCAGCATGGTGGGTCAGCAGCGCCGCCGACTCCAGTCGAGTCAGCGTGCTGGCGACCTGTCCCGGTTTGACCTCCCAACCGGCGTTGAGGGTCAGCGGCAGGCGCTTGCTGATTTCGTAGCCGTGCAGTTCTTCGTTATAGAGCAGCGCCAGGATGGCATGTTTGACGGACATCGCGGACTAACCACTCCATGTATAGGTTTATCAATAACTATACACCGCGCGTCGAGTTTATGTCAAGGAAGTCACCTGCTTTGCCATTGTCGGAGGGCTTTGCTACAATGCCCCCGCCTTTCATGCGCAGCGCCGCATTGGCGTAAGGCGGCGCGCGACAGGCATTGAGCATCATCTTTGAGCGGTTCTAGACGGAGATCATCAAACGGGATGGCACGACGCACCCCTTACCCAATTCTGATCGTCCTCGCGCTGGCGTTCCTGGCGCTGGCAGGACCGACGGCGCTTTTCGCCCAGGCAACCACCTTTGACACGACGCTCAACGCCGATGCGCGCCTGCGTTCCGGTCCGGGCGTCGATTGGCGCATCCTCACCGTCCTGCCCGCCGGGACCGCCTTCCGCGCTGACGGGCGCGCGCCGGGCGGCGGATGGGTGCGCGGCATCGCCCAGGACAACAGTCAGGGCTGGCTCGTCGATACAGCGCTCGGACTGACGCCGGATCAGATCGCCGCCCTGCCCTCGAAGTGGATCGAAGACCCCTACACTGCCGGAGCGCCGGCGGGAAGCGCCCCGCCCGCCGCCGATGCGCCGCCCGCGGATACCGCTCCTGGCGATTCCGCGCCGGCGGACGCCGCCCCCGCTGCGCCGGTCGTCAACACCGCGCCGGTGCGCGGCTTCCAGTACGGCGGTCACATCGCCGGGTTGAGCGCCGCGACGGTCAGCCACATGCGCGCGGCAGGCATGACCTGGATCAAGCGTCAGGTGCGCCCCTTCCAGGATTACAGCGGGGTGATCAACGAGGCGCATGCCAACGGCTTCCGCATCCTGCTGGGAATCGTCGGCAACGGCAACCCCAACGATGACGGATTCCTGGACGCTTACGCCGGATCGGTCGCCCAGGCGGCGGCGCAGGGCGCAGACGCCATCGAAGTCTGGAATGAACCGAACATCGACCGCGAATGGCCCGCCGGGACGATCAGCCCGGAGCGCTACGCTGAGATGCTGCGCCGCGCCTACCACGCCATCAAAGCCGCCAACCCGGCGACTCTGGTGATCAGCGGCGCGCCGGCTCCGACCGGATTCTTCGGCGGCTGCGGCGGCGCGGGCTGCGACGACAATCTGTTCGTCCAGCGGATGGCGGCGGCGGGCGCGGCGAACACCATGGACTGCGTCGGCATTCACTACAACGAGGGCATCGTGCCACCCAACCAGACCAGCGGCGACCCGCGCGGCAACAGCGGGCACTACAGCCGCTACTTCTGGGGCATGGTCAACACCTACTCCGACGCCGTCGGCGGCAGGCGTCCGCTGTGCTTCACCGAACTTGGCTTCCTGTCGCCCGAAGGCTACGGGGCGCTGCCGGGCGCGTTTGGCTGGGCGGAAAACACCAGCCAGGCGGAACAGGCGCAGTGGGTCGATCAGGCGGTGACGCTGGCGGCGCGCAGCGGCAAGGTGCGGCTGGTCATCATCTGGAATGTGGATTTCACCGAATACGGCGCGGACCCGATGGCGGGCTATGCCATCATCCGCCCCGGCGGCGGCTGTCCTGCCTGTGACCTGCTCGGCAGCTAGCCTTTTCCCCGAAGCCGTGACGCCGCGCGAGACGCCCAGGCGGTCGGGCGTCTCGTCTGCGGGTCTGGCGCATGACGAGGTTCCAAGATGAGCGAAGATAAACGCAGCACGAGCGGTCTTCCCGCCGTCGTCCCCGATTTTGATCCGGAGGCTCAGGCGCTCCAGGCGAACAAGACCAACCCCCGCAGGACCGGCGCGCTGCCGCCCGTAGGGGGAAGCGGCAAAAAGCGCAGCAGGGGGGGCGGCTGCTGGCTGCTCGCCGGTCTGACTCTGGCGACGTTTCTGGTGCTGCTGGTGGTTGGGCTGCTCCTGCCGCCGATCAACCTGCTTCAACGGCTGACAGGACCGCGCTACACCCCTCTGACGGCGGAAGCCAATGCCGTCCGCGAAGGCGCGCTGACGGTCGCCATCTTCGGCGATGACCCCGGCGCGGAATTCGGCGTGGCGCTGTCAGCGGTCTCGCAGCAGAACTTCGCTGCCGCTGCTTCCAGCCCTGACGGCGCGCTGCGAACGGCATATCAGGCGCTGCCGGTCAGCGCCGAGCCGATCAGCGACCTGTTCAGTCTCGACACGACCGGTACTGCGCCGGAACGGGTCGCGCTCAGCCTGGAGATCACCGATCCGACCACGCCTGCCGACCTGATCGACCTCTATGGTTATGATCCCCAGGCGCGAGAGTGGCGGTTCATTCCGGCGGCGCTCACCGGCTCGTCGCTGGTCGCCGCCGTCGATGAACTGCCGGTGCAGCTGGCGGCGCTGCGCGTCCCCGGCGCGCCGAAGGCGATCCTCGCCGAGGTCGATGTCGATCAGGTACTCGCCAGCCAGGTGGCGGAGATGGCGACCATCGTCGCGCCAGCGGGCTTGCAGCCCACCCTTCAGGGCAGCCTGGTCGGCAGCCTGGCGGCGGGCTTCTCGCTCGACGACGGCTATCTGGTCACCCCGGCGGTGCGCAACTATCTCGACCCGCAGGCGACCGATCCCGACACGGTGGCGGCGATCCTCGCCAACAGCGGTCTGCGCGCGGCGCACATCAATCAGCTGATGGCGCTTGCCGATTCCGGCTACGACGGCGTGCTGATCGACTATCGCGACCTGCCCGACGACCTGCGCAGCGCGTTCAGCGCGTTCATCGCAGCGCTCGGCGCGCAGCTTCAGGCGCGGCAGCAGATCCTCATCGTCGCCGTCCCCGCCGCGCAGAACACCGCCGACGGCTGGGTGACCGGAGCCTACGACTGGCGGGCGCTCGGCGCGGCGGCGGACGGGTTGGTCGTCACCCTGCCCGCTGACCCGGCGGCATTTGTGCCGGGCGAAGATCGTCTGGTGGACGCCATGCTGCGCTGGGCGGTCGATGAAGTCAGCCGTCAGAAGCTCTACATCGAACTGTCGGCGCGTTCACAGCGGCAGGTCGGCGACGGCTTCACACCGATGGGCATCGATCAGGCGCTCTCGGCGCTCGGCGATGTCACTATCGAAGTCGAACTCGCGCCGGGCGGCACCATCCCACCCGGCACGCCGCTGACAGCCCGCCTTGACGGCTACCCCGCCGAACTGGGCAGCGACCCGCTGACCGGTCAGCCCTATATCGATTATCTGGATGAATTCGGCGGCGCAATCGCCCGCATCTGGCTGGCGACGGGCGACGCCGTGCGCTGGCGCATCGAGAAGACGACCGCCTTCGCACTGGCGGGCGTCGCCTTCAGCGACCTCAACGCGCCAGGGGTTGCCCCGACGGTGCTGGAAGCCGTGCAGAGTTACGGTCTGGGCTTGCCGGCAGCAACCGGGGCGCTCGATCTGGCGCTGCGCTGGACCGTCGAAGGGAGCGGCGGCGTCATCGACGAGGTGACGACCGCCCTGGGTGAGGCGCTGGTCGCCACCATCCAGGCGCCAGATGGCAATTACGCCGTCAATGTCGCCATCGTCGGCGGCAGCGCCGTGCAGGTCCCGCGCGAAGGCGCGTCCGTCGGGGTCTTCGCGCCCTCGCCGACGCCCACTCCACTGCCGACCGCGACGCCAACCCCCACACCGCAGCCGACCGCTCCGGCAGTCTCTCAGCCGACCGGCGGCGGGCAGGCGGCGGTGCAGGTGGGCGCGGGCAGCATCGTCGCCGGGCAGTTCGAGTACGGCGGGCACGTCACCAGCACCGGGACCGGCGGAGCCGGAGCCATGCAGCGCGCTGGGATGAACTGGATGAAGATTCAACTGCGTTATGGACCTGGAGCCGACCCCGGAGTCGCGGCGGGACCGATCAGCGAGGCGCACGGCCGCGGCTTCAAGATTCTGATCGGCGTCGTCGGTTCGCCGGGCGACCTGGCGGCGGGCGGGGGCGGCTACGTCAGCCAGTTCGCCTCTTTCGTCGGCGGGATCGCCGGGCAGGGACCAGACGCTATCGAGGTGTGGAACGAAGCGAACATCGACCGCGAATGGCCCACCGGGCAGATCAGCGGCGAATATTACGCCGAGCTGCTGCGCCAATCCTTCGAGGCGGTGCAGAGCGTCAACGGAAGCGTCATGGTGATCAGCGCCGCGCCCGCCCCCACCGGAGCGGAAGCCGCCTACCCCGGCGCGGTGGTCAACGACGACAACTGGCTGCGCCAGTTCGTGGCGGCAGGCGGTCTGAACTATGCCGACTGCGTGGGCGCACACTACAACGAGGGCGTCACCCCGGCGAGCGCCACCAGCGGCGACCCGCGCGACAACTATTACACGCGCTATTTCCTGGGCATGCTCAACACCTACTGGACCATCATCGGCGGCGCGAAGCCGATCTGCTTCACCGAACTGGGCTACCTGACGCCGGAGGGCTATCCGCCGCTCGATCCGTATTTTGCCTGGGGGGCGAACACCACCGTGGCGCAGCAGGCGGCGTGGCTGGCGGAAGCCGCCGCCATCGCCTCGCAGAGCGGCAGGGTGCGGCTGATGATCGTCTGGAACGTCGATTTCACCGTGTACGGCTCTGACCCGATGGCGGGCTTCGCCATCATCCGCCCCGGCGGCGGGTGTCCAGCCTGCGATGCCCTGTCGGCTGCCCGCTGATCTGCGCCGGCTGAACGACCGCCCATGCTATAATGAGCGGCTGAACCGCGCGGGTTCAGTCGCTCGTCGATGAGGACGGAGGCAGCGTATCATGACCCTGACCGTCGAGAAACGCATGACCGCCGAGGCGTTCGAGGCGTTCGCGCTCCTGCCCGGCAACCGTGACCGGCTGCTGGAGTTCATCGGTGGAAGGATTATCGAGGTGGTGTCGAGCAGTCTGTCCTCCTCAACCGGAGCCATCGTCCTGGGCATGATCACGCTTTACGTGCGACAGCACCGCCTTGGCGTTGTGACGGGAGCCGACGGCGGCTATATCATCGGCGGCGACCGCTGCATTCCCGATGCCGCCTACATGTCCTATGCGCGCCAGCCCATCCAGCCGGATGTCGCTTATAATCCGGTTGCCCCCGATCTTGCCGTCGAAGTTCTCTCTCCTTCGAACCATCCGGAAGATATGCGGCTCAAGATCGTCAGCTACCTGAACGCCGGGACGACCGTCTGGTTGTTCGATCCGTATTCGCCGCACGCCGAGGTGTACTCGCCTGGGCGAAAGCCGATTCGCCTGAGCGCCGACGATATCCTGGATGGGGGAAGCGTGCTGCCGGGCTTCTCGCTGCCGCTGAGCCTGGTCTTCGGTAAACCTGACCCGGATGCCCCCGGCGTTGAGTCGGAACAGCATCCGCCCAGCGATGTGGACTGATCAATCGATGATCCTGGAGGCAAAGTGATGGCGTCGAATACCCCTGTAGCGCGTTACCGGCGGCAGCTTCGCAGCTTCGTCATCATCTGGAGCGGCATCACCTTCATCCTCGGAGCCGTCGCCTTCATCGCCATCTACATGACCTACGGCGCGATCTTCGCGCCCGGCGCTCAGAACGGGCTGCGCGCCGCCGCCGCCCTGCCCGATACCACCGCCGCCCCGACCACCGCCCGCGCCACCTTCACGCCCATTCCCACCCGCCCGGTCGTCGCCACCGCGCCGCCGCAGGCGGTCGCCCAGGCGGACATCAGCGCCGCCACACCCACTCTGCTGCCGGTCGATGACACCCGTTTCCACCTCGGCGTTCAGGTGCAGGTCAGCTACGACAACATGGCGCAGTGGATGGACGTCGCTTCCAACCAGTTAAGCGTCCGCTGGGTCAAGCAGCAGGTGCGCTGGGATGAGCTGGAGCCGGAGCGCGGCGCCTATGACTGGTTCCTGACCGACACTTATCTGCTGGCGGCGCGCGACAAGGGGCTGAAGGTGCTGGTCTCGGTGGTCACTGCGCCGGACTGGGCGCGCCCCGAAGGCGTTAACCTGGAGCAGCATGGTCCCCCTGCCGATCCGAACGACTACGCCACCTTCGTGACCGCGCTGCTGCGCCGCTATCCGGGGATGATCCATGCCGTCGAAGTCTGGAACGAGCAGAACCTCGACCGCGAATGGACGGCTCCGGGCGGGCTGCGCGCCGAAGACTACGTCTCGCTGCTGCGGACGACCTATCAGGCGATCAAAGCCGTCGATCCGGGCGTGATCGTGGTCAGCGGCGCGCTCGCCCCGACCGGACTCAGCGACGGCGTTCACGCCTGGGACGACTTCGTCTACCTGGATCAGCTGATCAGCGCCGGCATGCTCAATTATGCCGACTGCGTGGGCGCGCACCACAACGGCATCAACGTCAGCCCGGAATACACCTGGGACGCCGTCCCGAACGATCCGAGCGCCAGCTACCGGGGTCCGTTCGACAATCCCCACCACTCGTGGAGCTTCCGCAGCACGCTTTCCACTTATGCCAGCAAAATCGCGCTGGCGGGTGGGAATCAGAAGCTGTGCGTCACCGAGTTCGGCTGGCCCTCCGCCGAAGGCTTGAATGGCGTGCCGCAGGGTTTCGAGTTCGCCGGCGATAACACGCTGGAAGAACAGCGCGATTTCACCGTGCGGGCGCTGGAGTTCATGCGCAGCTCGAACAGCGTCTGGCTGGCGTTCCTGTGGAACCTGAACTATGGTCCGCAGGCGGGCTGGGCAGCCGACAACGACAACGTCGCCTACTCGATCATCGGACCGAACTTCGTCTTCCGCCCGGTCTTCGACGCGGTGCGCGACTGGAATCGCGCTTACGAAGGCGGTCAGACGCCGTAAACGGCGCGCCGGGCGTCCCGGCGGGGTGGGCGAACCGGCGGGTCGCCCCTACGTGATTGCTGCTGCGATTCGCTCGGCGGTGGCGGTTGTGCTGCCGGTGTGCGCCGTCGCGTAGGCTGCCGCGCGAACACCCGCTGCCGGTTGAACATAACCCAGATGATCGAGCAGCATCGCCGCGCTCAGGATGGCAGCGCGCGGATCGGCTTTATCCTGTCCGGCGATGTCCGGGGCACTGCCGTGTACCGGCTCGAAGACGGGCACGCCCGCCCCGACATTGGCGGACGCCGCCAGCCCCAGCCCGCCGGTCAGCCCGGCAGCCAGATCGCTGAGGATGTCGCCGAACAGGTTAGTCGTCACGATCACGTCGAAGCGCCGGGCGTCCTGCGCGAGCTGAAGCGCGGCGGTATCGACCAGCAGCTCATCGACCGCCACGTCGGGGAAACGCGCCGCCGTCTCCAGACCGACGCGCCGAAACAGCCCACACGTCTCTTTCAGCACATTCGCCTTGTGGACCAGCGTCAGCCGCCCGCGCCGACGCCGTGCCCAGGCGCACGCCGCCTCGACGATGCGCGCCGACGCCCGCGCCGTGATCACCCGCTCCAGGATCGCCGTCTCGCCGTCATCCTCGACCCGTTCGCGCCCGCTGTACATCCCTTCGGTGTTCTCCCGCACGATCAGCAGATCGACGCCCTCCCCGACCGCCGGGCGCAGATTGGCGTACAAGTCAAAATGGCGGCGCAGCTGCAAGATCGGGCTGCGGTAGCCCGCCACTTTGGTCATCGGCGATTGGGTCGCCCCGAACAGGATGGCATCGGCGCGCTCACACAGGCGCAGCGTCTCCGCCGGCAGAGCGTCGCCCGTCCGTTCAAACGCGGCAAATCCGGCGTCGGCTTCGACGAACGTCAGCGGAAGGCGCAGCGCCTCCAGCACGCGCCGCGCCGCCGGGATCACCTCCGCGCCGATGCCGTCGCCGCCGATCAGCACAATCGTATGGCTCATTCGCCGCCCCCGATTCCGGTCAGCGGCGTGATTTCGCCGCGAAAACGCTTCTGAAGCATCGGCGTCAGACCGCCGGCGTCGAGGATCGCCTGCGCCGTGACGGACAGCGGCGGGATCGAATAGCGCACCCCGGCGGCAAGTACGAAATCGCCGGCGATCTCGATGAAATCGCCGGTCTGCACCACCGCCGACAAGCCCGGCAGCACAATCGGACGGATGCCCTGGTTGATGCAGTTGCGGAAGTACAGCCCGCTGAACGACGACGCCAGAATCGCCGGGACGCCTCGGTACTTGACCGCCGTCACCGCCTGTTCGCGGCTGCTGCCGCAGCCCCAGTTGAACCCGGCGACGATGACATCGCCGGGTTCAGCGCCCGCCGTGAACGCCGGGTCGAGGTCTTCCAGCGCGCGCGCGGCGATCTCCTCCGGCGACTTGAGCGTATACGTGTACTTCCCCGGAAAGATGACATCGGTGTTGACGTTATCGCCATAGACCCAGACGCGATGGCGGCTCATAAGAATTCTCCTGGATGCGTGATGCAGCCCGTCACGGCGCTGGCGGCGGCGACGTAGGGATTACTCAGATAGATCGGCGCGTCGGCGGTGCCCATACGCCCGCGAAAGTTGCGACTGCCGGTGCTGATCGTCGCCTCATTCGGGGCGGGCACGCCGAGGTGATTGCCCATGCACGGACCGCAGCCGGGCGATGCGACCGCCGCGCCGGCAGCGATCAGATCAAGCAGGACGCCGGAACGTGCCGCCTGTTCCAACACCTCACTGCTGGCAGGGATGACGATCAGCCGGGATCGCAGTCTGCGCCCGCGCACCACCTGGGCGGCGGCTGCCAGATCACTGTAGCGCGCGCCGGTACAGGTTCCGATGAACGCCTGATCAACCGGTTTGCCCTGTGCCTGCGCGACCGGGACGACGTGATCCGGCTGATGTGGCAGCGCCACCAGCGGCTCGACGGCGCTGACATCCAGGCGATGACGTTCGGCGTAGTCGGCGTCGGCATCCGGGTAGAGCGGCGCATAATCGCGCGTGCGGCGGGCGTTCAGCGCCGCGAAGACGACCTCGTCGGGCGGAAAGTAGGCGTTCATCGCGCCGAACTCCGCCATCATGTTGGGGATGACCGGGCGCTCATCCAGAGGCAGCGAGGCGACGCCCGCGCCAGCAAACTCGATGGAGCGGTACTGCCCGCCCGTCATGCCCAGGTCGCCGAGCAGGCGCAGACAGACATCCTTGGCGGTGACGCCGGGCTGAAGCCGACCCTCCAGCACGATCTGCACCGCTTCGGGCACACGAATCCACAGTGCGCCGGTCGCCCACAGCGCCGCCATCTCCGTCCGCCCGACGCCCATGCCGAATGCCCCCATCCAGCCGAAATGCGTGGTGTGGCTGTCCGAACCGAAGATCGTCTCGCCGGGCAGGATCAACGCTTCTTCGCTGATCACCTGATGGCAGATGCCGCGCCCGACCTCGAAGAAATGGGCGACGCCGTGATCGGCGACAAAGCGGCGGATTTCGGCGTGATTCGCCGCGTGCTGGCTGGTCGGCGCGGGCGCAGCGTGGTCGAGCGTGATCGCCATGCGGTCAGGGCGGGCGAGCCGGGGCGCGCCGATCTGTTCGAAGATGCGCCGGATGGCGGCGGTGTTGTCGTGGCTGAAGATCAGGTCCGGGCGCACGTCAAGTACATCACCGGCGCGCACGGCATCGACACCCGCCGCCCGCGCCAGGGCTTTTTCGGCAAACGTCCAGCCGGTCATGCCACACCTTCCGCGCGCAGCAGGGCATCGACTTCGTCCAGGCTGAGCGGCTGATCGTGGGCGCGCTCTTTGATCTGCCGGGTGATGCGCTGTACGACAGCGTCGTCGAGCGCCAGCCCCAGGTCCTCGGCGCGGCGGCGCACGGCGTTCCAGCCGGTCAGCCGGTGACCGATGCTGATCTCGCGCGTCAGCCCGAAGTCCGCCGGGTTGATCGCCTCGTAGGTCGCCGGGTCCGCCAGCACCGCCTTGGCATGGATGCCGGCTTTGTGGATGAAGGCGCTCGCACCGGTGATGTAATTGCCGAAAGGAATAGCGAGACCACAGATTTCGGCGACGCGCCGGTCGATCTGCGGCAGCAGGCGCAGGTTGTATTTGCAGACGTAGGCAATATCGAGGGTGTACAGCCGGGCGATCAGCCCGCCCAGCGGCGTGATGCCGTTGCGCTCGCCGATGCCCAGAACGGTGGTATCGATGTGGGTCGCCCCGGCTTCGAGCGCGGCATAGGCATTGGCGATGGCGCAGCCGCTGTCGTTGTGACCATGAAACTCGATGTCCAGGCTCGTCAGCCGCACCAGCTGCCCGACCAGCGCCGAGACGCGGCTGGGAGTAGCAATGCCGACGGTGTCCGCCACGCCCAGCCGATCCACGAAGCCGAGATCGGCGATGGCGAGGTAGACGCGCAGCAGGTCGGATTCCCGGCTGCGGAAGCTGTCTTCGGTGCTGAAACGTAGGATGATGTTCGGAGCCTGCTGGCGGATGCACGCCAGGACTTCGCTGGCTTCGGCGATGATCTGGGGGATCGATTTGCCGTGACTGTTCTTGATCAGCTGCGGCGACGTGCCGATGACGATGTCGATCCCCTGCACGCCGGTGTCCAGGGCACGCAGGGCATCCTCGCGCTTGCAGCGCACGTGCGTCAGGATGCGCGGGCGCAGCCCGGCGGCGACGACCGCGCGAATGTCCGCCTCGCTCTGCGACGATGCCAGCGGCGAGGTCATCTCGATCATCTCGACGCCGAAGTCGTCGAGCAGACCGGCGATCTCCAGCTTCTGCGCGGTGGTGAAGGTGGCGGTGCTGAACTGTTCGCCCTCGCGCAGCGTGCTTTCGATAATGCTGAAGTGATCCAACGGCATACTTTAGCCTCCTCGATAATCCGAAAAAGCCTTCGATGCCGTCCTGCCTGTACTGCGCTGCCATCACGGGAAATAAAAGCCGCCCGGATGGGTCCGGGCGGCTGTGAAGGCGCTCTGCTGGGTTCGCGCTGTCGATCAGGAAAGCACAAACGCCCGGACGATTCGTTCGGGTGGCTGCTTCTTGACCTGCTTGCAGACGAACTGCGCGAACATGCTGTCTTCCTGATCTGAAACCTGTAAGGAAGCATAGCGCGAAAGGCAAAGGCGATCTATTGCACGATGTGCCTAATCCTGCTTGTCGATCCTGCCCACCGCGCCGCGATGATACTAAGCCTTGTCTCGTATCTTCTCAACGGACGAGCCGCCGGCTCGCCCCTACGGGTTGGCGGTCGTAGGGGAGACCCGGCGGGTCTCCCGTTCGTGGATTTCTTTCAAGATTCCGCTTAAGCCATGTCTCGCATCTTTTCAACGGACGAGCCGCCGGCTCGCCCCTACGGCACGTCGGTTGTAGGGGCGACCCGGCGGGTCTCCCGTTCGTGGATTTCTTTCGAGAATTCACTTTAGCGCGTGTCTGCAAACCCGGTTTTCACACAACCTCACCCCAACCTCACCCCCTGCCCCTCTCCGCGCGGAGAGGGGCGGTTGAGCGCAGCGAAACGGAGTGAGGTGAGCAGTTTGCAGACAGACCCTAGTCGGCGTCG